>NZ_JAVLSB010000064.1:0-172927 GCF_031583775.1 Pseudomonas rhizozeae
GTTTCGAGTTGTACGCACTTCTCCTGTGGGAGCCCGCCGGTTCCGGGCGGCGTTCCGACGAAGAGGCCGGCACCTGCAAAATCAATGTTGCCTGACTGGACGCCTTCGCGAGCAGGCTCGCACAAGGATTAGCAGCTAACCGCGCCGGGCATTGTTACTGGCCACACAAGACTGTTCTCCCATTGCCCCGGACGACGAGCCTGTCGCGGCCGGGGCTTTTTTTGGTATTGTTGTGTACTAACTAAATAGTTACATATCTGGAACATGAGACATGACTGATTCTCGAACGACGGCGAACGTGCGCCGCTGGCCCATTTGGTTGGCGGCGCTGGGCGTTTTGATTTTTGGATTGCTGTTCGCGGCGGGCGGCGCGTACCTCGTTACGTTGGGCGGCAGTTGGTATTTCCTGCTTGCAGGGCTCGGGCTGATGGCCTCCGCGCTGTTGCTTGGCCGCCGCCATTTGCTCGGTGCCGGGCTGTTCGCGGTCGTGATGCTGTTGACGGTGATCTGGGCGCTGGCGGATGCCGGGCTGCATTTCTGGCCACTGGTCTCGCGCCTGTTCGCTTTCGGCGTATTGAGCATGTTGGTGGCGCTGGCCTACCCAAGCCTGCGCCGGGCCAATGGCCTGGCCGGCGGTCGCGCGGGTTACGTGCTGAGTGGCGTGCTGGCGCTCGGCATTGTTGCCGCAGCGGCGGGCATGTTCGTGCCGCACCCCTCGGTGGCACCGACCGGCAACGGACCGGGCCTGACTCAAGTCGACCCGGCCAAGGCGCAGAAAAACTGGGCGCACTACGGAAACGACGAAGGTGGCAGCCGCTTTGCCGCGCTGGACCAGATCAACCGCAGCAACGTCGACCAGTTGCAACCCGCCTGGATCTACCACACCGGCGACGTGGCGATCAGCGACGGCAACGGTGCCGAAGACCAGATGACCCCGCTGCAAGTCGGCGACAAGGTGTTTATCTGCACCCCACACAACAACCTGATCGCCCTCGATGCCGACACCGGCAAACAGTTGTGGAAAAATTCCATCGACGCCCAGAGCAAGGTCTGGCAGCGCTGCCGTGGGCTGGCCTACTTTGATGCTAGCGCCCCGCTCGCCCAATCCGGCGACGGCAACACCCCGGCCCTGCCCGTGGCCCTGCCGGCAGGCGCCAACTGCCAGCGCCGCTTGCTGACCAACACCATCGATGCCCGACTGATCGCAGTGGATGCCGACACTGGCGCCTTCTGCCAAGGCTTCGGTGACAACGGCCAGGTCGATTTGAAGGCCGGCCTGGGCAACGTGCCGGACTCCTACTATCAACTGTCCTCGGCACCGCTGATGGCCGGCACCACCGTGGTGGTCGGCGGGCGCGTCGCCGATAACGTCCAGGCCGACATGCCCGGCGGCGTGATTCGCGGTTTTGATGTGATGACCGGCGCCATGCGCTGGGCCTTCGACCCTGGCAACCCAGAAAACACACAAGCCCCGGCCACGGACCGCACCTACGTGCGCAGCACGCCGAACAGTTGGGCGCCGATGTCTTACGACCCGGTGATGAACACGATTTTCCTGCCGATGGGCAGTTCCTCCACCGACATCTACGGCGTCGAACGCACCGCACTGAACCACAAATACGGCGCCTCGGTGCTGGCGCTCAACGCCACGACCGGCGCGGAAAAGTGGGTTTACCAAACGGTGCACAACGACCTGTGGGACTTCGACCTGCCGATGCAGCCGAGCCTGATCGACTTCACCGTCCCCGACGGGCGCAGCGTGCCGGCCGTGGTGATCGGCACCAAGGCCGGGCAGATTTTCGTCCTCGACCGCGCCACCGGCCAGCCGCTGACCAAGGTCGAAGAAGTACCGGTCAAGGCTTCGGACATCCCCAACGAACCCTACTCGCTGACCCAGCCAAAATCCGTCGGCATGCCGCAGATCGGCGCGCAGCATTTGCGCGAATCGGACATGTGGGGGGCCACGCCGTTCGACCAGTTGTTGTGCCGGATCTCGTTCAAGCAGATGCGCTATGACGGCTTGTACACCGCGCCGGGCACCGACGTGTCGCTGAGCTTTCCCGGTTCGCTGGGCGGGATGAATTGGGGCAGCCTGTCGACCGACCCGGTGCACGGTTTTATCTTCGTCAACGACATGCGCCTTGGCCTGTGGATTCAAATGGTGCCGCAGCAGAAAGACGCCCAGGCCTCGGCCGGCGGTGAAGCGCTGAACACCGGCATGGGCGCGGTACCGCTCAAAGGCACACCGTATGCGGTGAACAAAAACCGCTTCCTGTCGATTGCCGGCATCCCGTGCCAGGCGCCGCCGTTCGGCACGCTCACCGCCATCGACATGAAGAGCCAGAAAATCGCCTGGCAAGTGCCGGTCGGCACCGTGCAGGACACCGGTCCGCTGGGGATCAAAATGCACCTGCCCCTGCCGATCGGCATGCCGACCCTCGGCGGCACATTGTCGACCCAGGGCGGTTTGCTCTTTATCGCCGGCACCCAGGATTACTACCTGCGCGCCTTCAACTCAGCCAACGGCAAAGAAGTCTGGAAGGCCCGTCTGCCGGTGGGCAGTCAGGGCGGACCGATGACCTTTGTTTCGCCGAAAACCGGCAAGCAATACATCGTCATTACCGCTGGCGGCGCGCGGCAATCAGCGGATCGCGGTGACTACGTGATTGCCTACGCCCTGCCTGATCGTCAGTAAACCCGGCTGTCACACACCGCTGTCACCCTGCCGGGGTGCAGCGGTTTTTTTGCGCCGGTGAATCGGCGCGCGCTGCATCAAGAAACGCTGCCGCCAGCCGATACCCCACGATAGGCCATTGCCCCGAGAACCTGGGCACGGCGTCATACCTATGTATATAGACTCGCCCACAGCGGACCGTTAGCATGCCCAGCGACGATCCCTCAGCGGACGACTCGACACAATAAGGAAGCGCGATGAGCATCGGTGTCTCTTCATTCAGCACGGCAGCGACCACTTACGGCAAGGTCGCCAACGAGCGCACCAGCACCACCGACAAGTCCGCGGTCGCGACGGACGCCGATCAGGCCAGCGACACGTCCCAGGCTTCGGACACGGTCAAGTTGTCGAACACCTCCAGCAGCTACAGCAGCGCGGTGTCGGGCAATGGCCTGTATTTCCCGGTGCGCGCGGGGATGAACGCCGATGCGCTGGCACTGGGCGTCAGCCAGCCGGGCGCGGTGTCCAGCTCCAAGGACAAGACCTTCTCCGAAGTGGCGACCGATGCGCGCAAACGCATGGACGAGAAATACGCGCTGATGAAGGACGGCGGCAAGCCTTACGCCGGCAGCGAGGAAGACCGCAACGCTTTGATGGGTGATCTCGACCGTCGCTCGCTGTACGCAGTGGCCACCAACAAGGACGGTTTGTTCACCGCCGACGAGCAGGCCTCGGCCAACGCACTGATGCGTCAGCAGGAACAACTCGCCACCGGCCACTACAGCGGCCCGGCGGATCAGGAAAAGAACTACAAGGATCCCTACGCCAACGATCCGATCGGTCGGGCCCGCGCGGCGCTGAAATTCCTCGACGGCATGAGCCCGGAAGAAAAAGCCGCCCCGGAATGGCTGAAACAGCACCAGATGCTGGAAGCAGCGCTGACCGTACTGGCGCCGGGTTCTGACACGTCATCGACGACGAAAAAGGACGGCGGGCACTTCCACAACCTCGCGGAGATTCTCGCCGGGGTCGACACCCAGCCGCCGCAGGATTCGAAAAAAAGCCTGCCGTCGCTGGACGAAGTATTCAAAAGTCTGCAGGACAAACTACGCTCGCAGTGGGGCTCTTAACGCAACATGACATCGAAAACCCGGCCTGATCAGCCGGGTTTTTTATTGCCTATAAAAAAAGCAGGCAAAAAAAAATCCCAAGCAGCTGATGGAAGCTTGGGATTTAAAAATGCATAAACCGTGGTGGTGAACGCGGGGCGATCTTAACTGAATGGGTAGGAACGTAACAAGAAATTCGTTACCCGTTCGGTTAATTACGTCTATAACTGATTCAATAACCACACTTTTTAGAATGTCATCAACCTTGGAGTGGCTAGCTAACCCGCGAAACGGCCTGAATATTGCACTTTTATGTACGTTTAGTGACAAAACCATGACAAGCCCACGTTGAGCGACCCAATGAAAATTCGAGCCACCGTCATTTGCGAGCAAGACCGGCATATCCTGCTGGTGCGCAAACCGAAATGCCGGTGGACGCTGCCCGGTGGCAAAGTCGAGCGCGGTGAAAGCCACGCGGCGGCGGCCGAACGAGAGTTGTGGGAGGAAACCGGGTTGGTTGTCGATCAGGTGCTGTACCTCATGGCATTGACCGCCGGGGATACCGAGCACCATGTGTTCGAAGCCTCGGTGATCGACGTTGACCGCGTCCATCCGCACAACGAGATCATCGATTGCATCTGGCACCCGTTGGAATCGGTGGCCAATCTGAACGTCAGCGAGGCCACGGTGCGTATCGTCAAAGCCTTCCAGCGGCGCCTTTGACCGTTAACGACTGCGGCGAACCACATTGCGCTTGAGCGTTTCGCTCGGTAATTCCTGGAACAGCGCACGGTAGCTGCTGGAAAACCGCCCCAGATGCCAAAACGACCAGTGCATCGCCACTTCCGCCACCGTGGTTTCGTGGGCATCGCGGCTGAGCAATTCTCGGCGGGCACTGTTGAGTCGCCGCAAGCGCAACCACTGCGCCGGCGCCATGCCAGTGTAGGCCTTGAACGCCTGCTGCAACTGGCGCAACGACACCCCTGCCACGTGCGCCAACTCCAACACATTCAGGGTTTCTTCCGGCGCGTCCGCCGCCCATTCCCCTACCCGCTTCATGATTGCGCGCTCATCACTGCGCCGCTGCAGGGCACCGCGGTCGAGGCAGACGCAAGCGTTATCGAGGACGTACAGGCAATCGTCGAGTAACTGCTGGGTCAGTGCTTCGCGGCTCGGCGGGTCGATGGTCTGCGCCAGGCGCGTCAGGGTGCCGCTGAGCCAACGGCTGAACAACGCGTTCTGCTGGCAATTGAGCGGCGCCATGAACAAACCGTCGAGTTGTTCGCCTCCCAGCCCCTGGCCCTGGACGAAGTCCGGACCGAACACCACGGCGATCTCTTGATAATTTTCCGGGGTGATCCAGATGTTGCGGCTTTCGCCGTTCAACACGTACAGCGCGTTGTCACTGCGATCAAAACAAAACGCCAGTGAACCCGGCGGCGCGCTGAAATTCTGCTCGACCCGGGTGTTCATGCACTCCTCGTAAATCTCCACGCCTTGCAGGTCCAGATAGCGCACCAGCCCGGTGAAATGCCCGGGGGACATTTGCTGGTAATGCTGGGTCCAGCCTGGGGTGGCACGGATCTGTTCCGCCACATCGAAGGTGTTGAACGCTTGAACCTGAAGCGGATTGGACGCTGTCATGGGGTGACCTTACGCACTCGTTTGGTGCGTTTTGGTGCTGCTCAAAGTGGATAGATGGAACGTCGAGGCTCGACCAAGATAATCGCCAACGCGCCACAGGGAAAGCCTGCCAGGGAGGCAACCGCAGATCCCGGCGCCATCCATCACGAGGTTTTTATGAATGCCCCTTTCGATCAGCTGTATTCATGGCTGAAAGATCACAAGATTACCGAAGTAGAGTGCGTGGTCAGCGACCTGACCGGCATCGCCCGAGGCAAAATTGCCCCGACCAACAAGTTCCTGCATGAGCGAGGCATGCGCCTGCCGGAAAGTGTGCTGCTGCAAACGGTAACCGGGGATTTTGTCGACGACGACATCTACTACGATTTGCTCGACCCGGCCGACATCGACATGGTCTGCCGCCCCGATCCGGCCGGCATGTACCTGGTGCCGTGGGCGATCGAACCGACCGCGATTGTCATCCACGACACCTTCGACAAACTCGGCAACCCGATTGAACTGTCGCCGCGCAACGTGCTGAAAAAAGTCCTGCAACTGTACGCCGACAAAGGATGGCGGCCGATCGTCGCGCCGGAAATGGAGTTCTACCTGACCCAGCGCTGCGAAGACCCGGACCTGCCGCTCAAGGCACCGCTGGGCCGTTCGGGCCGTGCGGAAAGCGGCCGGCAGTCGTTTTCGATCGACGCCGCCAACGAATTCGATCCGTTGTTTGAAGACGTCTACGACTGGTGCGAGGCCCAAGGCCTGGACCTCGATACGCTGATCCACGAAGACGGCCCGGCGCAGATGGAAATCAATTTCCGCCACGGCGATGCGCTGGATCTGGCTGACCAGATCACCGTATTCAAGCGCACCCTGCGCGAGGCGGCGCTCAAGCACAACGTCACGGCAACCTTCATGGCCAAGCCGATTGGCGATGAGCCCGGCAGCGCCATGCATCTGCACCAGAGCGTGGTCGACATCGCCAGCGGCCGGCCGATTTTCGCCAACAGCGACGGCAGCATGAGCGAACTGTTCCTGCACCACATCGGTGGCTTGCAGAAATACATCCCGAAATTGCTGCCGATGTTCGCGCCCAACGTCAACTCGTTCCGCCGCTTCCTGCCGGATACCTCGGCCCCGGTGAACGTCGAATGGGGCGAGGAAAACCGCACCGTCGGCTTGCGCGTGCCCACTGCCAGCAGCGATGCGATGCGCGTGGAAAACCGCTTGCCCGGCGCCGACGCCAACCCGTATTTGGCGATTGCCGCGAGTCTGTTGTGCGGTTACCTGGGGATGATCGAACGCATCGAACCGAGCGCGCCGGTTCAGGGCCGCGCCTACGAACGACGTAATCTGCGCCTGCCGATCACCCTCGAAGATGCCCTGGCGCACATGGAAGACTGCCCGACCATCGAACGCTACCTGGGCAGCAAATTCGTCCGCGGCTACGTCGCGGTCAAACGCGCCGAGCATGAAAACTTCAAGCGCGTGATCAGCTCCTGGGAGCGCGAGTTTTTGTTGTTGAGTGTCTGAGATTTTCGCTGTTCGAGCGGGCGTTTTCGCGAGCAGGCTCGCTCCTACATTTGAACGCAGCAACCTGCTCGCGAAGACGGCCTCCAGAGCAGTAAAACTTCAACCCATCCACGAGGTATCGACATGCGTCTATTGAAATCCCTGATCCCGCTGACCCTCGCCACCCTGTGCAGCGCCGGCGCGCAGGCTGAATCCAAGGTCAGTGTCTACAACTGGACCGATTACATCGGTGAAACCACCCTCGCCGACTTCCAGGCGAAGACCGGGATCAAGGTGATCTATGACGTCTTCGATTCCAACGAAACTCTCGAGGGCAAGTTGCTCGCCGGTCGCACCGGGTATGACGTGGTGGTGCCGTCCAACCACTTCCTCGCCCGCCAGGTGAAGGCCGGCGCGTTCCTCAAACTGGACCGGGCGCAACTGCCCAACTGGAAAAACCTCGACCCGAAACTGCTGGCCCTGTTGGAAAAAAACGATCCGGGCAACGCGCACTCGGTGCCGTACCTGTGGGGCACCAACGGCATCGGCTATAACGTCGACAAGGTCAAGCAAGTGCTGGGCATCGACAAAGTCGACTCCTGGGCGGTGTTGTTCGAGCCAGAGAACCTGAAGAAACTCAGCCAGTGCGGCGTGTCGATGATGGATTCGCCGGACGAGATTTTCCCGGCGATCCTCAACTACCTGGGCATGGACCCGCGCAGCGAGAACCCCGAGGACTACAAAAAGGCCGAGGCCCGGCTGCTGCAGATTCGCCCGTACATCACTTATTTCCATTCCTCCAAATACGTCTCCGACCTGGCCAACGGTGAGATCTGCGTTGCGTTCGGTTACTCGGGCGATGTGTTCCAGGCCGCCAATCGCGCCAAGGAAGCCAAGAACGGCGTGAACATTGCGTATGCCATTCCCAAGGAAGGCAGCAACCTGTGGTTCGACCTGCTGGCGATTCCCGCTGATGCCGGCAATACCAAGGAGGCGCACGCCTTTATTAATGACCTGCTTGACCCGCAGGTGATCGCCAAGGTCAGCGCCACGGTCGGCTATGCCAATCCGAACCCGCCCGCCAAGGAGTTCATGGACGCGGAACTGGTGAACAACCCTGAGGTGTACCCGCCGCAGGAAGTGCTCGACAAACTGTACATTTCCACCACCCCGAGCCCGGCGATCATGCGTGTGATGACCCGCTCCTGGAGCAAAGTGAAGTCCAACAAATGAACGCGGTGAATCCACAAACGAGCGCCGCTCACGCGCGCTCTTACTACGCCGCCACGGCGCATACCATGCCCGAACGGCCGGTGTTGGGCAGTGATCTGGTGGCCGATGTCTGCGTGATTGGCGGCGGTTTCACCGGCGTCAACACCGCCATCGAACTGGCCCAGCGCGGGCTCTCGGTGGTGCTGCTGGAAGCGCGGCGCATCGGCTGGGGCGCCAGCGGGCGCAACGGCGGGCAACTGATTCGCGGCATCGGCCATGACGTTTCCGGGTTTGCCCGCTACGTCGGCGCCGACGGCGTGCGCTACATGGAGCGCGCCGGCATCGAGTCGGTGGAGCTGGTGGGCGAACGCATTCGCCAGCACGGCATCGACTGCGACCTGCGCTGGGGCTTCTGCGAACTGGCCAATACCGCGGCGCAGTTCGCTGCGTTCCGTGACGAGCAAGCGCATCTGCAGCAACTGGGTTATGGCCCGCAGACCCATCTGGTCGGCCCGCACGAAATGGCACAAGTGGTGGCGTCCAACGTTTACGCTGGGGGCCTGATCGACATGGGTTCCGGGCACTTGCATCCGCTCAACCTGGTGCTCGGCGAAGCGCAGGTCGCCGAGGCACTGGGGGTGCGAATCTTCGAGCAGAGCCCGGTGCTGCAGCTGATTCACGGCGACACGGTGCAAGTACGCTGCGCCGGCGGTAATGTGCGCGCCGATCAGTTGGTGCTGGCGTGCAACGCGCATCTGGAAGAACTCGAACCCCAGCTCAGTGGCAAGGTGCTGCCGGCGGGCAGTTACATCATCGCCACCGAACCGCTGGCGCCGGACCTGGCGCAGCGCCTGATCCCGCAGAACCTGGCGCTGTGTGACCAGAAAGTCGGCCTCGATTACTACCGACTCAGCGCCGATCGGCGCCTGCTGTTCGGTGGCGCCTGCCATTACTCGGGGCGCGACCCGGCAGACATCGCCTCGTACATGCGGCCAAAAATGCTCAAGGTGTTCCCGCAACTGGCCGAGACGCGCATCGACTTTCAATGGGGCGGCAAGATCGGCATCAGCGCCAATCGCTTTCCGCAGGTCGGGCGCCTGAGCCAGCATCCAAACGTTTTCTATGCTCAGGGCTACTCGGGCCATGGGCTCAACGTTACCCATTGGTGCGCCAGGTTACTCGGCGAAGCCATCCACGCTGGCCATAGCCAGGGCCTGGACGTGTTCAGCGCCGTGCCGCACATGACCTTTCCGGGCGGCAAGGCCTTGCGCTCGCCATTGTTGGCACTGGGGATGTTTTGGTATCGCCTGCGCGAAATGCTCGGGTGAAATGGCTAGAGGCAATCGCGGACGATTTTGCGCAAGTCACCGGATTTGGCCCAGGGCGGGCCTTCGTAGAGGGAGATGCGGCTGCCGCTCTTGAACTTGGTGATTTCCAGCACCTCATCGGCGGTCACCAGGCTCGGCGCGTTGATCCGGTAGCCATTGGAAATGCCGGTCTGGGTCGTCTTGGGGACTTCTTTTTGCCAGGCCGGCAACACGCACGCGGCGTACTCCTTGGGTGGCTTGGGCGAGATTTTGCTGTAGTTCGGCTCACCGGGAACCAACGAGCTGGGCACCGAGCACCCTGCGAGCAACAGGGCTGCAAACGCCCCGATAACATTGCGCATGAAGCGTCCTCAAGGAAAAAAACCGACTGTAGCACTCCGCCGTGCCAGACATCAGCCCCTTGTGGGTATCAGCACTCACTGCCAACACGGAAGATCCCCTGTGGGAGCGAGCCTGCTCGCGAAGACGGCGGCCCTGGCAAAAGGGATGTGTCGCTTGCCAGTACGCCATCGCTCGCAAGCCAGCTCCCACAGGATTTGCAGTGCACAGCAATTGTCGCCAACACCAACAATCCCCGTGGGAGCGGGTTTGCCCGCGAAGACGGCGGCACTGGCAACATCCCGCTCCACTGCCTCACCGCGAATTTCCGCCCCACCACCACCCCCAAAAACCCGGCAAGTGTTCGGCTTGGCCACTGCGCTCAACGGTGCGAGCCAGGGCGGCACGTTGCAGTTCGGCAGTGTCGTCGTAAAACGGTTTGGCGCTGACCGCCAGGCCATTTTCCCGGGCGCTGTCGAGGAGGATTTGCAGGTATTCCTCGGTGTGCCATGAGGTGTAGCGGTTGAGGTCATGGAACGTCACCACCACCGGGATCACCCCGTCCACCGTGGGCAATTCGCCCCGGGCGATGCGTTCTCGCACTTCCGAGACTTGCCGCTGCATGTTGGCGCGGCGCCGGGGGCTGCCATTGAAACCCCAAATCTTGCCGTCGTTGGCGCTCACATCGGTCAACAACACCTTCAAGCCATGGCGCTGATACCCGGCGAAGGTTCGCTGGTCGTAATTCCAGAAGGGCGGCCGCACCAGGGTCGGCGCAGCGCCGGTAATCGCCTGGATATCGGCCGTGCCGTTGCTCAGTGCCTGTTCCAGTTGTGCATCATCCAGCGACCGGTGGTTAGTGTGCCACGGCGTCGCGGTATGAAAGCCGAGCACGTGCCCCGTCCGGTGTTCCAAGGCCATCACGCCCTTGCCAATCTCGCTGCCGCCGGCCCGAGGCGCGCGAGTCTGGACGAAAAACACCGCTTTCAGGTCCGGTTGCACCGGGTTGCTGGCCAAACCTTTGAGGATGCGCAAACTGGGGTTATAGAAGCTCGACGCACTGGGGCCATCGTCAAACGTCAGCAGAAACCGGATCGGCGCTTGCGTGCGCAAGCGCTGCTCGGTCTGCGGGGTCATTTCGATCGGTGCGGCGATGCAGCCGAGCAACCCGACCGCTAGGGCGATGGCGGCAAGCGCCCTGACAATAAGCTTCATGGAAATAAACGAAATCCGATTCGAACAACGGGTGCGAATCATGACGGTTGCGCCGCGACGATGCACCCTCTGCCGCTCGCGCGCCGAAAAATAACCCCGACGCCCCACTCGACTAAGCTCAATTCATCAGCGGAGGGGGCAAGTCATGTGTGGACGTTTGACGCAATATCGGGGCATCCATGATTTCGTCGCCACCCTGAGCATTCCCGACGCCTGGGTCGACCACACCGCCGGCCAGTTGCCGGCGCGCTACAACGCCGCGCCCACCCAGCAACTGGCCCTGCTGCACCAGGCGGAGCATCGGCTGCATGTCCACGCCGTGCGCTGGGGCTGGCGGCCACATTGGGCCAAGGACCGCGCCGCGCCTATCAACGCGCGGGTCGAGAAAGTTGCCCATGGTCCGTTCTTCCGGGCGATCTGGCCGCACCGGGCGATTGTGCCGGTGGACAGTTGGTACGAATGGACAGCGGACGCCGGCGCCACCAAACAACCCTGGCTGATCCGCCGCCGCGACCAGGCACCGATCCTCTGCGCGGCGATCGGCCAGTTTCCCTCGGATGAACGTGCCGCCAGTGAGCACGATGGTTTCGTCATCATCACCGCCGACGCCGAGGGCGGCATGGTCGACTTGCACGATCGCCGGCCGGTGGTGCTGTCGCCGGACCTGGCGCGGGAATGGCTCGACCCGGCAACGCCCATGGCTCGCGCCGAGCAAATGGCCCTGCTGCAGGGCGAATCGTCCCAGGCGTTCGAATGGTTCAAAGTCGCGCGGGCGGTGGGCAATGTGCGCAACCAGGGCCCGGAGTTGATTGAACCGCACAGCGAGGTGATGCGCGCGGATCAGCCCTGAAACCCACGCAGCAAAAAGCCCCGACGGGTCGGGGCTCACCACTGCACAGTCGCGATCAGGCTCGGTCGTGCGCTTTGGCCTGAGGTTTTTTGCGGGGCTTGTAACCTGGCAGTGCCGCCGCAAAAGCCAGCGCCTGCTCCTTTGAACTGAACGACGCGAGCCGGTCATTCTGGGTGCAGACCCGCCACGGGCCGTTGTTTACGTTGATTACGTCATAGCCGTTCATGTGCATTTTGGTCATCATCGCCATGCTCATGGTCACCTCCATTCGCTTGAGATCAATCGCCTACGGACTCAACCATACACCTGTGCGACCCTTCGCGAAGGGCCGCACATCCGGTTGCGCTTCAGGGCTTCAGCGGCCGCTCTTCGTCGCGGTCCGACAGGCTCTTGCCGTCGTCGGGATGCTTCCAGGTCTGAGGCGGCTCCTGGTGCTCGACATCTTCCTCGGTCGTCGGCGCATCAGGCGTGCGTGGATCCTTATGTTGCGGGTCTCTGGACATGCTCACCTCCATCGGGCGCGGGGAAATACCAGCCTTGTCTTGAGCATAGATCAACGCCGTGGCGCCTTGGTTTCGGTCTGTTGCAGGTAACTCATCCAGCGCTCGTAAGCCTCGTGTTGCAAGCGCGTAGCGCTGTCCCATTCCGGCCCGCTCATCTGGTGGGCGGAGATCAATTTCATCATTTCCGTCGTCGCGGCATCCAGCTCCAGAATGAGCTCATGGGCGTGGAATCTGAACTCGTCGGGGGTGGTCATGGCGGCGTACCTCAGCGAACACAATCGAACATTTTCGATCTTCTACTGACTACGACCGCCACAAACCCGCTTGGCACGGGCCACCAGACGGACGGTGCCGCCTTTCATCCGCCGCCGCTACAGCCAGGCCTGCAGCACAAAGAAAAACCCCATGCTCAATAACATGCTCAGCAATGTACTGCGGGTGTAGAGCACCAGCCCGACCGCCACCAGAGCGCTGAGCAGATAGGGATTGTCCCACTGCAGATTGAGCTGTTTGTCCGGCAGAAAAATGATCGGCCCACAAATCGCCGTAAGCATGCCCGGCACTGCAAAACCAAGGAACTGCCGCGCGTTGCTGCTCAGGCGCAACGGCAAGCGCGGCTCGAGAAACACGTAGCGGTTGAGAAACACCAGCAGGCCCATGCCGACAATCACCGCCCAGACCATCATGCTTGCCCCCGATAGAACTTGTTGCAGATAAAGCCTGCGGTCATCCCCGCCAACCCCGACACCACCAGCGCCGAGCCCCACTGCCAATAGCTGAACAACACCGAGCAAAACAGCGACACCGCCACGCAGACCACCGTCGGCACATTGCGCACCACCGGCGTGATCAGGGCGATAAAGGTCGCGGCAATCGAAAAATCCAGCCCCAGGTGCTCCAGCCCCGGAATACTGCGCCCCAACACAATCCCGGCCAGGGTGAACAGATTCCACGCAACGTAAAACGTCAGCCCGACGCCCAAGGCGTACCAGCGGTTGAACTGCTGGCGGTCGTGCTGGCTGGTGAGGGCGAACAATTCATCGGTCAGCAAAAAACCCAACCCCACCCGCCACCGGCCCGGCAATGGTGCAATCACCGAGCGCATGCTCATGCCGTACAACAAATGCTGGGAAGTCAGCAGCAAAGTGGTCAACAAAATCGAAAAAATCCCCGCCCCACCCTTCAACATGCCGATCGCCACCAATTGCGCCGCGCCGGCAAACACAATCCCCGACAACCCCTGAGCCTGCAGTGGCGTCAAATTGGCCTCAATCGCCATCGACCCCGCCAACAACCCCCAAGGCGCCGTCGCCAACGACAACGGCATAATCGCCACCGCCCCGCGCAAAAAAGCACTGCGCGGCAAAAGAGAACTCGCCATAACACCCTTCAATCCTGAAATTTTCCTGACTGTGCCAGCCTGTTCGGCAAAAGGCTTGAATAAATGTGCAGAAGATTTGGGGGCTGGGAAATAGCTTGAGTCAGGCGGCGGCTGGAAGTTTGTCTTCGCGAGCGGGCTACATCTTTTAGTGATTGGTTGGCTGGGAGGCCGTCATCGCTGGCAAGCCAGCTCCCACAGGGGGCGGAGGTGTCCGCAATAATTGCGTACACCATCAAGTCGAGTGTCAGCTTGCCTCGCTTTTGATCTTGCTTTTGATCCACCCGCCCCGTCGGGAGGCTGAGTGGAGGTGTTCATCCGGGGATTGGCGCGCAGCGCCGTTCGACGCAGTCGAACTCATCGCATGTAGGTGCCAGCGAAGCCAACCGGAGGGCGATGCCCCCGGATGAATGCCGGAGCGAAGGGACCCCGAGCCCCAGCGAGGGGCCGTACGTCAGGGGCAGCCTTTTGGTTACTTTTTGGCGTTTGAAAAAGTGACCCGCTGTAAGAGCGGAACCGTTAGCAGCCGTTACCGCAGCAACGGATATGTACACCAACCAAATCCATCACCCGACCCGACGCCATCGCTGGCAAGCCAGCTCCCACAGGAACCAAGTACGACCGCAGCAACCGATATGTACCCAAGAACCGGCAACCACGCCCAGCTCCGTCGAACAGGCGGACAAATTGCTACATCAGACCAAATCCAACGGTCAGATGCGTGCCGAGTTCGGTGACTTTGCACAATAAAACGTCATCATCTTTTACCGGGCAGCGTGATAGCCTTTCGCTCTTCTCGGCGTTGACACCTTTGCTCAAGCCTTTCCATTTGTTTGTGGAGTTCGTATGACCAGGCTTTCCCATCAAGATTTACGCCGCAATTTCCGCCAACTGCTCGCTTCCAATACCTGCTACCACACCGCCTCGGTGTTCGACCCGATGTCAGCGCGCATCGCCGCCGACCTGGGTTTTGAAGTAGGGATTCTCGGTGGCTCGGTGGCTTCGCTGCAGGTGCTGGCGGCCCCCGATTTTGCGCTGATCACCCTCAGCGAATTCGCCGAACAGGCCACGCGCATCGGCCGCGTCGCGCAATTGCCATTTATCGCCGACGCCGACCACGGCTACGGTAACGCCCTGAACGTGATGCGCACCGTGGTCGAACTGGAACGTGCCGGCGTCGCCGCGCTGACCATCGAAGACACCCTGCTGCCGGCGCAATTCGGGCGCAAATCGACCGACCTGATTTCCGTCGCCGAAGGGGTTGGCAAGATTCGCGCTGCCCTCGAAGCCCGGGTCGATCCAGAGCTGGCGATTATTGCCCGGACCAACGCCGGCATCTTGCCGATCCAGGAAATCATCAGCCGCACCCAGCAATACGAGCGCGTCGGCGCCGACGGTATCTGCATGGTCGGTGTGCGTGACTTCGAACAACTGGAACAAATCGCCGAGCACCTGACCGTGCCGCTGATGCTGGTGACCTACGGCAACCCGCTGCTGCGCGACGACAAACGCCTGGCGGAACTGGGTGTGCGGGTGACCATCGACGGCCACGGCGCTTATTTCGCGGCGATCAAAGCCACGTATGACGCACTGCGCGAACAGCGGCAGATCTTCACCCAGGCCTCGGACCTGAGCGCCACCGAACTGACCCACACCTACACCCAGCCCGAGGATTACATCCAGTGGGCCGAAGAGTACATGAGCGTCAAAGAGTAACGAGCTAAACCGCAGGCCTGGAATCGGCGAATGATTGCGCCGTCTTCCAGGGCCATCGCGTCAGCGCCCGGCTGACCTTCCCGCCATCCCCCTCAGCGGTTTTTCGCCTTCAGGTCCTCGAGCCATTGCCGGTCCAGGCGCGGTTGATCAATGTCCAGCCCCGACGCCTGCATCTTCTCGGTGTGCTGATCCGCCTCGCGCAGCAATTGGCTGTGGTCGCTGGAGTTGCCATCCAGGTCGTGCATCTGGCTCAGCCCCAGATGATAGAAACGCAACAGTTTCATCGCTGTCGGATCGTGGCGCGCCACGCCTTCGGTCACCTGGTGCATGACATTGGTGATGCGCATCAGGCTGCGCTTGAGCCGCCAGCCATACACCGCCGACGCCATCCACGGCTGCGACCAGAACGCCCCCCGCAGCAACGCCGCGGTGATTGCCAGCGCCAGGGCCACGCCGGCGACATTCAAGCGAAAATTATCGCCACCAGGCTCGCCCAGCAGCATTACCGCCAACGACGACAACAGCATCGCCAGAGCCAGGAACACCACGGCAATGATCAGGGTGCTGCGTCGGGTCTGGCTTCGATAAGTGGGAGGGTCGATCGGCCGGATCTCGAACATGGCGCGGTATTCCTTCAATGAGCGGGCAAAAAACGTCGGGCATTATCACCTGTCCGACGGATTTGGCTATGTGCGTCGACTTTTCCGACAATGCGCGGGGAACGCCGAACCCTGCCAAAACGTCTATCCTCTCAAGTACATAGCGATCCGCCGTGGTTCATGCCATCTTCAGCACTGGATGCACACTATTCGGATGCCACGGTTTTTTTATCAGCCTGCCGGGCATCGTTTTAAGGAAACCTGAATGATCCAACGTCAAGTCATCAACGCCTCCGTCAGCCCCAAAGGCAGCCTGGAAACCCTCTCCCAACGCGAAGTGCAGCAGCTGAGCGAAGCCGGTTCCGGCAGCATCTACGACCTTTTCCGCCAATGCGCCCTGGCCATCCTCAACACCGGCGCCCATGTTGACAACGCCAAGACCATCCTCGAAGCCTATAAAGACTTCGAAATCCGCATCCACCAGCAAGACCGCGGCGTGCGCCTGGAACTGTTGAACGCCCCGGCCGACGCCTTCGTCGACGGCGAGATGATCGCCAGCACCCGGGAAATGCTGTTCAGTGCCCTGCGCGACATCGTCTACACCGAAAACGAACTGGGCAGCCAGCGCATCGACCTGGACAGCTCGCAAGGCATCAGCGACTACGTCTTCCACCTGCTGCGCAACGCCCGCACCCTGCGTCCGGGCGTGGAGCCAAAGATTGTTGTGTGTTGGGGCGGTCACTCCATCAGCACCGAGGAATACCAGTACACCAAGAAAGTCGGGCATGAATTGGGCCTGCGCAGCCTCGATGTGTGCACCGGTTGCGGTCCCGGCGTGATGAAAGGGCCGATGAAAGGCGCGACCATCTCCCACGCCAAGCAACGCATCACCAGTGGCCGGTATTTGGGCCTGACCGAGCCGGGAATCATCGCCGCCGAAGCGCCGAACCCGATCGTCAATGAACTGGTGATCCTGCCGGACATTGAAAAACGCCTGGAAGCCTTTGTCCGCGTCGGTCACGGCATCATTATTTTCCCCGGCGGCGCCGGCACCGCCGAAGAGTTCCTCTACCTGCTGGGCATTCTGATGCACCCGGATAACGCTGGCCTGCCCTTCCCGGTCATCCTCACCGGGCCACGCAGCGCCGCGCCGTACCTGGAGCAACTCGACGCCTTCGTCGGCGCGACCCTCGGCGAAGCCGCCAAGCAGCACTACCAGATCATCATCGATGACCCGGCGGAAGTAGCGCGGGAAATGACCCAGGGCTTGAAGCAGGTCAAGCAGTTCCGCCGCGAACGCAACGACGCCTTCCACTTCAACTGGCTGCTGAAAATCGACGAAGGCTTCCAGCGCCCATTCGATCCAACCCACGAAAACATGGCCAATCTCAAGCTCAGCCGCAGCCTGCCTCCCCACGAACTGGCGGCCAATCTGCGCCGGGCGTTTTCCGGCATCGTCGCCGGCAACGTCAAGGACAAGGGCATTCGCCTGATCGAACAACACGGCCCGTACCAGATCCACGGCGACGCCGCGATCATGCAGCCGCTGGATCAGTTGCTCAAAGCCTTCGTCGCCCAGCACCGGATGAAACTGCCCGGCGGCGCGGCGTATGTGCCGTGCTACCGCGTCGTCGCTTAGCGCCAACGGCCCGCGCAAAAAAACTCGAGTGACGCACTGCGTCACTCGATTGCGTTCAATCAGCCTGGTTCCAGGCTCGTGATCAGCTACCTTCCTGGCAGTCATCACCAAACTTGCTGTAATCCAGCACTTGCTGCTGCCCCTTGGAATCCAGGTAAGTCATGCGCGCATCAATCACCCCGCAACCATCGCCCTTGGCTTCAACGATGGAGATAACCTTGTGGATGTCGGCACGGGGCGCAGCCTGGGCGGACAGCGCAGCGACGTTGGCGACGGCGAACAGGCTGGCGGCGATCAGGGTTTTAACGTTCATGGTGTGATCCTCAGGGTTTAATGGTTTGCGGGTGAGCCAAGTTGTCTTGTCTCGATGGAACCCATTAAATGCCCTCGAGGTATCTGGGCTGTGTCGTAAAACACGGGTTATTTAGGCATAAGGTATCGGCATGGGGGCTGGATACGTTTCGGTACAAAGCCCTACCCGATACTATGGTTCTGTATACGCATGTATCAAGATTGGGTTTAGATACAAAGAGATACAAAGGCTCGCAGGCAGGCTTCCCACTGCTCCCTAGAATGCGCCACGCGCGAATAAAAAGAGGGTTGAACGATGGAACACGTGAACCACATTCTGATCGTCGATGACGATCGCGAAATCCGGGAGCTGGTCGGCAATTACCTGAAAAAAAACGGCCTGCGCACCACGGTGGTCGCCGATGGCCGACAAATGCGCAGCTTTCTCGAAGCCAACACCGTCGACCTGATCGTGCTGGACATCATGATGCCAGGCGACGACGGGCTGTTGTTGTGCCGCGAACTGCGCGCTGGTAAACACAAGGCCACGCCGATTCTGATGCTCACCGCGCGCAACGATGAAACCGACCGCATCATCGGCCTGGAAATGGGCGCCGACGATTACCTCACCAAACCCTTTGCCGCCCGCGAACTGCTGGCGCGGATCAACGCCGTGCTGCGCCGCACGCGGATGCTGCCGCCCAACCTGCTGATCAGCGAAAGCGGTCGGCTGCTGAAGTTTGGCCGCTGGCGCCTCGACACCACCGCCCGCCACTTACTCGACGAAGACGACACGCTGGTGGCGCTGAGCGGCGCCGAATACCGCTTGCTGCGGGTGTTTCTCGACCATCCGCAACGGGTGCTCAGCCGCGATCAATTGCTCAACCTGACCCAGGGCCGCGACGCCGATCTGTTCGATCGCTCCATCGACTTGCTGGTCAGCCGTTTGCGCCAGCGCCTGCTCGATGACTCGCGGGAATCGACCTACATCAAGACCGTGCGCAGCGAAGGCTACGTGTTCTCTTATCCAGTGGAACTGCTCGGCGCCGACTCATGACTTTGTCCAGACTGTGGCCACGCACACTGGCCTCGCGGTTGTCGCTGATTTTCCTGGTCGGCCTGATCGTCGCCCACGGCCTGTCGTTTGGCGTGCAGTTCTACGAGCGCTACCAAAGCGCCGAAGCCATGTTGATGGGTAATCTGGAAAACGACGTGGCGATTGCCGTGTCGGTGCTCGATCGACTGCCGGCCGCCGAACGCGCCGACTGGGTGCCGCGTTTCGAACGACGCACCTACCGCTACCTGCTGGGCGAAGGCTTGCCCGGCACGCCGGTCGATCTCAAGGACGCGCCTAACGCGGTACTGTCCATCGAGGATGCCGTCGGTCAATCCTATTCGCCCACCTATACCCGCATCCAAGACGCGCGGCCGCACTATCAGGCACAACTGAAACTGGCCGATGGCAGCCCGTTGACCATCGACGTGCGCCCCTCGGTGATGCCGCTCTCGACCTGGCTGCCGCTGGTGCTGATGGTGCAACTGAGCTTGCTGTTGCTGTGCACCTGGCTGGCGGTGCGCACGGCGATTCGCCCGTTGACCCGATTGGCCAACGCGGTCGACAACCTCGACCCCAACACCCACACCGTGCACCTTGACGAAAAAGGCCCGACCGAAGTCGCCTACGCGGCCAAGGCGTTCAACACCATGCAGGACCGTATCGCCGCCTATCTCAAAGAGCGCATGCAGCTGCTGGCAGCGATTTCCCATGACCTGCAAACCCCGATCACCCGCATGAAACTGCGCGCCGAATTCATGGACGAGTCCAGCGAGAAGGATAAGCTGTGCAATGACCTTGGCGAGATCGAACACCTGGTTCGCGAAGGCGTGGCCTATGCCCGCAGCGTGCACGGCGCAACTGAAGCCAGTTGCCGTATCGACCTCGGCTCGTTTCTCGAAAGCCTGGTGTTTGACTATCAGGACGTGGGCAAACAGGTGCAACTCGAAGGCGCTTGCCCGGCGGTGATCGACACCCGCCCCCACGCCTTGCGCCGGGTGCTGGTGAACCTGACCGACAACGCCTTGAAGTTCGCCGGCGCCGCCGAGTTGCACATGGTGGTGCGGCCTGACGGCGGCTGCTCGATCAAGGTCATGGATCGCGGGCCGGGGATTGCCGAGCAAGAACTGGCCCAGGTGATCATGCCGTTCTACCGCGTGGAAAACTCGCGCAACCGCAACACCGGCGGCACCGGCCTCGGGCTGGCGATCGCCCAGCAATTGGCGCTGGCCTTGGGCGGCAAACTGAACCTGAGCAACCGCGAGGGTGGCGGTTTATGTGCCGAACTGGAGCTCGCGCCGGCCCTGCCCTGAGGGCCGTGTAACGCACTGTGTACCAGCCGCCGCTTGATACATCCGCTTTAACTTGGCGGCTTTTCTGAAACAGAGCAGATACCTCGACGCGGTCAACTGTGGGAACGAACGGGAGCGCTGCACCGCTCCCGATTCGCCCAACCACGTAGAGGGTCAACCCGTGTCCGACACCATCAACAACAAACGCCGGCAGTTTCTCCAGGTCGCCGGGATTGGCGCCGTCAGCCTTGCCGCCGGTGACTTGCTTAACGTCAACCTGGCTCAGGCCGCCGACAGCTTCAACGCTGGTGGCGCGGGCAAGCTGATGGCGCCGATCAAGCAGATCCGCGCCGGCGTACTCGACATCGGTTACTACGAGGCCGGGCCGAAAAACGGTCCTGTGGTGCTGTTGATGCACGGCTTCCCTTACAGCATCCAGAGTTTCGAGCAAGTCGCGCCGATCCTCGCCGGACGCGGCTATAGGGTGATCGTGCCGCACCTGCGCGGCCATGGCAGCACCACGTTTATTGACAGCACCACACCACGCTCCGGGCAACAGGGCGCGATCGGCGCTGACTTGATCGCACTGATGGACGCACTGAAAATCCAGAAAGCCGTATTCGCCGGCTTCGACTGGGGCGGACGCGCCGCGTGCGTCGCCGCGGCATTGTGGCCGGAGCGCTGCGCCGGACTGGTGTCGGTCAACAGTTACCTGATCCAGGACATCGCTCACGCCACCGCGCCGATTCCGGCCAAAGTCGAATCCGGCCTGTGGTACCAGTATTACTTCCAGACCGAACGTGGCCGCCTCGGCCTGGCCGCCGACCGTCGCGGCATCGCCAAAGTGATCTGGACCCGCAACTCGCCAACCTGGGCCTTTGACGATGCGACTCTGGAACGCACGGCCGCCTCCTTCGATCACCCGGATTATGTCGATGTGGTAATTCACTCCTACCGTCATCGCCTAGGCTTGGCCGACGGCTTCCCGGCCTACGCCGAGATCGAAAAACGCCTGGCTGCGCTGCCACCGATCAGCGTGCCGAGCGTGACTCTGGATGGCATCACCGACGGCGTGATCCCGGCCAACGACGGCTCCTCAAGTGCCGCGCGCTTCACCGGCAAACGGGTCCATCGACAGATCACCAACGCCGGGCACAACTTGCCGCAAGAAGCGCCGCAAGCTTTTGCCGACGCAGTCACGGATGTGATGGCGCTGTAATCCGAACCGGTGCGTCAGCTCAGTGCCCGACGCGCCACGTATTCGCTGGGAGTTTCTCCCAGCACGGTGCGGAACATGGCGCTGAAAGCACTGGCGCTGGCGTAGCCCAACTGACTGGCGACGCGCCCCACCGCTTCGCCCTGTTCGAGGCGGCTGAGGGCTTCGGTCAAGCGCACCTGCTGCACCCATTGACGATAGGTCAGCCCGGTTTCTTTGATGAACAAACGAATCAAGGTGCGAGCGCTGGCACCGACTTGGTCGGCCCAGTATTCGACCGTTTGCGATTGTTCCGGCGCAGCCAGGATCGCTTCACACACTGCCACCAGGCGCCGGTCTTTCGGCCACGGCAGCTCGAGGGCGAAGCTGCGCGCGCTCTGCAGTTCGCAGAGGATCAGCGCCACAATGTGCGCGTTGCGCCCTTCCAGCACGTACTCGATCGGCTCGGCGATCAGCGCCAGGATCAGTTCTCGCAGCAGCTTGCTGACTTCCACCACCCGACAGCGCTCACCGTACTGCGCGGCCAGATCGGCATCGATGTAGATCGAGCGCATCTGCACCGGGCCGAGCATCAACTGGTCGTGCACCACCCCGGCAGGAATCCACAACGCCCGGCCCGGCGGCAGAAACCACAAGCCCTGTTCCGTGGCGGCGCGCATCAGGCCGCTGCTGGCATAGAGCAATTGCCCGTGAGCGTGGCTGTGCGGCGCGTTGTAAGTGCCACCGGGCTGGTTACGCGGCATGGCGGTCATCGGCAGTGGCACCGCCTCGTACACAGCGTAATCCTCGCTACGGGGCGAAATCGGCGGCGCAGGCTGCGGGGCGCGATCGGGCATGACGGGTTCTCCGGCGAAGGGAGGTTGATCATACGATCCCGCGTGACGCGCCGTCATGTGTCACTTGGTCGACAGAAGCTGTCATCCGCGCCATCGCCTCGCTGGTTACCGTGGAGCCCTGCCTTCCCGGCCCCACTGACCGTAGCGAGAGATGCCATGAACACGCATTCGCCCACCTCCAAAGGCAACACCCTGGCCGCTGTCCTCGGCCTGCTGATCCTGGCGCTGGCCCTGCGCCCGGCCATCGTGTCGATCGGGCCGGTGCTGCTGCAGATTCAGCAACATTTCCAGTTGAGCTATGCCCAGGCGTCCTTGCTGACGTCGATTCCCGATGTGTGCATGGCGCTGTTCGCCCTACTCGCCCCCGGCATCGCCCGGCGCTTCGGCGCTGACCGCACGGTGATCGCGGCTTTGATCCTGTTGGGCGCCGCGACCCTGCTGCGGGCGCTGTCGGACTCCACCGCCGCGTTGCTTTCCAGCACAGTGCTGGTGGGCGTCGGCATTGCCATCGGCGGTGCGCTGATTGGCGGTTGGATCAAGACCCACTTCGCCCATCGCGCCTCGTTCTTCATGGGCATCTATGCCGCCGGTCTCAGTGTCGGCGCCACGGTGGCGGCGGTCAGCACCGAGTTCTTCGCGCAACTGGGCGGCAGCTGGCGCCTGGGAGCCGGGGTCTGGGCGGTGTTGTGCGTGGCGGCGGTGCTGAGCTGGCGGATCCTCGCGACTCGTTTCGCTACAGCCAAACCGGCTGCGGCGCCAGTCGCACCGGTCAAGCCGATCGGCCTGCCGTGGAGCCAGCCCAAAGCGTGGTTGATCGCGCTGTACTTCGGGCTCAGCCAGTTCATCGTCTATGCGCTGTTCGCCTGGCTGGCCCCGGCCGCCACTGAATGGCATGTAGCCTCGATCAGCCCCGGCGCCCTGCTCGGCCTGTTCACCTCGGTGTTCGCCGTGGCCAGCTTCGCCATGGGCAGCCTCGCCGGCCGCTCCAACGACCGGCGCGTGTGGCTGGCCATCGCCACCGCGTTGACCGCCGCAGGCCTGGCCGGGTTGTACGCGCAAACCGGGTTGATTATCGCGGTGATGCTGATCGCGGTGGGCCTGGGGATGGCGTTCACACTGGCGATGACGCTGCCACTGGACAACGTGCACAGCGCCGCCGAAGCCAATACCTGGACGGTGCTGATGTTATTCGTCGGCTACCTGATCGCGGCCACTGGCCCGATCGTGTTCGGTTACCTGCGCGACCACACTGGCGGTTACGCCCTGTCGTGCCTGCTGTTGCTGGTGGTGTCGCTGCTGATGTTGGCGCTGACGCCGCTGCTGAAGCCGCAGAGCGCAGCAGTTGCCGTACCGGCAGGCGCGAGCCGAGCGTGACGAGCGGCTTGGAAACGGCGGCAACATCGTCGGCGTTGATAGTCACCATCACGTCAATGAAGTTCTCATAAAAACTGCGCGGCGTAACATCGCCTCCATACCCACTTAGCACCTCCCGGAGCAAACGACATGAAACGCCAACTCATCCTCAGCATTGTTCTCTCGGTCTTCGCTATCAACGCTTTTGCTGCTGCCAAACCTCGGACCATGATCGCTGAAGGCGGCTCGGACCGTCTGATCGAAAGCCGCATTGCCGCCGATGGTTCGGATCGTTTGCAAGGCAACCAGGTGGCTGAAGGCGGTTCGGATCGTCTGCAACAGAACCGCGTTGCACTGAACCCTGCCAATGCCGTGACCAATGGTGTACTGGTCGCCGACAACCGCGCTGAGTTTGGTTCGAAGTATCAGCGCTACTGATTGGCCTGAATTGACTGCTACATCGCAAAAGCCCGGCGCATCCGGGCTTTTTGCTGGGTGGGGTTTGGGCTCGGACCTTGTGGGAGCTGCGGTGCGACGATTCGACTTGCCAGCGATGGCGTCTGACCAGACAACACATCTCCAGCGCCTTCACTCATGCCTTCGCGAGCAGGCTCGCTCCCACAGATCCAGCGGTGTGAGCGGCATCCGTCGAATTAATCCCCACCGCCGCGCGACTTCTGTTAAAACCCGAACGTTGCGCCCAACCTTGCGGACCACCGAATGTTTTCCACCCTGATAAGCCGCCTGGCCCGCCGCTGGCTCACCGTGTTGTGCATGGCCACGCTGATCGTCGGCCTGCCCGCGGGCTGCGCCGCGCTCAAATACAAGGAACGCGAGTTGTTGTTCCGCATCGAGCCCGGCACCGCTGGCTGGTATCGCGGGCTGCCGAGCGACGTCCAGGAATTCGACATCAAGCCCGCCAGTTTCAAGGCCGGGCAAAATCTGCACGCCTGGTGGTGGCCGGCGGCGCGCAAGGATGCGCCGGCAATTTTGTATCTGCACGGCGTGCGCTGGAACCTCACCGGCCAGGCGTTCCGCATCGAGCAATTGCGCGCCATGGGTTATTCGGTGCTGGCCATCGATTACCGCGGGTTTGGCCAGAGCAAGGGCGACTTGCCGTCGGAGGCCAGCGTCTACGAAGACGCGCGCGCCGCGTGGCAACGCTTCACCGAGATGCAACCGGACGCCGGCAAACGCCTGATCTACGGGCACTCCCTCGGCGGTGCGGTAGCCGTCGATCTGGCCGCAGAGCTGGCGGCCCAGGCCAGCAAAGACAAGGTCCCGGTGCCGGTGCGTGGCCTGGTGATTGAATCCACCTTCACCTCCCTCGGCGATGCGGTCGCCGCCGTGGCCGACAACAACTTGCCGGTCACCTGGCTGCCGGTGCGCTGGTTGCTGTCGCAGAAATTCGACTCCATCGACAAAATCGCCGACATCGGCATGCCGCTGCTGGTGGTCCATGGTCAAGCCGATGCCTTTATGCCGTCGCGCTTCAGCCAGCAACTGTTCAACGCCGCCAATGAGCCCAAACGGCTGTTGCTGGTGCCCGGTGGCACGCACAACAACAGCATGAGCCTGGGCGGCAGTCAGTATCGGCAAGCCATCGACGGCTTGATCAAGGCCCGGCCGGCCACACCGGTTGCGCAGACGGCGTCGGGGGGCAATGCGTCAACGCCGCGCAGTTAGCGATACCCCCTCGCCTGCAAATCAAACAACTGCGCATAGCGTCCGCCAAGGCTGAGGAGGGCTGGGTGATCACCCTGCTCCAGCAGGGTGCCCTGGTCGAGGACAATGATGTGGTCGGCGTTGCGCACGCTGGAGAAGCGGTGCGAGATCAGCAGGGTCATGCGGCCCTGGGTGTGCTGGCTGAAGTGTTCGAACACCGCGGCTTCGGCGGCGGGGTCGAGGGCTGAAGTGGGTTCGTCGAGGATCAGGATGTCGGCGTCGCGGCGCATGTAGGCGCGGGACAGGGCGATTTTCTGCCATTGGCCGCCGGACAATTCCTGGCCGCCGGCGAACCAGCGCCCGAGCTGCGTGGCGTATCCACGATCCAGGCCTTCAATAAACGGCGCGGCCATGCCTTCGGCGGCGGCGTCTTTCCAGCGTTGCTCATCGTTGAATGCCCGGGTGTCGCCGACGCCGATGTTTTCGCCGACGGTGAACTGGTAGCGAATGTAGTCCTGGAAAATCACCCCGATCCGCCGCCGCAGCGCTTGCTCTTCCCAATCCTGCAGATCGCTGCCGTCGAGCAGGATGCGTCCCTGGTCGGGACGGTACAGGCGGGTCAGCAACTTGATCAGCGTGGTCTTGCCGGAACCGTTCTCGCCGACCAGCGCCAGGCTGCGCCCCGGCACCAGGTGCAGGTCGATGTCGGCCAGTGCCGCGCGGCTGGAACCGGGGTAACGGAAGCCGACCTTTTCGAAGCGCAAGCCATCGCCCGGCAATTCGCCCACGGTCAGGTGCCCCGGCGTCGCCACCACCGGTTCAGCCAGGTATTCGTAGAGGCTCGACAGGTACAAGCCGTCCTCGTACAAACCGCTGATGGCGCTGAGGCTGCTGCTGACCGCGCTTTGCCCTTGCTTGAACAGCACCAGGTACATGGTCATTTGCCCAAGGGTGATGCTGCCGTGCACGGTGTCGATCACCACCCAGGCGTAGGCCAGGTAAAACGCCCCAGTGCCGAGCAGGCCGAGGACGAAGCCCCAGCCATCCCGGCGCAGGGTCAGGCGTCGGTCTTCGGCGTACAAGCGGTTGAAGGTCTCGCGATAACGCTGCAACAACAGCGGCGCGAAGCCGAACAGCTTGACCTCCTTGATGTAGGCCTCGTGGGACAGCAGCGTCTCGATGTAACTCTGCTGACGGCTCTCCGGCGCGCGACGGGTGAACAGCCGAAAGGCATCGCCGGAAAAATGCGCCTCGGCAAAAAACACCGGCAACGCCCCGATCACCAGCAGCACCAGGGCCCAAGGCGAGAAGTGCACCAGCAACACACCGAAGCTGATCAGCACGATCAGGTTCTGGATCAGCCCCAGGGATTTCATCACCAACGCCAGCGGCCGGGTCGAGGCCTCTCGGCGTACCCGCACCAATTTGTCGTAGAACTCGGAATTCTCGAACTGCACCAGCGACAGGGTTTGCGCCTTTTCCAAAATCAGCGTGTTGACCTTCTGCCCCAACTGCACCCGCAACAACGATTGCTGCACCGACAACGCCCGCTGCGCACCGGACAGCAACGCCAATACCCCGGCTTCGAACAACACGTAACGCACCACTGGCCACAGCGGCGCACTGCCCTGCTGTGCGTGCAATTGCATAGCGGCGACCACCGCGTCGACGATCCGCTGGCCAAGCCACGCCGCCAGCGCCGGAAGAATGCCGGCCACCAGGGTCGCGACGATCAGGCCAAGAAACAACGCGCGGGAGGTGCTCCAGACCAGCAGCAAGGCACGCCGTGCCTGGTCGAGCAGCGAAGTAAAACGAGTGAGGGTGGGCATTGACGGCTCGGCGATCGTGAACGATGGGCCATGGTACTGCGGCCCACGCGCGGCTGCTTCAGGGCTTTTTGCCGACATGGAATAAATCGCCACGCCCAGGCGTTTTAGCTCAGTGGATAACTGGGTGCCCTCAGGGGTTCAGGCAGAACTTACTTTCCAGAGGCTCGACGGATGCTGCGAATTCTTGATTCCTTTCAACAGTACTTCAACTGGTTGACCACCGGTGACTACTCGATGCCGCCGGTCACCGGCGGCGTACTGCAGCGGCGCCCACAGGCGTCTGTGCAGTCGCCAGTCAGCGATATGCCCACGCGGCCGCCCGCCATCGTCGAAGCCGCGCCGAATGCCGGGCCACCAGCCGCGCCGTTTCCGCCGCCACCGCCGATGAATGGCTTGAACGTGATGAACATGAACCCCGCACCGCCCGCCATGACGTTGCTGGAGGAGTTGAACAGCGCTGCGGCCAAGGAGATCCGTCTCAGCGCGCACATGCGCGCGCGTCAAGAGGACGGCGGCCACGTGTTCGCTCGGCATGGTCCTTCCCTGACCGACCAGCAACTGATGGACAGACTGCTGACCGGTCTCGATCACGAGGGCGAAATCGCCCCCACCAGTGGCGTCAGTTCCCGATTCGCTTCGCGGGAAATGTTCGTCGGCACCTTTAAAACGGTGCACCAGAGCATGACCCAGGCGTTGGCCAATACCCGCGCCTACCTGCGAGATCCGATCGCGCTCTGTGCCGAACTCGAAGCCGATTTCCTAACCGCTGCCCCTGCCGCGCGAGCGGCGGTCGTGGCCCGGCGCGGGGAAGCTTACAACGATCTGCGCCAGTCACTGTTGGCGGTGAACTCGATGACCCATCATTTGCCGGTGCAATGGGACGTGGTCCGGCGCTGTGTGACGTTGTATTCGCGCTACACGGTCAAACACCCGCATTACAAGCAGTTGGGCCATGGCTATTACGGCACCGGGCCGAAACCGAACACCTTAGTGATGGGGCGTTTGCCCAAAGGCCTTGGTACTCAGCGCGAAATGCAGATCTATGACCGCGCGCATCTGTTCAATGGTCCGGCGCAGCACACGCTGACGGTTTTCGTCGCACCGGATGAACAGCACAACGCGTTTGGCCTCAAGCATGACATCTCCACCTGGCCCCTGATCACCCACTACCCGCAACACGACAACAACATGACCGTGGTCATCATCGGACGCTAACCCCGAAAAAGGTCAGGCGGCGGCGTGAAACGCCGTTCACGCTAACCTTCAATCTGCCAGGCGATCAGCCATTGAACGGCTTGATCGCCTGGTGCCAGAGCCTTCAACGCGCCGTCAAACCCGCCACTTCAGCCCACACCGAATCAGGCTTCGGCTTTTCCTAAGCACTACCCCGCGCAAATGCTGGTTTCGTCAAACCGGGGGCAATGTGAAGCTGGGTTCATTCCGATCCCTGAGAGCTTCCCGGCATGCCTACTCACACCCGCATCCGTATGTTCAACACCAAAGAGACCTACCCCAACCAGTCGCTGGACAACGACCTGTGCCAGGCGGTGCGCGCCGGCAATACCGTGTACGTGCGCGGCCAGATTGGCACCGACTTCGCCGGCAACCTGGTCGGCCTCGGTGATCCGCGCGCCCAGGCCGAGCAGGCGATGAAAAACGTCAAGCAATTGCTCGAAGAGGCCGGCTCCGACCTCTCGCACATCGTCAAGACCACCACTTACCTGATCGACCCGCGCTACCGCGAGCCGGTGTACCGCGAGGTGGGCAAGTGGCTCAAAGGCGTGTTCCCGATCTCCACCGGCCTGGTGATTTCCGGCCTCGGCCAGCCCGAGTGGCTGATGGAAATCGACGTGATCGCGGTGATCCCGGACGACTGGCCAGCCGCCTGACCTCTTAGCCCCCTTCTCAACGGAGCGCCCATGGCGACTGCACAGATCAAACCCTTTACCCCCGCGACCAGCGCCGAACTCGCGGAATTGGCGCCGCGCAACGTAGCCGTGCAACTGGACAACGTGCTCAAGCGCTTCGGCGACTCGACGGCGCTGCACAAGGTCTCGCTGAAGATCATGGAAGGCGAGTTCGTCACCCTGCTCGGCCCTTCGGGCTGCGGCAAAACCACGCTGCTGAACCTGATGGCCGGTTTCGCCGAAGCCGACAACGGCGAGATTTTCATCGATGGCCAACTGGTCACCGAGACCCCGCCATACCAGCGGGAAATCGGCATCGTGTTCCAGAACTACGCGCTGTTCCCGCACATGAGCGTGGCGAAGAACGTCGGTTACGGCCTGCGCATGCGCCGCGTGCCCAAGGCGGAAATCGCCGAACGGGTGGAGCAGGCGCTGGCGCTGGTGAAGCTGCAAGGCTACGGCGAGCGCAAACCGAGCGAACTGTCCGGCGGCCAGCAACAACGGGTGGCCCTGGCGCGGGCGTTGGTGATCCGGCCCAAGGTGTTGCTGCTCGATGAACCGTTTTCCGCACTGGATAAAAACCTGCGGCTGTCGATGCAACTAGAACTCAAGGACATCCAGCGCAAGCTCGGCGTCACCACCGTGTTCGTCACCCACGACCAGGGCGAAGCCCTGAGCATGAGCGACCGGGTGGTGGTGATGTCCGCCGGCCACGTGCGGCAGATCGGCAGCCCGGATGACATTTACCGGCGCCCGGAAGATCCGTTCGTGGCCAGTTTCGTCGGCGACGTCAACGTCCTGCCGGGCCGTTACGTCAGCCGCGACGAGATGGCCACCGTGGAACTCGGCAACAGCCCGCTGCGTCTGCCCGCCGAGCGGGTACACGCAGCCGTCGGTGCGCGCCTCGACGTCTACGTCCGCCCGGAAAACATCCGCCTCGGCGCGCTCGGGCCGAACTCACTTCTGAGCGCCACGGTGACTGCCCATGTGTTCCAGGGTGATCACGTCGACATTCATCTGGACGTGCCAGCCCTCGGGCAAACCCGCCTGTTCGTTCGTCAGTCCGGGCTCGACGCCTTGACCCGCTGGCCCGTCGGCGCCGCCGCGGGTCTGACCTTCGATGACGAGGGCGTCTGCGCTTTCGCCCTGGAGCCGCAAACCCCATGAACCTGCTTGCCGAAACAATCAACGCGGTGATCGCCCGTGAACCCGGCGGCCCTGACGTGCTCCAGTCAGTGCAACGGCCGATGCCCCAGCCACAGGCCGGCGAGCTGCTGATCCGCACCGCCGCCGCCGGGGTCAATCGTCCCGACCTGATGCAGCGCAGTGGCATGCCGGTCCCGCCGGGCAGCAGCGACGTGCTGGGCCTGGAAGCAGCCGGCACGGTGGCCGCTGTCGGTGCCGGGGTCACGGATTTCGTGGTCGGTGATCGGGTCATGGCGTTGCTCAGTGGCGGCGGTTACGCCGAGTACTGCGTGGCCATCGCCGAGCATTGCCTGCCGGTGCCGCAGGCACTGTCGCTGGAGCACGCCGCCGGGGTGCCGGAAGCGGCCTTCACGGTGTGGCACAACCTGTTCGAATTGGGTCGCCTGCAAGCGGGCGACACGGTGTTGATCCACGGCGCCGCCAGCGGCGTCGGCAGTTTTGCCGTGCAGTGCGCGCAAGCCGCCGGCGCCCGGGTGATTGCCACGGCGGGCGGCGCGCAGAAAGTCGCGATGCTCGAAGCCTTGGGGATCTGGCGCGCCATCGACCGCCACAGCGAGGATTTCGTCGAGGTGATCAGGCAGTGCACCGAGGGCCGTGGGGTCGATGTGGTGCTGGATAACGTCGGCGGTCCCTATGTGGCGCGCAACCTCGACGCCATGGCGCCGGGCGGCCGCCACGTCAGTCTGTCGTTCCTGCAAGGGGCGAAGATCGAACTCGATCTGCAACTGCTGATGCGCAAAAGCCTGAGCCTCACGTCGTCGACCTTGCGCCCGAAAAGCCGCGAGGAAAAAGCCCGCCTGGCCTCGTGCATTCGCCAACATCTGCTGCCATGGCTGGCGTCCGGCGCGGTGCGCCCGTTGATTTACGCGCAACTGCCGTTGTCGCAGGCCGCCGAGGCCCATCGTTTGCTGGAGGCCAACGCCAATCTCGGCAAGGTGCTGCTGACCGTGGCCGCGCTGTAGCCCGATCACGATTCATAACCCGGAAGCCGCCATGTTCAAACTGTACTTCGCCTCGACCTCGGCCTTCGTGCGCAAGGTGATGGTCAGCGCGCATTGCCTGGGCATCACCGAGCAGATCGAACCGCTGGAATCCGCCGCGCACCCGATCCACCGCGACGTGCGCATCGCTCGCTTCAATCCGCTGGCCAAAGTGCCGGCGCTGCAAACCGCCGACGGCTTGTGCCTGTACGACAGCCGGGTGATTTGCGAGTACCTCGATGCGTGGGCCGGTGGTTCGCTGTTCGGCAACGGTGCGCAGCGCTGGCTCAACCTGGCCCGCCAGGCGCTCGGTGATGGTTTGGTGGACGCGGCGTTGCTGGCCCGGTACGAAACCAGCGCGCGGCCGGCCGACAAACAGTGGCCGGCATGGCGCGAAGCACAGTTGACCAAGGTGCACGCGGCCCTGGCGGAGATCGAACGCCAGGCCCCGCAGTTGAGCCCGACGCCCGACGACATTGGCGTGATCGCTATCGCCTGCGGTCTCGGCTATCTGGATTTCCGCTTCGCCGAACTCGACTGGCGGGCGCACCACCCCGCCGCCGCCGACTGGTTCGACGGTTTCGCCCAACACCCTGCCATGCTCGCGACCCGACCGGTCGCCTGACGCCCTGGAGTCCCCATGCCCCACACGGTTTATTTCCTCAACGGCCCCAACGCCAACCTGTATGGCCTGGACAAATCCGGCACCTACGGCAGCGAAAGTTTCGCCAGCATCGAAGCGCGCTGCCAGGCCCACGCCAGCGAACTCGGCCTGCACCTGGCGTTTCGCCAGAGCAACCACGAAGGCGTGCTGGTGGACTGGATTCAGGAAGCGCGGCTGCACGCCAGCGCGATCATCATCAACGCCGCCGGGCTGACGTATAGCTCGGTGCCGATCCTCGATGCCTTGCTGGCCTTCGACGGCCCGATCATCGAAGTGCACATGAGCAATATCTGGAAGCGCGAAAGTTTCCGTCATCACTCCTACGTGTCGAAAGCCGCCACCGGGGTGATCGCCGGTCTCGGTCAATTGGGCTATCGCATGGCACTGAGCGCTACTGCCGAATTGCTGGAAGCGCAGGCATGATCCCGACGCTGGTGTTCTACAGCCAATTCGACAGTTTCGAGGAATGGCAGGCGTTGCTCGCGCCACTGTTGCCCGGTGTGCGCATCTGCCAGGCCGAAGACGTCGACGACCCGGACAGCGTGCTCTACGTACTGGCCTGGAAACCGCCGCACGGCTTTTTTGCCCCGTATCGCCAGCTGCAATTGCTGGTGAACCTCGGCGCCGGAGTCGATTCGCTGGTCGGTCGTGATGACCTGCCCAAGGTGCCAATTACCCGGGTTTCCGACCCCGACATGGGGCGCATGATGGCCGGCTACGTGCTGTTCGCCGTGCTGCGTTATGCACGCGATATCCCGGCGTTCGAACGGGCGCAACGGCAACGCCGCTGGCATTACCTGCACCCGCGTTTGCCGTCGAGCGTGCGAGTCGGGGTGCTGGGTCTGGGCGAACTGGGGGCGTACACCGCGCTGGAACTGGCGCGCCAGGGCTTCGATGTGCGCGGCTGGTCGCGCTCGGCCAAACAACTCGATGGCGTGAACTGCGTCAACGGCATGGAGCAATTGGACGGCTTCCTCGCCAGCAGCGACATCCTGGTGGTGATGCTGCCACTGACCGCGCAAACCGAAGGGCTGTTGTCGGCCGAACGCCTGGCGTTATTGCCGGCGGGCAGTTGCTTTATCAATGTGTCGCGCGGGGCAGTGGTCGACCAACAAGCGCTGACTGCTGCGCTGGCCAACGGGCAGATCAGCGAAGCGACCCTCGACGTGTTTGATCGCGAACCGCTGCCGCCGCAAGACCCGCTGTGGGCCATGGACAACGTGTTGATTACTCCGCACCTGGCCTCCGTGGCGATCCCCGCCACCGGCGCGGCGCAGGTTGCCGAAAACATCCTGCGCCTGGGCCGGGGTGAAACGGTGCTGCACCAGGTCGACCCGGTGCGCGGTTACTGACGCCTAGCCCACACCCTTGAGCGTGCGTACGGTGTGCGGATCGAAGAAACTCGGCGCGGCCATGCCGGGAATGTACTGGTCGGAGACGAACATCCGGCACCGCTCGGCGAAGGCACTGACCACCCGCGACAGCTGCGAGTTATTGGCGGTCGCGTAGCCGAGTTGCATCGGCCGATGCTCGCCGGCCAGGCGCACGCGGATCAGGCGTTTGCCGTCCTGGGTCAGGTTGGCCTTGGGCCGCACGTTGGCGATGCTGTAGCCGACGCCGTTAGCGACCATCGCCCGCACCACTTCGAGGTTGCTCGAGCGCATGACGATGTTCGGCGTCACCCCGGACTGCATAAACAGGCTGAGGAAATACTCGCGGCTCAGCGGAATATCGAGCAGCACCATCGGGTAGGTTTCCAGGTCATGGAAGGTCACCGCCGGCAGGTTCGCCAACGGGTGATGCTCGCCCACCATCAAATACGGTGGCAACTGCGCCAGGGGCTGGAAGTCGATGTCGTCACTGACCGCGAGGTCGTAGGTCAGGGCGATGTCGATCTCGCCGCTGCGCAGTTTTTCCAGCAGTTGTTCATGGTTGCCTTCGACCTGAGTGATGCGCACGCCGGGGAACGCCCGGCCAAAGCCGAACACCAGTTCTGGGGTGATCATCGGCGCCAGCGATTCCAGGCAGCCGACCCGCAACGGCCCGCGCACCATGTTCAGCGACTCCGAAGCGATGGTGTAGAGGTTGTTCATCTGCTCGAGAATCAGCTTGGCTTCTTTCAGCACATGGCGGCCGATGGTGGTCAGCGACACCCCTTGCGCGTGATGGCGGATGAACAGCTGCACACCGAGTTCGGATTCGATGTGGGTGATCGCCGCCGAGATCGAAGGCGACGACACGTGAATGCGCTCCGAGGCGCCGAGCAGGCTGCCGGCCTCACCGGAGGCGACGAAGTATTCGAGTTGGCGTTGGGTGATTCGACTGAGCATAGAAGGCTCTCCAGGCAATGAATCGAGCGACGCGCCTAGGCGCCTTGGTTCAATGCAAGTGAATGCAGGGAGCGTGCCGGGGCCGCGCGAAGCCTGATCTTCACCCCGTGCCGGGGGTCCGGCCAATGCGTGTTTACCGCAGCGTTGCTTAGGCAAAACCTGCGCAAACCTCCCGTCAGGGCTGCATCAGGAATTCCGACGCAGTAGCACGGCAAAGCCTGTTTTACCGAATCGCCGCCCTCCCCCCATCATGGGTTCATCAAGCCATCACGGCCCTCGCACCAATACAGGGCACCAGAGTGGCGCACCACTTGCCAACCTTCGAATCACCCATGAGGAATAGAAAATGCTGCGTAACGCCATTGCCTTGACCGTGTTGAGCGCCAGCCTGCTGGCGGCTGCAAATGCCCACGCCGCTGACAAATTAGTCGTCAGCACCTGGGGGGGAAGCTTTAAGGAACTGATCGACGAAGCCATCGGCAAGCAGTTCACCAAGGAAACCGGCGTCGAAGTCGAATACGTCACCGGCGGCACCATCGACCGTTTGAACAAAGCCAAACTGGCGGGCAAAGCGGAAACCGACCTGACCTTCACCACTTCGCACGTGGGCTGGCTCTACACCACCGACGGCCTGTTCGAAACCCTGGACATGAGCAAGCTGCCGAACGCCGCCAACCTGGTGCATCAGGCGCAGCTGAGCCCGTCGCACATCGGCGTCTGGGGCTACGTCTACACCATCGGCTACCGTCCGGACCTTGTGCCGAAGGGCGAAACCTTCGACAGCTGGAATGACCTGTGGAAACCGGAACTCAAAGGCACCCTGGCCCTGCCAGACTGGGACCCGAGCCACATCATCGCGGTCTCGGCCAAGCTAGCCGGCAGTGATGCCGAGCACTGGGAAAAAGGCCAGGACAAGCTCAAAGCGCTGATCCCCAACATCAAATCGTTCTACACCAACGACGCCAACAGCCAGCAACTGATCGCCACCGGCGAGACCCCGGTGCAAGTCATGCTGTCGATGAACGCCTACCACATGATGGAAGAAGGCGTGGACATCAAACTGGCAATTCCCAAGGAAGGCGCGGTGCTGGGCGTCGACGCGATGGGCATCAACAAAGGCAGCAAGCAAGCCGAGCTGGCCTACAAGTTCATGAACATCGCCCTGTCGCCGGACGTGCAAGCCAAGATCGCCAAAATCAACCACGGCAGCCCGGTGGTGACCAACGCCAAGGTCGACCCGGAAATCGCCAAGCTGCCAGGGATGCTCACCACCCCGGCGCAGTGGGACGCGACCCTCAACGTCGACCCGAAACTGCGTGCCGAGAAGTCCGCCGATTGGCGCAAGTGGTTCTCTGAAAACATCATGGCGCATTAAGCCCGACCACCGGCGCGGCGTGGTCCGCGCCGGTTTCGGTTGAGCCAGTTATCCCAGCGGCCAGGCCTGACGGCCGCTTTTGACGGAACCCTCCAATGACTCGAAAACCTGCGTTTGTCCTGTGGTTCGTGCTGCCCGCGGCGCTGACCGCGCTCGGCCTGACCCTGGCCATGCTGACCGTGCTGCAATACAGCGTGCGCGCGTACATTCCCGGCTCGCTGGACGTTGGCGGCTTCACCCTCGACAACTTCCAGGGCTTGCTCAAAGGCCTCTACGCCCAGGCGTTCTTCAACACTGTGTCACTGAGTTTCAAGACCGCCGTGTTCGGCCTGCTGCTCAGCTATCCGCTGGCCTATGCCCTGGTGCGCACCCGCACCGGGTGGTTGAAGTCGAGCATTCTGATCATCGCCATCACCCCGCTGTTTCTCGGCGAAGTGGTGCGCACCTATTCGTGGATTATCGTTTTGGGCAGCAGCGGCTTTCTTAATAGCCTGTTGCTGTCCATCGGCCTGATCGACAAGCCGTTGCAACTGATGTTCACCCAGACCGGCGTGGTGTTGGCGCTGGTGCACGTGACGATGCCGATCATGGTGCTGATGCTCGCCACCGGGCTGTCGCACATCAACCCGGCCTACGAAAAAGCCGCCACCAGCCTCGGCGCCGGGCCGATCCGCGCGTTCCTCACCGTGACCCTGCCGCTGTCGCTGCCGGGCATCGTGGCCAGCCTCACCACCGCGTTCGCCTGGACCTTCAGCGCCTTCGCCACGCCACAACTGATTGGCGGCGGCAAAGTCAGCACCATCGCGACGCTGGTGTATCAACTGGGCTTCTCATCGCTGAACTTCCCGTTCGCCGCGTCCCTGAGCGTTGCCGGGTTGATCCTCACGGTGTTGCTGCTGGTGTCCCTCAAGCGCATGACCCGTTCCCTGCAAACCGCCGGAGGCCACTGACATGACCCGTTCCAATCACGATAAATGGCTGGGGTATGCCGGTCGCGCGCTGGTGGCGCTGATCCTGCTGTTCGTGCTGCTGCCGACCGTGGTGGTGGTGATTTCGTCGTTCAGCAGCACTGCCGTGCTGTTCTTTCCGCCCAAGGGCTGGTCGCTGCGCTGGTTCGAGCGGGCGCTGAACTACGACGACTTCCGCAACGGTTTCTACGCCGGGCTGATCATCACCGCGTGGGCCTCGACCCTGGCGGTAGTGATCGGCACCACCCTGGCGATTGCCATCCACCGCTACGAATTCCGCTGCAAGCGGGTGCTCGAAGGTGTGCTGCTATCGCCGCTGTTCATTCCGCACTTCACCATCGGCCTCGGCCTGTTGATGCTGGTGGCGCAACTCAATCTGGGCCGCGGTTATACGCTGGTGATCTTCTGCCACATCGTGCTGGTGCTACCGTTCGTGCTGCGCAGCCTGTACGTGTCGCTGCACAACCTTGAGCAGCGCATAGAACTGGCCGCCGCCAGCCTCGGCGCGTCGCCGTTGCGAGTGGTGTGGACCATCACCGTGCCGCTGATGATCCCCGGGCTGTTCGGCGGCTGGCTGTTCGCGGCGATCCTGTCCTTCAACGAATTCACCGCCTCGCTGTTCGTCACCACCCAGGTCACCCAGACCTTGCCGGTGGCCATGTACAACTACGTGCGCGAGTTTGCCGACCCGACCCTGGCGGCGCTGTCGGTGATGTACATCGCCTCGACGGCCACGTTGCTGACGCTGGCCAATCGTTTCCTCGGACTGGGCCGCGTGCTCAACGTCGAGGGTGCGCGATGAGCCGTGCGCCGCAGACGTTCTGACACTTTGCCTCTTCGCATACAGGATCAATCACCATGACGTTTTCAATCATTGGCCGCTGTGCCGAAACCGGTCAGTTGGGCATCGCCATCAGTTCGTCGAGCATTGCCGTCGGCGCCCGTTGCCCATGGCTGCGCCCCGGCGTGGGTGCGGTGGCCACGCAAAACATCACCCTGCCCGCGTTGGGGTTGGTGGTGCTGGATCAACTGGAGCTAGGCGTGTCGTTGCAGCAAGCCTTGGACACGGCGATCAGCAACGACCGGCATGGCCAATACCGGCAGCTCACCGCCATCGACCACCACGGCAACACGGCGTTTTTCAGCGGCAGCCACACCCTCGGTTGTCACCATGCGCTGGCCGGTGAGCAGTGCGTCGGCGCCGGCAATATGTTGTCGGATCAATCCGTCATCGAGGCGCTGGTCAAAGCGTTCGAGACCAGCACCGGGCACTTGGGCGATCGCTTGATCACCGCCATGCAAGCAGCGGTGGCTGCCGGTGGCGAAGCCGGGCCGGTGCATTCGGCGGCGATGGTGGTGGTCGATGAATTGATCTGGCCCATCGCCGATTTGCGCGTCGACTGGGCCGAGCACGACCCGATCGGCCAACTCGAACAGCTGTGGCTTGCCTACCGGCCGCAATTGCAGGACTACATCACCCGCGCCCTTGATCCGACCCAGGCACCGAGCTATGGCGTGCCAGGAGACGAATGAATGAGCGCCAGCCAATCACTGTTGAAATCGCTGATCGCCTTCGACACCACCAGCCGTGAATCGAACCTGCACCTGATCGAGTTCGTCCGTGACTACCTGGCCGGGCTGCAGGTGCCGTGCTCGCTGATCTTCAACGAACAGCGCAGCAAGGCCAACTTGTTCGCCACGTTGGGTCCGGATGACCGGCCGGGCATCGTGCTCTCGGGCCACACCGACGTGGTGCCGGTGGATGGCCAGGCGTGGACGGTGCCGCCGTTCGAACTGAGCGAACGGGACGGCAAGTTGTACGGCCGTGGCACTGCGGACATGAAGGGCTATATCGCCTGCGTGCTGGCTGCCGTGCCGGCGTTGTTGGCCGCACCGCTGCGCCTGCCGGTGCACATTGCCCTGTCCTACGACGAAGAGGTCGGTTGCCTGGGCGTGCGCTCGTTGCTGGCGGAGCTGCAACAACGGCCGCACACGCCACTGCTGTGCATCATCGGCGAACCCACCGAGCTGAAACCGGTGCTCGGCCACAAAGGCAAACTGGCGATGCGCTGTGATGTGCACGGCGCAGCCTGTCATTCGGCCTACGCGCCCAACGGTGTCAACGCGATTGAGTACGCCGCCGAGCTGATCGGTGAACTGGGCCGCATCGGTTCGACCCTGCGCGCACCGCACCTGCAAGACCCACGCTTCGACCCGCCCTTCAGCACGGTGCAGACCGGCGTGATCAGCGGCGGCACCGCGCTGAACATCGTCCCCGCCGACTGCCGTTTCGACTTCGAAATTCGCGCCTTGCCCGACCAGGATCCGCAGCAGGTCGCGCAGCAATTGCAGACCTACGCCCAGCAACAAGTGCTGCCGCGCATGCAAGCGGTCAACGCCGCCAGCAGCCTGCGTTTTTCCGAGCTGTCGGCGTACCCAGGGTTGGCCACCGACGCCCACAGCCAGGCCGCGCAATTGATTGCCGAGTTCTGTGGTTCGGAGGCTTTCAGCACCGTGGCGTTCGGCACCGAGGGCGGGCTGTTCGATGCGATCGGCATCCCCACGGTGGTCTGCGGCCCCGGCAGCATGGACCAGGGCCACAAGCCCGATGAGTTCGTCAGCGTTGCGCAATTGCACGCCTGCGATGTGATGCTCGAACGCCTCACGCTGGCGGTGCGCCAGGCCTGACCTCGCTTTGTTTTTTCCTAAGCGCTGGGTTCGCAAAGCGTGATGTCGCAACGCAGCCCGGCTGAGCAGAATTACCCCAATCCCCATCAAGGGCGGTCACTTTTAGGAACCTCACATGTCAGTGGAAAAAATCAACACCTTGGTCATCGGGGCCGGGCAAGCAGGCATCGCCATGAGCGAGCACCTGGCGCTCATGGGCGTGCCGCACGTTGTGTTGGAACGCCACCGGATCGCCGAACGCTGGCGCTCGGAACGCTGGGACTCGCTGGTGGCCAACGGGCCGGCCTGGCACGACCGCTTTCCCACCATGGCCTTCGATGACATTTCTCCGGAAACCTTTCCGCCGAAAGAACGCATGGCTGCGTACTTCGAGGACTACGTGAAAATGCTCGATGCGCCAGTGCGCACCGGGGTTGAAGTCACCGCAGTGGAGCGGCACGCCGAGCGTCCCGGCTTCAAGGTGCTGACCTCCGCCGGCGAGTTCGACGCAGACAACGTGGTGGTGGCGACCGGGCCGTTTCAGAGCCCGACCTTCCCCAACATCGTCCCGGCGAGCGCGCCGATCCAGCAATTGCACTCCTCGGCCTACAAGAACCCCGGCCAACTGGCCGACGGCGCGGTGCTGGTAGTAGGCGCCGGTGCATCCGGTTCGCAGATCGCCGAAGAACTGCGCAAGGCCGGGCGCACGGTGTACCTGTCCGTCGGCGAACACTACCGCCCGCCGCGCTCCTATCGCGGTCGCGACTACTGCTGGTGGCTGGGCGCGTTGGGCCTGTGGGACGAAGTCAAATTCATCCCGAAGAAAAAGCACGTGGCCTTCGCCGTAAGCGGTTATGACGGCGGCCGCACCATCGATTTCCGCCGACTCGCGCATGCCGGCATCAATCTGGTAGGCCTGACCGAATCCTTCAACGACGGGGTCATGACCTTCCAGCCCGGCCTGGCGGAGAACATCGCGTTCGGCGATCAGGCGTACTTCGACGTGCTGCGCGATGCCGACGCCTATATCGAAAAGAACGGCCTGCCCTTCCCGCTCGAACCCGAGGCCTGGACGCTGCTGCCGGACCCGGAGTGCCTGAGCCATCCGATCCTCAGCCTCGACCTGGCGCAGGCCGGAATCACCACCGTGTTGTGGGCCACCGGTTTCACCTTTGATTACACCTGGCTGAACGTCAACGCGTTCGACGAGCGCGGCGAACCCTTCCACAAGCGCGGGATTTCGGCGGAAAGCGGCGTGTATTTCCTCGGCCTTCCAAACCTGGTAAACCGCGCTTCGTCATTTATCTACGGGGTGTGGCACGACGCGAAATACGTCGCCGACCATATCGTCATCAAGAACGGCTACATGGCGTACGAAAAACCGCGCCATGACTGAGATGACTTGCATCGAAGACCTGCGCCGGCTCGCCCGCAAACGCGTGCCGCGCATGTTCTATGACTACGTCGACGGCGGTTCGTGGACCGAGTCCACCTACCGCGCCAACGAGGCGGATTTTCAGCAATTGCACTTCCGCCAGCGAGTGGCTTGCGACATCAGCCAGCGCAGCACGGCGACAACCATGGTCGGCCAAGCGGTCAGCATGCCGGTGGCCATCGCGCCCACCGGTTTGACCGGCATGCAGCACGCCGACGGGGAAATCCTCGCCGCCCGTGCGGCAAAAAATGCCGGCATTCCCTTCACCCTGTCGACCATGAGCGTTTGCTCGATCGAAGCGGTCGCGCAGGCGACGCAGCGTCATCCGTTCTGGTTCCAGTTGTACGTGACGCGCGACCGCAGCTTCGTCGAGCGCCTGATCGAACGCGCCCGCGACGCCAACTGTTCGGCGCTGGTGGTGACCATGGACCTGCAGGTGTTCGGCCAGCGGCACAAGGACAAGAAAAACGGCCTGTCCCTGCCGCCGAAACCGACCCTGCGCAACCTTGTCAATCTGGCGACCAAACCCCGTTGGTGCCTGAACATGCTGCGCACCTCCAACCGGCAATTCGGCAACATCGTCGGCCACGCCACCGGCGTCGACAGCATCAAGTCGCTGACGCAGTGGACCCAGGAACAGTTCGACCCACGCCTGTCGTGGCAGGACGTGGCCTGGATCAAAAAACGCTGGGGCGGCCCGCTGATCGTCAAAGGCATCCTCGACCCCGATGACGCTCGTCTCGCCGTGGAAACCGGTGCCGACGCGATCATCGTATCCAACCACGGCGGCCGCCAACTGGACGGCGCGCCCTCGTCGATTTCCGCACTGCCGGCCATCGTCGATGCGGTGGGCAAGCAAACGGAAATCCACTTCGACGGCGGCGTCCGTTCGGGGCAGGACGTGCTCAAAGCCATTGCCCTCGGCGCGCGCGGGACCTACATCGGCCGCGCCATGATGTACGGCCTCGGCGCCCAGGGCGAACGGGGTGTGAGCACCGCGCTGGAGATCATCCGCAATGAGCTGGACCTGTCCATGGCGTTTTGTGGCAGGACCGATGTGCGGCAGGTGGATCGGGGGATTTTGTTGCCGAGGCAATGACGGTGTCATTAAAAAACCCGGCGCAGGGGCCGGGTTGTTTTCGCTGAGGGACGACTACGGTGCGGGATGTTCCTCCGACACCGAATCGTTGGCCTCCACGTCCGTCATGTCTTCCTCAAGCGGCGCTTCGTCATCGGCCGGCAACGGCACTTCGCTCTGATGCTGCTTGGGATCGTGCCCGGTTTCGTTGTCGGTCGCGCCGGTGACACCGTTCTGGGAAATGTTCCCAGGCGCGTTTTCATCGATATCCATGGTGGCTCTCCATTCTCAAGCGCGGGAAATCCGTGCATGAAATTCAGAGGTCGCGAGGGCGGCGCAAGTGCCGGGATTTGGACGAGTGGTGAGATCGGAGTGTTTCAGAACTGACGGAGATAAAAACAACAACGGGGCCCGCCGGCCCCGTTGCTGTGTCACTTACTGATTGCGGGTCACTCGCCAGACGATTCCGGAGAGGTCATCGGCAATGATCAGCGCGCCCCGTGGGTCGACCGTCACGCCGACCGGGCGGCCTCGGGTTTTGCCATCTGCGCCACGGAAGCCTGTGGCGAAATCCACCGGTTCACCGGCCGGACGACCATCGCGGAACGGCACGAACACCACTTTGTAGCCCACCGGGTTATCGCGGTTCCAACTGCCGTGTTCACCGACAAAGGCGCCGTCGGCGAACGGCTCACCCATGGCGGCGATGGAGAAGTCCACGCCCAGTGCCGCAACGTGCGAGCCGAGGCTGTAATCCGGTTTGATCGCCGCAGCGACTTTGGCCGGATCTTGTGGCTGGGCGCGCGGATCGACGTTCTGGCCCCAGTAGCTGTAGGGCCAGCCGTAGAAGCCACCTTCACGGATCGAGGTCAGGTAATCCGGCACCAGGTCCGGGCCCAGTTCATCACGTTCGTTGGCCACGGCCCACAACTGCCCGGTGCCTGGCTGGACTTTCAGCGCCGTCGGGTTACGCACCCCGGTGGCGTAAGGTTTGTGCGCACCGCTCTGGGCATCGATCTGCCAGATCTGCGCGCGGTCCAGTTCGACTTCCATGCCGCGTTCGGTGACGTTGCTGTTGGAGCCAATGCCGACGAACAAGGTGTTGCCGTCCGGGGTGATCGCCAGGGACTTGGTCCAGTGGTGATTGATCTTGGCCGGTAGCTCGGTGACCGTGGTCGGCGCGCCGGACGCTTTGGTCTGGCCGTCCGTGTAGTCGAAGCGCACCAGCGCATCCTGGTTGGCCACGTACAGCTTGCCGTTGGCGAAGGCCAGGCCATAGGGCGCATTGAGGTTCTCGGCGAACACGGTTTTCAGTTCGTATTTGCCATCGCCATCGGCGTCGCGCAGCAACGTCAGGCGATTGCCTCCTTTGACCTTGGTATTGCCCTGAGCCTTGATGTAGCTCGCGATCACATCCTTGGGCTTGAGCTTCGGCGCTTCGGCCCCGCCCTTGCCTTCGGCCACCAGAATGTCGCCGTTCGGCAGCACCAGCGTCTGACGAGGCACCGCCAGTTCATTGGCAATCGCCGTAATGCTGTAGCCCGCAGGCACTGTCGGCTTCTGATCGCCCCAGGCCGCAGGCTCGGCGATCTTCATGCTCGGCAGCAAGCCGCGCTCAGCCGCCGGAAGTTTCGGGTCCGCGCCGTGGATTTGCGGGGTGTCTTTCTCACCACCGCAAGCGCTCAACAGCAGCGCCATGGACAGCGCAGTCAATGCGTAGGAATGTCTCATGCCGGCGCTCCCGAACGAAGGTTAGTGAGTCCGATCCACGCCGCCACAGCGCTCAGCGCCGTCACAATGACCGACAGAATCAACCCGGACGGCACCACCGCCCACGCATCCTTGGCATGCTCGAAACAGTTGACCCATCCCAGGCCCCACGTCACCAACAACACAAGAAAATACAGGGTCGCGCGGCCCGACTTACGCGGCGCACGCAGCAGATTGATCAAGGCGAACAACAGCGCCAATCCACAGAACAACATCCCGCCGGCAATCAGCCAGGAGGCGAAATTGGTCCACTGGATCAGATAGGTTTGGTAGTAAGCGATATCGCTGAACAGCCCGCCAAGAAACAGCGGCACCGTCCCCGCCAGCACAATCGCGTGCAGCGGGCCGGGAAGGCATCGGTAGGGGGAGTAAGTAGTGTCGGTCACGGCGGCTCCTTATCGTTCATCGACGCAAGATTGACCTCAGCGCAGTTGGCTGGGCGGGGTTGCGAGTTTGGGTGGCGCGATAAAGAGGATCGTTTTTGCGCAGGGTTGGTTCAATGCGCTTGCCACTTGAGCGTTCCGTAGAATGCGACACAGCTCGCCGGCGAACGACACTACTGCGCTGAGGATGCGGGCAGTACCATCATTTTTAACGACACGCAGATCGCAACAGTTGCGCCGGAAAACCTCACCACTCGCCCTGAAAATATCGCGCCGCACATGGCTGCGTTCCTTGGTTTTCTACGTAGTAGTACGGGCATCATGATTGATGAACGTTGATTATCATGACCACGCATTCTTACCGACCCCAATAACAATTTCCGGTACTGGAACATGAGCCTATCCATTCGAAGCAAGGTCGTCTTGTTGTGCGTCGCCCCTGCCCTGCTGCTTGCCTTTCTGATCTCGGGCCTCTCGGTCATGTTGTTGCAGAAGACTGCTGACGATCAGATCAAAGATACCCGAGCCACACTGATCGCCAGCCGGAAAAGTGCGCTGGAACACTCGGTGCAAATTGCACAGAGCGCGATCGCGTCCATTTACGAGGCATCCGCACCGGGCGATCTCGCGGCTCGGGACAAAGCCATCAGCATCCTCAAGCAACTTCGCTACGGCACGGATGGCTATTATTTCGGCTACGACGCCAACAGCGTACGGGTTTTCTGGGCCGACAAAGACGTCAAAATCGGCGAGAGCTTCAGCAACTTTCGCGACCCCGACGGCGTACCCGTGATCAATGAACTGGTGCGCGTCGCCAAGGACGGTTCTCACTATCAGAACTACCGCTTCCCTATTCCAAACAGCGACAAAGTTGTGCCGAAGATCGGGTACGCCCTCTATCTGGACAAATGGAGTCTGATGATCGGCACGGCGGTGAATCTGGACGACATCGATGCACAAGTTGCCCAAGCGGCGGCGGACCTGGAATCACGGCGCTCCGAATTGGTCTTGCAGATACTTATACTGAGTATCGTTGCCTCTATCCTGCTGACGCTCTTGGCAACGTGGCAGGTAAAACGCTTGTTCGCGCCTCTTCTGCAACTTCGCTTGCAACTTGAAAACATCGCGTCCGGCGACGGTGATCTAACCCACCGACTTCCCGTCACCCGCAACGATGAACTCGGCCAACTGGCCTTGGCATTCAACCGCTTCGTCGAGAAGATCCGCGACCTGGTCGGTAATGTGGCGGGCATGACCGATCGACTGAACCGGCTCGTCGCCGACGTCACCAGCCAGGCGCAGCGTTCAGAGCGGGCGATGGACCTGCAACGGCAGGAGACCGACCAAGTCGCGGCCGCGATCAACGAAATGTCGGCCGCTGCCTTACAAGTCGCGCAAAACGCCCAAGAAGCGGCGCAGGCGGCCAGCCAGGCACAGCAAGAAGGCACCTCGGCCGCCGAAATCGTCAATGCGAGCGTGGACAGTATTCACGGGCTGGTGGGCGATTTGCAGGTCAGTGGCACGTCGCTGGGCAAACTCAAGGCGGAGGTTGAGTCCATTGCCGGGGTACTCGCCGTCATCCGCGGCATCGCCGAACAGACCAACCTGCTCGCCCTCAACGCCGCCATCGAAGCCGCCCGAGCCGGCGAAGCAGGCCGTGGCTTTGCGGTTGTCGCCGATGAAGTTCGGGCCCTGGCGAGCCGCACCCAGGACAGCACCAAAGAAATCCACGGCATGATAGGCCGACTCGAGGCAGGCACCCTCAACACCGTGACGGCGATGGAGCAATCCAGCAGCGCAGGTACCCGAACACGCGAACAGTCTGTACTGGCAATGACGTCCCTCGATGCCATCGCGGCCCTTATCTCGACGATCAACGCAATGAACGCACAAATCGCCAGCGCCGCCGAAGAACAGACAGCTGTCTCGGAGGAGATCAACCGCAGCGTGCAACAGATCGCGGCCTCTATCGACACCGTCGCGCAAGATACTCAGCGCGGGGCCGGCACAGCGTTGGAGTTATCGGCGGTCAGTGCGGATCTGAATTCGGCAATCAAACAATTCAGGATTTGAAGCACGGAAGATTAGAGGCTGCGACCAACCCCGCTCAAGAGTAGGGTTGGTCCACGCGAACCTTAATCAAAAGCACCGTTAAGGACTTCGTAAATAATGCCGGTCGCCAGGGCCACCAGGATCAAATCGGTGCCCACTTGCTGCCATTCATAGCCTTCGTAGTGGGGAAGCCTGCCGACCAGCCGACCATCCAGTTTCTTGGCGATGCCCGGAGGGAGCGGCTTTCCTCTGGCGAGATTTTTCTGTATCCCGGGTGGCAACGAAGGACCCGGGGTCCAGTAATTACGGTAGCCATTGAGCACCCCCAGGACGCCGCCGCGATCAATAACCGGCGAGCGATCCCAGTTGTCTGCGCTGGAACCTTTGCCTTTGCCGCCCTGATTGCCATGCGCCTGGCTATTCTGCGGGCCGCCCTTGCCGTTGCCTTGCCCTTTGCCATTGCCATTGCCCGGATCGGCTAGCGCCGTTACCGAGCCCATCGCGAGAGCCAGGCAGGTTAGAGTTGTTATAAGCATGCGAGCTTTGAACATACGGTGCTCTCCTTTTTCAAACCCGACTCTTGGTGTTTTTACTTTTTTTGGCTTTCACTAACGAGTCAAAAGCCTCGGTATCGAGCGGCCGACTCAGGAAGAAACCCTGGCCTTCATCGCACGACACCGATTTGAGCAGCCTCAAGTGTTCGGCCGTTTCAATCCCCTCCGCCGTCACGGTCAGTGATAACGCGTGGCCCAGGCCGACAATCGCCTGGATGATGGAGTCATCATCGCTTTCAACCAGTTTGCTGAGGAAACTCCGGTCGATCTTCAGGCCATCGAAAGGAAAAGTACGCAAATAGCTCAGTGAGGAATAACCGGTGCCGAAGTCATCCATGGAGATGCGCACTCCAAGACGTTTTAACGTATGCATCAGTTCCAATGCGCCGGATGCGTCTTCGAGCATGACGTTTTCAGTAATCTCCAGTTCTACTCGCGTTGAGGCGATCCCTGAATCGAGGACTGCTTTCTGCACGCGCGCTACGATATTGCCTCGCTTGAATTCGCTAGGGGAAAGATTCACTGATACAAACAAATGTTCCGGCCACCTCGCCGCACACTGACAGGCCGTTTGGAGGACCCAGTCGCTCAACGACAGAATCAGCCCGGATTCTTCCGCAATGGAGATGAACGTATCGGGAGGAATCAGACCGCGTTCAGGATGTTGCCACCGCACCAGCGCTTCGGCGCCGACCATTATCCCGTCGCAGATCCGATAGCGTGGCTGGAAATGCAGTCGAAGTTCTCCATTTTTGATCGCGAAGCGCAGGTCGCTTTCCAGACGACGTCGCTCAATGATCTTAGCGTTCATATCGCCCGCATAAAAACGCCATGTATTACGGCCCGCGGCCTTCGCTTCGTACAACGCGATATCGGCGTAGCGTAGTAACTCGGCCGCCTCGCAGGCGTCAGTGGGCGCCATGGCGATGCCAATACTGGCGCTGACAAAAACCTCTTGTTCATTGACCTGTATTGGCTCTTCGATGGAATCAATCAAACGGCGGCAGAGCGTCTCGACTTCCTCTTGGGAAGTGACATCGGTGAGGATCAGTACGAACTCGTCACCCCCGATACGCGCAACAAGATCTCCGTGGCGAACACAGTCCGCCAAGCGGTTCGATACCTGGTTGAGCACCAGATCGCCGGCCGCATGCCCTAGCAAATCGTTCACTGGTTTGAAGCGGTCAAGGTCCAGACTGAGCATGACCAAGGGTTGTTCCACGGTCGGCACCGCTTTGAGCTTGCCATCCAGGAACTCCTGCAGCCGTGTCCTGTTCGGAAGGCCGGTCAGGGCGTCGTGTTGAGAGAGAAATTCGATTCGCCGACGGGCTTCAACTTCCTCCGTGACGTCGGTTGCTGTCCCACGGAAGCCTCCCGCCATTGCTCGTGCCGAAAGACGGGTGATGCGCTCCTGGCAATGGGTATCGACGTAACGACACTGGATACTGATGTCCGGACGGCGGTTCGGAACGCTGAGCCACTGCGATAATGTGCCCGACTCAGTGCGCAGCAGATCATCGATCGGCGCGCCAATCCATGCATCCCTGGAAAGGCCCGTGACATTTTCAAAGCGCTCGGAGAGATAAGTGAAGCAACCGCCGCCGTCCATCTCCCAGACCCAATCGGAGCTCGCCTCGACCACATCGCGAAAGCGTGCCTCACTGGTAGCCAGGTCGGCTTGGCTGCTTTGCAGCGATGCATAACTGGCATCCAGCACCTTCGCGGCGACAGACGTGCGACGCAGGATGACCCAAGTCATCAGGAGCACCAACAGCGCGGCGATTCCCACCAAGGGCAACCCCAGGGTCAATAATTGCAGTCCGGGTTGCTCCGGTATCCAGTGCAGACTGCCTGCTTCACCGGTCTCGCCCAGAGGATAGACCGGCACCATGGGAATTTCATCCGCAGTGGCCATGTGCAAGCCCTCGATCCCAAAGTCGAGGCCGATGGCAGCGAGCTTGTTGCTGTCCAGAATGTCGACAAAAATCAACACCGACGCCAACCTGTCATCCGCTACCACCGTCGGATCGGTTCCCGGTGTAATGGCAGCCGCAGCGACCAGGACCGGCATGCCGCCGACATTGACGAACCGTGTCGTCGGCGTCTCGGTTTCAGCCCCCTCGCGCGCCTCATCGAGAAGCGAGTCGATGGACTGCCCCAGCCACTGATCGACTTCAACGGCCACCCTCTCACCCCGGATCAGGGAGTACACCGTGCGATTGACATCGTTGACGACAAACACCCCCTGAAATCCTAAGTCGGTGTACAGCGTCGTGCCGATATTTTGTCGTACGTAGGCCCAATCCGCGTCGACTTGAACATGCAGGTGCTGGTAAGCGTCCCCCCAAAACGCGTAATCCTTGACGGTCGAGCTCAGGTTTTTTTCCAACGATTCCACGGCTTTCTTCGTGTAAAACTGACTTTCAGCCTCCTCCGTCCGATCCAGGTTCTGCGCGAGATAAAACAGTGAATAACAGGCGAGCACGAACACGCCTGCCAAAAGACCTACGAACTTGAACAGCGATGCGCGTGTCAGGGCCACGCTTGAGGGATTGTTTGAGGATTGAGGGAGCGTGGGGAGATCGTTAGGCATAAATTCCCGCGAGTCGTTGAAGCATTTCAGTTGCATATCATCTATATCGGCAGTCCACGCCGAACGGTGAGTGTCCGTACGTCGCACGAACCTGGAATAAGCCGGGCCCCGCCGAAGTGATGAGGATAGCTGATGGATGGGAGAGCGTATTTTGCGGGGGTGAGCGTCGGGGTGACTCTGAGAGTTTTTGCAGGCATGAAAAAGCCCAACCTTTTCAGGTTGGGCTAAGACATTGAATATATGGTCGGGACGGAGTGATTCGAACCTCGACCCCTAGCACCTCATGCACGCAGCACGTCTGTAAGGCCTTACGGGATGGCCGTTTTAAGACGACGCTCGCGGTGGTCACGACGCCGGAATGACCGTAGGCCGCGGCTCGTCGCCTCCCCCTCGCTCGATCTAGTGCCCGGCACCTGCAACTTGAGTAGATCTACATCAGGCGCCAGCTACTGAAAGCTGTTCGCGCTTTACTTTCTTCTTGCTTCTTAGAAATGGCTCCTCAACATACTTATAAGACAATGCGCCCGCTACGATCGATAGCAGTGCGGATATGAACATGCCCAGCCAGAAATCACGCGTTACGCAGTTGACAACGAGCTGCTGAATCGGGAAGGCATAAATATACACACCATAGGAAATATCAAACCGCCCGCGAATCAGCCTATCTTGAAACGATAAACCAACGATAATTGTCAGTACTGCAATGCTGGCCGTGCCAAGTATTTGAACTTCTGGACGACCTCGCAATAGCCATATCAACAACAACGAGATCGCCACCATTGGAATTCGATACTTCATCCAAGAAGCTCTGGTCATTGACATCAGCGCGCCGGTACAGAAGGCTGTTCCGAACAACGATAGGTAGCTCATCGGCACGTTGAAGACGGCAAAGTCGACCCACTTTATTCCGAGGGTTGCATTAGCAATGCAGGCAGCCAAGAGCAGACAAACCATGCTCTTCCAGGAGTTAAATAGTGATAAAACTGCCCCGATTATTACGTAGCACAGAAATTCAACCGGTAGGCTCCACAAGCTACCATTGATGGCATCCTTAAAGGTAAAATCGGAGAACACTGTCGGTATGGTTCTTCCCATGAAGGCAGTAAACAAAAAAACCGTCTTAAATTGAACCGTCGAGAATAGATAGTCGTAAACGCTAGCTGCCGTAAATATAAGTCCGATTACATAAACCATGATAATCGAACAAACAAACAGGCCAGGGAAAATCCTTTTGCAGCGCTTGACCATAAACTCTACAAAGCCCGCCGAATTGGAGAAACTCTTAGGCATAAAATAGCCCGATATGGAAAAAAATATAACGACTGCTACAAATCCAAATGTATCCCAACTTGGCACCGATGGCTCTGGCCTGCCAGATATCGGAAAATGGTGAGAAAATAAGACTAGGAACGCAGCGAAATGCCGAATCAGATCAAACGAATTTTCTCTGTCTGTTATTTTCATATCCATACCTGACACGTTTAATCTCTCCCCATATAACAACTAAAGAAACACGCTAGACATAAGCAACATTCCGTTTTTAACACGGATAATCGCAAAGCCCACCTCGAAAGCCCGAGATTCTACACGACTAGGGTAATTTTGGGATCCGAGAGCTCGCCCGTGAATCACCTAATCTGCAGTCATGAATCTAAAATTGTTAGCAGGATTTAGCGATTCACTTCTCGCGCGCAGGCCTGGCAAGCAGCCAGTGCGATCAGTCCTTGGTCACCAGCGTCGGTGATGGCGATACTTCGTTGTGCATGCGCTGGGACAGTTCAGGCGCGCGATCCTCCATGAACAATGCCGCGGCGGCAGTAAGCAGCCACTGGCTGAATCCTTGACATCGAGAAGGATCTGACAGCCGCAAATCGGCAGTGGCAATACGATCGCGGATGCAAGCCTGATCGGTTTGGGCACCGATCAGTTCCTTGTGGTGGGATTGATCACTGGCAGATAGCCGCCGCTCGAGCGGAAGACGCTTGTCTTGATCAGCGCGGATCTGGGTGGCAGCCCCATTACTGATGGCGGTTAAATGGTCTTGATGTAACCTGGCCTATTCGGCGAGCTGCTTGGCGTCCTTCGCCCAAGTCGAGGGCTTCGTCATTGTCGTCGCGTAATAGTGCGTGGCACCACCAGTAGGATCAGGCACCTTGCCATCAATCACTCCGTCAGCTGCAATCCGGTCCTGCGCCAGCTCACGAAAAAGAATCGCTTTGGCGCCACTCGGGTAGGAGTACTTCGGGTCGTTCCTATTCCAGCAGTTGAACTGATAAGGCTTCTGGCACACGCCTGCGTAACCCTCCCCCACCAGGAATGGTTTTGGCCATCGAACTCGCGCTTGCAAATAGTCCAGGCCACGGCGATCTGGCCGGCCAGGCTCTCGCCCTACAACGGGCGGGCGAGGATGTCGCGGTCTTCCTCGGTAACAGCCATAACTTTTCTCCAGACAAAAAATGCCTGCTCAATGGCGAGCTGCTTTACTGCTCAGGTCATACCGGGGTAACAGGCCATTTGATCGATGCCGGCTGTCTGGCACCAGCTGTGGGCGGCATGAAGCGAGTGAATAACCAGGTGTAACGGCGCCGACAACAGATATGGCTGGATCTACCGGCCCACGGAATTGAAGAGGCAGGCCATGGCCGAGGAATAGAGGAGCCCACGGCGGGACACTATGGAGCGACGCAACGCGAGAAAGCAGCGGAATATGCGGTTCGAACGCTTCGGAAGGGATTTCTGTATGTGGTCCAGCAGAAGACCGCCAAGGCTAGTGATGCGGCCTGAATTCGGTTCAAGGTGATCGATGAGCTACAGGCGGTGATCAGCCGGTGCCGGGATGACATCGTTTCTCCTTACTTGATCCACCGCCGGCCCGATCGAAAGAAGCAGAAGCAGGCGCAAACGAAGGACCATTGGACACAGGTCGAACAGCGGTATTTGACGCGGGCCTTTAAAGAGGCGCGGGAGGTGGCGGGCTGTTACAAGGGCTGGAAGGAAGAGGAAATGCCGGGCATCCACGAGGTGCGGGCACTGTCGCTTCACCTGTACCAGAAATCCGGAAAGGATGGTCAGAAGATCGCCGGGCACGCCAGCGAGACGATGACAAAAAACTACCAGCGAGACCACGCGGAAGTCATCTGGTCCGAGGCAATTCCGGACCTGAATATCAGCGAAATCAGCGGATAATTTTGCGCCAGTTTTGCGCGGGTTTTGCGCAGGCACAAAAAAGCCGATCTATCTGATCGGCTTAAGTGTCTGATATTACTCAGGAATAATGGTCGGGACGGAGTGATTCGAACACTCGACCCCTAGCACCCCATCTCTTTTTTCATATTTCTTGAAAGCTTCCAAAATTTCACTCTGGATTTTTCCAAGCGAGTATTTACTTGAGCTCCAGCGGTGTTCTGCTCTACGAGTGTCCAAGAACGTCCATCAAGAGCCGACGTTTTTGTGGGGGTAAAAGTAGGGGAAACCATTTCATGGCCAAAATCACCATCAAAGAGTTCGAGTCGCTGACCGCTGAAGATGCCGGCCGCATCCTCAGGGAAGATGGCAATCTCTCCGGTCGAATCTCAGTGCGTAAGGACGGTGTATCAGTCAGCTTTTTCTATCGGTATCGCAGGGGCGACCAATACAAAGAGTACGCCTGTGGCTCCTGGCCGCGCAAATCCCTGACAAACATCCACAAGGCACGCAACCAGGCCCAGGCGCTCATTGATGAGCAGATCAATCCTAACGAGCAAAAGAAAATCTCGATCATTATGTCGATTTGGCTCGCGTGATTTTGACGATGCACAAGAAAAGGTCGACCGGAATCTTCAAAGCTGCAGAGTTGTCTGCCAGGGACTTTATCAGCGCAGTGGGAACTCTCGATCTGCCTATGGCACCTAGGGCGGCTTGAGAGAGTCAACCCGTGGCTTGTTGGTTTGAAATACTGGCATGAACTAGATCAGCAGAGGCCTTGTTGAGTGACTGAGCAAAATCATTTGCTTTGGATTCTGCGGCATAATTAGCGCCAAAGCTGTCACTCCAGGCTTTGATCTCAGCGTTTTTCATCGCCGTTTCGTAGTTTTGTTTGGCAATAGTACGCCGAGCATCTCCCCACACGTTCTCCCAACCGCCATAATCCTACTCAGCTTTCGCCACTTCTTCAGCCTTCCGACGCTTGAAACCTTCAAGCGCTCCACGATGCTCAGCGATAATATCCTTAGGCTCAACTTTTGGCCTCCAAGGGTTCTTGGTAGCACGCTCGCTGATGTTCTGTAGAATGACCTTCTCCGCCGCAGCGATTAAAATCTTGTGGGCTGGGTCATCTGCATACTTCCTGGAATAACTTGCACTTTGCGCTTTAACACAACTTAAAGCTCTATCGACAACTAGCTTAGCGCCGAAGCTACTCCAAATAGCCATCTCCTTTTTGGTGAACGGGTAGAATTCGTCCTTAGGCATGTCTTTTGAACTGCGAAAACTTCCGAATTCTTCAGTCCTTATACCGATAAGCCCGCAAAACATTTTTATGCTTGATAGATAGGAAGCCTCTATTCCGCGACCTTGAGCATCAGCCACCTGCTTATCCGTTACGGCCGGCATCCCCTCCGCCGTGTAATACTTGTACTCCATGTAGCGCGTTTGTTTCTGGAGCTGCTTCTTCTCCTGGCGAGCAGCGTTGAGACTGCGCTCTAAGCCCTCCAGCTCACCCTTGGCGAAGTCTCGCTCAGCCGCCAGGGACTTGAGTTGGGTTTCCAGCGCGGCAACCTTGGGTCGTTGCTCTTTCAGGATGCCCTCGTACTCAGCAACCTGCTCTTTCAGCCGATCCTTTTGGTAGATGGGTTTCACGGTGTAGAAATAGCCGAAAACTGCTACTACCACGAGAACGATCTGCGAGAGCTTTTCTACAAAGAAAGCCAATCCGCTTTCTCACGAACAGATTCAGTGCCAACCCGATCACCGCTGGTGGTGGGGCTGCTCGTCTCCACTCGCTCCTGCTGCCTTCTCAAAAATGCGTTGCGCCTTGTCATGCAATCCCTTCATCGAACCAACAAAATGCCCGCCGGCAAGCCGGCGGGCATTGAGGAGTTCCCGAGTAGGTTACCAGCCCAACGCTTTTTTAACCTTTGCGTTCAGGTCATCACGCATTACTACGGCACTCAGCTCTTTTGCATGGAGCGCGTTCTCGGCATTATGAACATCCCCCAGCGTTTTCTTGCTGTGCTTGTTCATCAGGTTCTCGATGAATTCCAGAACCTCGTAGCCCTCGTCTTTGTCGACACGCGACCGATCTTTAGGGCCTGCGTATCTACCATCACCGTTGTCGCGTTTCCAAGTGTAGGTATATTAAGCAGTTTGCAGGTGTTCTTTCTTGAGCTGAACAGTCATAACTCTTCTCCCGGCTTAAGCAAGCGCTCATTCTAGAGCACCAAAATTGGCTTTGTGATGACGGTCGGGAGCCAGTGAGAAAAATCAGGCTGAAGCGTTGACTCTCAATCTTGAGTTTTCTCTAATGCGCATCCCGCCGGTGGGCGATGCAATACCTTGAAACCGCGTCAATGTGACTTGGATTGAACCTTGCCATCCACCAAGGTCACACCATATATACGTACACCTCCGTCCCCCACGTATAGACCTGCACGTTGCCGCCACTGGCAGCCTCCTTACCGGGAATCTTGACGATGTCCAGCACCTGTTCATAAGTCATGCCGGGTTTAATTGCAGCGTATTGATGATCACTAATATTGGGACGCTGGGCTCTTATCGTTTCAAGATCGGGAAAGCCGGATTGATAGTTGACGTTATTGCCATTGCCAGAAATGACCGGACTGTTGTTGCCGCTGGAGCTGTGCGAAACCGCCGGGGTAGGCAGGACGAGCGCCGCCACTGATGCCAAAGCCCCCAATATGCCTGTGTACAAGCCAATTTTTTTTATGTTTGCCATGTCATTCTCTGGATTCTCAGATGATTCAGTTATACGACTACGGCGAAGCGCTGAGCATCAAGGGCGGCAACAGCCGAGAATCCAGCGCCCTTTTTGAAACTCATGTTATGGACAAAATTCTTCATCGCATCAGACGGATTGATGGTTTCGAGGTTAAGTCCGTCAACAGTTGGTCTAGAGAACGCAGCACTCAGAATCGGCTGCTCCTCCATATGACCTGTCGAGCTGTTGAGCACATTGTCCAGAGCGGTGACGATGACCAGGTCATCCGGCAGGATTGCCAACAACTCTCGACCTACTCGCAGGGCGCAACTGCACACGTAGTCCTGATGAAGTTCGTTGAACCGCCCAGCAGGCATAGCTTTGGTCGACAGCTTGCCGCTTTTGAGTAGAGATTTTATTTCGGTCGGAATCACGTCGGAGCCATGAATAGCGACTTTCGCTTCTAAGACACCACCTTCATGAACAATCATCTGAATAGCTGAGCCGAGGTGTGATATTTCTGCAAACGACTCGAAAGCTTCGATGGCATCTAGCTTGGCCTGACGGTCACCATCAAGGATACGGATCGCAATGTCCCTCTCCTCCGCCCACTCGGTATGGGCAGTTTTCCATTCATCAAGCTGAGCCTGATATTGCCTTTCGTCTTCCGCCTGCGCGGTGCCAATTTTTCCTTCCAGGGCCATGCGCTGACGAGCCTCTAGCTTGAAAAGCCGAGCCCAGAAATTGGGGTGATATGTAGCGGCCGCATGCGTAGCTTCTTGCTCAAGAGCACCGCTCTTGAGAGGCTGTTTAGGTTCAGGATTGGAGAGAATTCGCTTCCATTTCACAGGCTCGGCACACTCCTTGTGCATCGAAAGGAGGATATCTACGTGATTTTCGTACACCTCAACTTCATACGCTGCTTGTTCCAGCGCTTCCATCTTTGCGTACTCTTTCTGTCGCTTTTCAAGCTCACGCTGACGGCGATGAGCGTTGCGCTCTGATCGCCGCGCAGACGCTTGCAGCGAACGTACAGTCCCTTTCCAACCCATCACGACTCTCCGTACCGTTCACATGATGGCACATTAACATAACTCGTGGCATTGCCTGAATCACCTGAGTATTTGGAAACCGAAATATCAGTTAACCCAGAAATAGCGCATTTGTACTCCACGCTTCTCAGAGCAAAGGCACGACCAGTTACCCAGAAGCAAGGGGACCTTCATGACCCCCTTGTTTCTCGTTTACTCCGCCGTTTGGCGTATGGCCTTCTCAATTCGCTGACGTCCCGCATGAGCAAGCTTGCTTACACCAGCTTCCTTCGCAACAGCGTATATCAATGACTCCCCTTCGTGGCCCCGCTGCACCATTTCGTCAACCAAAGCACGCAGTTCTGGCAGACAGATTTCAGATAGCCCTCTCGTGGAATCTTCGTCGCCGGGCCTACGGAAAACGACACAGGCATCCGACTCTATATGAGTAGGCCAGAAAAAAATTCCTGCCTGCTCCTCTTCATGTAAGCGGAATCGAGCACGGGCAATTTGGTCAACGCGATCACGTATCCGTGAGCCGGTTCGTACCCAGCCATGAGCACGGGCAATGCGCCTTGCGAGCACCGTGTCCAGAACCGGTCCCTCTTCCGCTACCACATGAGCAATCATCTGCTCCAACGTTTCTGTGTAACTCGCGTCAAAGAACTGATCTGGATCGACCAACCCTACCGCCTGACGAGGGTCGGTTTCTTTATAAATCAAATGTTCAAGGGGGCGAACAAAAGCCAGGACATCCTCGACTGGCGTGAGAGATGCCGCCTTGGCGTACTTCAACTCAGGCAAAGCGCCTGAAGGATCATTGGCTTCGGCCAAACCATCCGCTGCGGCGACCACAGCCACCTGATCCACTACCTCAATGACCTCAGCCATAGCCGCGTCGATTTTCAGTCGCTCTGCCTCCAGAGCTGCATCAATGACAGTTTGCTTGGCTCGAGACTCAGCGAGGAGCTCATTCAGACGCTGATGCACCTTCTCAGCAGTTCCAATTGCATCTACCCACCAGTCCGTCGACCATATCCTAACGATCTCCCAGCCAAGTCCACGCAGCACAAACTCACGGAGCTTGTCGCGATCTCGAGCAGTCGCGCTGCGGTGATAGGTAGCACCGTCGCATTCAATACCGGCAAGGAATCGCCCGGGAGCATCAGGGTGAACAACCCCAAGGTCTACACGAAAGGAAGAAACGCCAATCTGAGTATGTATCTGCCACCCCTTTTTGGCCAAGGCTGCTGCAACCGCCTCTTCGAATGGGCTGTCGAAACCACCCACGCTGCCAAAGTTAGCTTCTGCGAGAGCCCGCGGGCCACGCTCTGCAAACTCTAGGAAGTGCTTGAGATCCCGCACCCCAATCGCTTGCGTACGAGCCAAATCAATGTGCTCTGGTCGCAAGGTCGAGAACACCAAAAGCTCCTGGCGAGCGCGGGTGATAGCCACATTCAGTCGACGCTCACCACCAGGGCGGTTCATCGGACCGAAGTTCATCGACAGCACGCCAGCAGCATCTTTCCCGTACGTGGTTGAGAAGTAGATGATGTCTCGCTCATCACCTTGAACGCTCTCAAGGTTCTTGACGAAAACTGGCTCCAGCTCGGACTCAGCGAAATACACGTCGAGTGATGGGTCTTTCCGGCAAGCCTCGTCCAGCATGTCCATGATGAGCTTCTGCTGCTCACCGTTGAAGGTTACGACCCCCACGGTTCTCCTGCTTTCACGGAAAACCGGAGACTGTAGGCGAGCTACCAGATCGGCAACCAACGATCTTGCTTCGATCAAGTTGGTTCTTGACCCTCCCTTGTCATATACACCAGGGATAGGGCACAGCCGTACTGCCTTGTCGGCCGTAAACGGTGATGGGAAGGTCACCAGCTTCGACTGGTAGTAACGCTGATTCGAGAAGGCGATCAGACTCTCGTGGCGGCTGCGGTAGTGCCAGTTCAGATTACGCATCGGCAGGTTGGCGCTGATGCACTCGTCCAGAATACTCTCGAGATCAGCCTCTACATCCTCATCTTCAGCGGTCGACTCAGCTCGGTCAAAGAAGGAAGTTGGAGGGAGCTGTTTGGGGTCGCCCACCATCACTACCTGCTTCCCTCGGGCCATGGCCCCGATGGCATCCCAGACAGGTATTTGAGATGCCTCATCGAAGATTACGAGATCGAACGGTGTTGAGGCAGGCGGCAGATACTGAGCAATGGAGAGAGGGCTCATGAGCAAGCATGGAGTGAGTTTGGTTAGCGCTTCTGGCGCACGACTCATCAGCTCCCGCAATGGAATATGCTTGGTCTTCTTGCCCATCTCATGGCGCAGGACTCCCCATTCTGAAGAGCGACTTACGCTGTCTTGGCTTGGTAGGTCGGAACACAGCCGAGCTCGGAGCCAGTCCTTGGTCAGCTCGGTGAACTTGTCATCCAAAGCCCGGAAATCACGAATGCGCTGTTCGTGCTCAACGCTGACGAACGTCCGGATCACCTCCTCGTTGTCCACCGTCGTGTTCAGCCACCAGCGGGCATAATTCACTTCCAATACACGACGGACTTTTCCAGAGGTAATGGCTCCTGTTTCCATCGCTTGAACAATCGGAGCCAGTCCGACAGCGTAGGCTTCATCGCGAACCTTCCGCCAAGCGCACCATGCCTTGAGGCGCGATTCAGACGAGACAACCGTTTCGCAGTTTTTCTTGATATCGATTAGTGCAAGATGGGCAATTTCGATGACGCCCATTTCGGTAAAATGACCGACGGCAGTCAGGTGCGCTGCTCGCTCCTGGAGCAATTCGAACTTTTCGCGAAGGGTAACTCCGGCAATAGCTATAGCAGCTTCCGGCTCAAGCAGTGCGTTACCATCCCCCAGCAAAGTTTGAAGTGGTGCTTTATAGGCCGCGACCTGCTCAGGATTAAGTGCTAGCTTCGCCACCGCGGTAGCCATCTCCCCCTGGAATGCTACCGCCCTACGTGCAACATCAACCTTCGTTTTCAAGTTATTCCAGGCAGGGGCAATTTCTCGCAGATCAGCCAGATCCACCAACTCTCGTTCAATTGCTGCTCTTTTCTTGAGCAGCTCAAAATCAGCTTTGAACAACGAGCCACAACGCCCCTCCTCTACATGAGGATGGTCGTCGACAAGCCGGCCGCATTCTTCGATATCACGTCGTTCAGCCTGGAAGCACAGCGCTGCTGTCAGCACATCAATATCAGTGTTCAAACCGCTCCAGAGAGAGCTAGTTGCTGAGCCGAGCTCAACCAGCTCATCTAACCCAGCATCGAGACGAGTAAGCGCACGCAGCCGGCGGAGTTCCTCCTTCAACTCATCACCAAGCTGGCCCTGCTCAACCAACTGGAAGCCATCATCGATCCAGACGGAGTTATTTTTCTGAAGCCTAATGACCTCTTGCAGTTTGATTGCTGTCGCGAGATGCGTTGCTTCGGATTTAGCACCTTGCCAAACAGCGACACACTCATGACCTGGCTCCAGCTCATCGACTGCTCGACGCACCGACCGAATCTCTACCCAAGTAGCGAGATCCTTACCATTGTCGACTTCACCTGTTGAAGTCTGCATCGGAGCCAGTAGCCCAGCGATTCGGCGTTTTCCAAGCCAAGACTTAGGCCAGAAAGACTCCTCCGCATCTTTCCACTCGCGCAGCAGGAACTCGGTATCAAGCGCTTCAATGGCGTCACTGTAGGACGCGGTTAGCTGCTGCTTAAGGTCGTCTATCTGATCCAGTAATGTGACAGCTTGCCCAAGGACGTCGCAGACACTTTGTGGCCAGGCTTGGCCCAGTTCTGCGAAAGTTGCGCGGCGTTGCTGCAGCAGATCAATGCCTTGTTTAGCATCAGCAACAACACGAGACGGCCAGAAAGTTGAGAGCCTAGAGTTGATGTCACGGTGCTGCTCGATCCCGGTACAACCGTCACTCAGACGCTGAGCAATTGAGCGAGCATCAGGTCGCAATGCGAAACGCCAATCATGCCCAGCGGCAGCCGGAAGTGCTTGAGAAAGGATCGATAGCCCTTCAAGCGCTGTAGGGGTGTACTGCGTAACAGGAAGCCCGGACAGCTCAACAAAGCGATCAGCAGCTCGCTGGACCTCAAGCACTGCGGGAAGCACGTCACGAGCAGCCTGCACGAGTTGTTGTTGCCAATGAGGCGACCACTCTGCTTGGCCTACCGCGGACAAAGCGTTGCCTGCCAACTGACTGTAGCCCACAGCTTGTGCGTTCACTTCAAGGCGGTCGCCCAGCTCTCGAAGCTCAAGCATGGCCTTCTGATCATGCGTTTCCGGAGATGGCCAACCAAGTGAAGCTACTGCCTCATCAACACCAGATGTCACCGTCCCGATGGCATCGTAGATGGTGTAGCCGTTGCGGTGCCGGCGATGCAGACGCTCGACATAAATATTGAGGCTGTCACGCAGGGAAGCGAGCCGCTGCGCTTCCACCTCCCATGCGGCAGCGTCTACCTGCCCTTTCGCCTCCCAAGCCGACTGCAACTGAGCAAGGACATCCGTTTTCCGAGCTTTGCTGGAGTGAAGTTCAAGGCAGAACTCACCCAGACCGATTTCACGCAAGCGCCGGTACACGACGTCCAGGGCAGCAATTTTCTCAGATACGAACAGAACCCGGCGCCCTTGAGCGATCGACTGGGCAATCATGTTGGAAATCGTTTGGCTTTTACCCGTGCCGGGTGGGCCGATGAGAACGAAGTCTTTGCCCTTGGCTGCTGCCATCACAGCCGCAAGCTGAGATGAATCAGATGGCAGTGGGCAGAACACATCAGTTGGGCCGTAATCACGGTCCAGAGACTCAGCCTCCGGAAACGGGGTATCGGAGATGAACGAATCGCGTGGCGTATCCAGAAGGTGCTGGACTACTGGACTCTGTCGAAGGTGCTCTGCATTCTCGGCAAGATCCTTCCACATGAGATACTTAGCAAACGAGAACATCGAGAGTACAACGTCCTCGTTCAGCTCCCAACCAGCGATGTCCTTGATCGCATGACCAACCTTGTTCCAAATACCTGCGATATCCAGACCGGAGTCGTCCCGAGGCAGCTCCTGCTCCAGCGAACCCAAGCCCAACTCAAAGTCTTGACGCAGCATCTCGATCAGAGTCGGGTTAAAACGAGGCTCATCATCGTGCAGCACCATGGTGAATCCGGAGCGGGCGCTCTTACGTTCCAACGTAACTGGTACCAACACCAGCGGCGCTTTGTACTTCTGCCCCGCCCTATCCTCACGCGTCCAGCTAAGAAAACCGATGGCCAGGAACAGAGTGTTGGAACCACCTTCCTGCAAAGCAGTACGAGCGCTTCGATACAACTCAGTTAACCGGACATCCATTTCGGCGGACGTCAGCGCAACGAATATTTCCCTGCGCTTAAGAGCATCTTCAGCATGACGACGGCGAACATCTTCTCGCTCACGCTGCTCATAGAGTGCGCGCTCACGCGGATCTGCACCATCCATCAGGTCAGGCCTGGTAAGCAACTTCAGAGACTGTCCACTTGCAAGAATGTCCTCGAGCGCACCAGGATCAGGAGATTCAAGCTTCAGCGCACGCTTACCCATTTTGAAATTGAGTAAGTTATTTCGAAGCGACAGATCCAAAAGCTTACGCTGCCAACGGCCGAGGCGATCTGCAGGATCGAGCTTGGAGAGATCCTCAACCTGCACCTCAATGTTGTCATCGGCGATGCCGATCCCCTCCTCCACCAGAAGCGATGGGGCTTCGTCAGATTCAGTAACGGCAACACGCGCGATCTGAGCCTCTGAGCTGGCGAGTGGCTTGATACGTTGCAGACGGGCGCGGCGGATATCCAGCAGCATCTCGAAAACACTTTCAGCGTCTTCGGCGACCTGTTTCGTGCCCATCTCTACCGCATAAGAGAATGGCGGTATTGAGTTGTGAGTAATGAGGGTAGTCTCGAACAGCACGAGTTCCTGAAGCTTCACCCGCTTACGTACTGCTGTGACATCATCCACCAGGGCAGTCGTAAACTCTTCGGGCTTAAGCCACAAACCAGCAAAAGCATGACCATGGGTGAATACGATCACAGGGTTAAGACCGATCTGCTCCAATGCCGCGCAGAAAAGCAGAGTCAGGTCGAGACAAGTAGCCAACCCGGAGTCCGCAATCTGACTGGGGCTACGAATCTTCTGTCCGGATTGTTCGAAGCTTGCCGGTGGCAACGCATAGTCGAGCTTCATGCGCGCCACCGCACCCCACACAGCCGACGCCAACTGCCAAGCTCTTTTGGGGCCACCCTCATATCCATCAAGTGCGGATGGCTTATCGCTAAGACGAAGCAACTCGGCCGCCTGTTTGAGCAACCGCTCAACCGCCGCATCATTCGGCTGAACAAAAGCCGCAGTCATATCTGGTATATGCCGCAATCCGCCCCACTGGTTTCTGGGCAAAAGGTCTACGACCTGTTCAAGCCGAGCAACTTCCTTGCGACCGCTTTCCGCCTCCTTGTCATCGGCTTCAAGAACGAAGGTAAAGGTCGACATCTCCGCTTCTGTCAAGCGATTCAACAACGGGCCATCCAGAACAAGATCAAGCCCAAGTATGACCCGGAAGCTATCTGCAGCGATCTCGTCAATCCGCCAGATCTTGGACTTAAATACCTCGGGCGCCGAGCGAAGGGTAAGAGTCGCATTGACAAAACGATCACTCGTCTCGTTCGAGATGCGAAGCTCGCGTATCACAGGGATGGCGTTCTGGAAATCTGCAAGGTTCAGCTTCGCCACCAAGGTGGCAAGGATTTTTACTTCTTTAGGCTGGACTTCTTCTTGGGGCGTGAGGGGCTGAACGATGTCGTCCATGCGCAACCATCCTTGTCGTTATGCCCAAGGGAGTGCCGGAATTGGCCGGCCAGGGAGCCCCTCTTGAGCTGATGGCGGGATGATAGCTCTTCTAGTGAGAGCCGTAATGTGCCTTTGGTCGTTACTGAATTCTCATCCCATCATCGAATGGCCGCTAGGTAGGCCGGAGCAATCCGCCTGCCAAAAGCCTCTAGGACAAAATCCGATATTGGTAACACATCCGAAAAAACCACCCAGAGCCAGTCGTTTTGTAGGGGTAAAAACGACCAAAAAATAAAAAAGGGTCGCGAGATAAAATCTCGCAACCCTTTGAATTATATGGTCGGGACGGAGTGATTCGAACACTCGACCCCTAGCACCCCATGCTAGTGCGCTACCGGACTGCGCTACGCCCCGACTAGGCGTGAAACTCGTTCTTCTGCTTCGAAGAACGCTCAAGAATATATCGCAAGCTTTTGAATACTGGAAGTATTTAAAAGCAGGATTTTATTTCTTGAGGACGACGAGCACGTCTTCGAGCTCGGCGATCATTTGGCGGATCATTTGTTTGTACTGGGTGGTGTCGTCTTTGGCTTCATCGCCGGAAAGGCGCAGGCGCGCTCCGCCGATGGTGAAACCCTGGTCGTATAGCAACGCGCGGATCTGCCGGATCATCAGCACGTCCTGGCGCTGATAATACCGGCGGTTTCCGCGGCGTTTGACGGGGTTGAGTTGAGGAAACTCCTGCTCCCAATAGCGCAGCACGTGCGGTTTGACCGCGCAGAGCTCGCTGACTTCACCGATGGTGAAGTAGCGTTTGCCTGGGATGACGGGTAGCTCGTCGTTATGACTTGGTTCCAGCATAAGCCTCAACTCGGGCCTTCAACTTCTGCCCTGGACGAAAGGTGACCACACGGCGAGCCGTGATCGGGATTTCTTCTCCCGTTTTCGGATTGCGGCCAGGCCGCTGGCGTTTGTCCCGAAGGTCGAAGTTACCAAAACCCGATAACTTCACCTGTTCGTTGTCTTCAAGAGCGTGCCTGATTTCTTCGAAAAACAGTTCGACCAATTCCTTGGCCTCCCGCTTGTTCAGGCCCAGCTCTTCATACAGACGTTCCGCCATCTCAGCTTTCGTCAAAGCCCCCATACGTCACTTCCTTAACGTGGCGTTCAACCTTTGTTCGAGCGAGGTGAGGATGTTTTGCGTCGTGGTATTCACCTCATCGTCATTAAGAGTGCGCGATGGATGCTGCCAGGTCAAGCCGACTGCAAGGCTTTTTCTATGCGGATCAATGCCTTTACCCTGATACACGTCAAATAGCCTGAGGTCCGTCAGCCATTCGCCTGCATTTTCACGGATTACGTCCAGCACCGCACTGGCGGCGACGCCGGTGTCAGCGATCAGTGCCAGGTCACGTCGTACCTCAGGAAAGCGCGACAACTCCTGGAATTTCGGCATTTTACCCAATGCCACTTCGGCCAGCACCAGCTCGAAAACGAATACCGGACGGTCGAGGCCGAGGGTTTTCACCAGTTCCGGATGCAGCGAGCCGACATAACCGACTTCCCGCCCATCGCGCTCGATACGTGCAGTTTGCCCAGGGTGCAATGCCGGATGCTTGCCTGGCACGAAGCTGAACGAACCCAGGGCACCAGCGAAGCCCAGTACCGCTTCGACGTCAGCCTTGACGTCGAAGAAATCCACGGTGTCGCGGCCCTGCGCCCAGCCTTCTGGCAGACGGCTGCCGCAGACCACACCGGCGAGCATAGGCTCTTGCTTCAAGCCATCCAGTTGGCCGACAAAACGCAGGCCGCTTTCGAACAGGCGCACGCGATCCTGTTGACGGTTCAGGTTGTGCTGCAACGATTTGACCAGTCCCGGCCACAGCGACGAACGCATGGCGGCCATGTCGTTGGAAATCGGGTTGGCCAGCAGCAACGGTTCCACGCCCGGATTAAACAACTCGAATTGTTTCGGATCGATGAAGCTGTATGTGATTGCTTCCTGATAACCGCGAGCCACCAACAAGCGGCGCAGTTCCGGCAGGTCACTGCGGGCTTCGGCCTTGGCTTGCGGCGCGAGACGCGCTTGCGGGTAGCGCACCGGCAGACGGTTGTAGCCGTACAGACGAGCCAGCTCTTCGATCAGGTCGACTTCCAGACTGATGTCGAAGCGATGGCTTGGCACTTCAACGCGCCACTGCCCTGCCCCGTCGGCGGAGATGTTCAGGCCCAGGGCGCTGAGCAGACGCTCGACCTCGGCCGATTCCATTTCCATCCCGAGCATCTGTGCGATGCGCGCGGCACGCAGAGTGACTGGCGCAATCGACGGAAGGTGTTGCTCGCTGACGGTTTCGATGATCGGGCCCGCTTCGCCGCCGGTGATCTCCAGCAGCAAGCCAGTGGCACGCTCCATCGCTTCACGGGCCAGTTGCCAATCCACGCCACGCTCGTAACGGTGCGAGGCGTCGGTGTGCAGGCCGTAGGAGCGGGCCTTGCCGGCGACGGCGATCTGGTCGAAGAACGCGCTCTCAAGGAACAAATCACGGGTGGTCTCGGAGACACCGCTGTGCTCGCCACCCATTACGCCGGCAATCGCCAGGGCGCGGTGATGGTCGGCGATCACCAATGTATCACTGCGCAGGCTGACTTCCTGACCATCGAGCAGTACCAGCTTCTCGCCTTCTTCGGCCATGCGCACGCGGATGCCGCCGTTGATTTCGGCGAGATCGAAGGCGTGCAACGGTTGACCGAGTTCCAGCATCACGTAGTTGGTGATGTCGACCGCAGCGTCGATGCTGCGCACGTCAGCGCGGCGCAGGCGCTCGACCATCCACAGCGGCGTCGGCCTGGACAGGTCGACATTACGCATCACGCGACCCAGGTAACGCGGGCACGCCGCCGGGGCCAATACTTCCACCGAGCGCACTTCGTCGTGCACCGCCGGTACCACCGCCACGACCGGGCGGGTGACTTCAGCGTCATACAGCGCGCCGACTTCACGGGCAAGGCCGGCCAAAGACAGGCAGTCGCCACGGTTCGGGGTCAAATCGACCTCGATGCTCGCGTCGTCCAGGCCCAGGTATTCACGGATGTCCTTGCCCACCGGCGCATCGACCGGCAACTCCATCAGGCCGTCATTGCCTTCACCGATCTGCAGCTCAGCCTGCGAGCACAGCATGCCGTTGGACTCAACGCCACGCAGCTTGGCTTTCTTGATCTTGAAGTCGCCCGGCAGTTCGGCACCGATCATGGCGAATGGAATCTTCAGGCCCTGACGCACATTCGGCGCGCCGCAGACCACTTGGAAGGTTTCCGCGCCATTGCTGACCTGGCAAACGCGCAGCTTGTCGGCGTCGGGATGCTGTTCGGTGCTGAGCACCTCGCCGACGATCACGCCGCTGAACTCACCGGCGGCCGGCGTTACGCTATCGACCTCAAGACCGGCCATCGACAGACGGGCAACCAGCTCGTCGCGATTCACCTGCGGGCTTACCCAGCCACGCAGCCATTGTTCACTGAATTTCATCCTGCTCTCCTAAGAATTCGTTACGACTAGCGAAATTGCGCGAGGAACCGCAAGTCGTTGTCGAAGAACAGACGCAAGTCGTTCACGCCGTAACGCAGCATGGCCAGACGCTCGACGCCCATGCCGAAGGCAAAGCCCGAGAACTCTTCCGGGTCGATCCCGGACATGCGCAGTACGTTCGGGTGGACCATGCCGCAACCCATCACTTCCAGCCAGCCAGTCTGTTTGCAGACGCGGCAGCCTTTACCGCTGCACATTACGCACTCCATGTCGACTTCAGCGGAGGGCTCGGTGAACGGGAAGTACGAAGGACGGAATCGCACCGCCAGTTCTTTCTCAAAGAACACCCGCAAGAATTCTTCGATGGTGCCCTTCAGGTCGGCGAAATTGATATCGCGGTCAACCAACAGGCCTTCGACCTGGTGGAACATCGGCGAATGGGTGATATCCGAGTCGCTGCGGTACACACGGCCTGGGCAGACGATGCGGATCGGCGGCTGGTTCGCTTCCATGGTGCGGACCTGGACCGGCGAGGTATGGGTGCGCAACAGCATGTTGGCGTTGAAATAGAAGGTGTCGTGCATCGAGCGCGCCGGGTGGTGGCCCGGAATGTTAAGCGCTTCGAAGTTGTGGTAATCGTCTTCCACCTCAGGACCTTCAGCAATGCCGTAGCCGATGCGGGTGAAGAATTGTTCAATACGTTCCAGAGTCCGCGTAACCGGATGCAGACCACCGGAAGTCTGGCCACGGCCAGGCAATGTGACGTCAATCGACTCCGCAGCGAGCTTGGCGGCCAGGTCGGCCTCCTCAAACTGCGCCTTGCGGGTATTGAGCACCTCGGTGACGCGCTCCTTGGCCACGTTGATCAGCGCACCGACTTGCGGACGCTCTTCAGCCGGCAAATTCCCCAGGGTCTTCATCACCTGAGTCAATTCACCTTTCTTGCCAAGGTAGTGAACCCGGATTTGCTCCAGGGCATTGATATCTTCAGCGCTTTGCACAGCCTCTAGTGCTTGAGCGACCAGCGCATCCAGGTTTTCCATGTACAGACTCCAGATACAAAATAGGGGAAGAGCTTGAAGGCTCTTCCCCTATTTATGACGTTTAACACCTGGCCCCACAGAGGTGAGGCCGGGTGACTGTCGGGGGTACTTAAGCCAAGGTGGCTTTAGCTTTCTCGACAATCGCAGCAAACGCCGCTTTTTCGTTCACTGCCAGATCAGCCAGAACCTTACGGTCGATCTCGATGGACGCTTTTTTCAGGCCGGCGATGAAACGGCTGTAGGACAGACCGTTAATACGAGCACCAGCGTTGATACGAGCGATCCACAGAGCGCGGAACTGACGTTTTTTCTGACGACGGTCACGGTAGGCGTATTGGCCTGCCTTGATTACCGCTTGCTTGGCAACACGGAATACGCGCGAGCGAGCGCCGTAGTAGCCTTTAGCAAGTTTCAGAATTTTTTTGTGACGTTTACGGGCAATGACGCCACGCTTTACACGAGCCATGAGTTACTTCCTCTATTCTTGACTAAATTAACGAAGGCGCAGCATGCGCTCGACTTTTGCCACGTCAGACGGATGCAGCAAGCTGCTACCGCGCAGTTGACGCTTACGCTTGGTCGACATTTTAGTCAGGATGTGGCTCTTGAAAGCGTGCTTGTGCTTGATACCGTTAGCAGTTTTCAGAAACCGCTTAGCAGCACCACTTTTGGTCTTCATTTTTGGCATGTTCGGATACTCCGCATTCAGTTGATAAACATAATCAGAAGGCCTGCCGTGCCCTGTTGATTACTTCTTCTTTTTCGGGGCGATGACCATGATCAGCTGGCGTCCTTCCATCTTAGGATGCTGTTCGACCGAACCGTACTCGAGCAAGTCACCTTCAACTCGCTTGAGCAGTTCCATCCCCAGCTCCTGGTGGGCCATCTCACGGCCGCGGAATCGCAAGGATACCTTGGCCCTGTCCCCATCACTCAGGAAACGTACCAGGTTGCGCAGTTTTACCTGGTAATCCCCTTCCTCCGTCCCTGGACGAAACTTGATTTCTTTTACCTGAATCTGCTTCTGGTTTTTCTTCGCCGCGGCAATCTGCTTCTTCTTTTCGAAGATCGACTTGCCGTAGTCCATCACCCGGCAAACCGGTGGGACTGCGTCTGCGGAAATTTCTACCAGATCAAGCTTGGCTTCTTCAGCAATACGAAGCGCTTCATCAATCGAGACGATGCCAATCTGCTCGCCGTCAGCGCCAATTAACCGAACCTCGCGTGCCGAGATATTCTCGTTGATCGGGGCTTTCGGTGCAGCTCGTTTATCTTGTCTCATTTCACGCTTAATAATAATTACTCCGAATCTGGGCGACCACGCCGGGAAACCGCTTGCGCGAGGAACTCAGCGAACTGGGCGACGGGCATCGAGCCCAGGTCAGCACCTTCACGAGTACGCACAGCGACAGTCTGCATCTCGACTTCCCGATCTCCAATAACCAAGAGATAGGGAACCTTGAGCAAAGTATGCTCGCGGATTTTAAAGCCGATCTTTTCATTTCTCAAGTCGGACTTGGCACGAAATCCGCTTTCGTTGACAGTTTTTTCAACTTCAGCGGCAAAATCGGCCTGTTTATCAGTGATATTCATGATCACTGCCTGGGTCGGAGCGAGCCACGCGGGGAATGCACCCTCATAGTGCTCGATCAGAATCCCGACGAAACGTTCGAAGGATCCGAGGATCGCCCGGTGCAACATGACCGGGTGCTTGCGACTGTTGTCTTCGGAGACGTATTCGGCTCCCAGACGGATCGGCAGGTTAAAATCGAGCTGCAAGGTACCACACTGCCAGACGCGACCAAGGCAATCTTTCAGCGAGAATTCGATCTTCGGACCGTAGAAAGCACCTTCGCCCGGCTGCAAGTCGTACGCGAGGCCCGCGCTGTCAAGGGCGGCGGCCAATGCCGCCTCGGCGCGATCCCACAACTCATCGGAGCCGACGCGTTTTTCCGGACGAGTGGACAGCTTCATTTCGACTTCGGTAAAGCCGAAGTCACGGTACACGTCCAGGGTCAGCTTGATGAACGCAGCAGATTCAGCCTGCATTTGCTCTTCAGTACAGAAGATGTGCGCATCGTCCTGAGTGAAAGCGCGCACGCGCATGATGCCGTGCAGAGCACCGGACGGCTCGTTACGGTGACAAGCACCGAATTCAGCCAGGCGCATCGGCAACTCGCGGTAGCTTTTCAGGCCCTGATTGAACACTTGTACGTGGCACGGGCAATTCATCGGCTTGATCGCGTAGTCGCGGTTTTCCGACTGAGTGGTGAACATGTTGTCGGCGTAGTTGGCCCAGTGCCCGGATTTCTCCCACAGGCTGCGGTCAACGACTTGCGGAGTCTTGATCTCCAGGTAGCCGTTGTCGCGCTGAACCTTGCGCATGTACTGCTCGAGCACTTGGTACAGGGTCCAGCCGTTCGGGTGCCAGAACACCATGCCTGGGGATTCTTCCTGAGTGTGGAACAGGCCCAGGCGCTTGCCGATCTTGCGGTGATCGCGCTTTTCGGCTTCTTCGATGCGCTGAATGTAGGCGGCGAGCTGTTTCTTGTCCGCCCACGCCGTGCCGTAGACCCGCTGCAGTTGTTCGTTCTTGGCGTCACCGCGCCAATAGGCGCCGGACAGCTTGGTCAACTTGAAGGACTTCAGGAAGCGGGTATTCGGCACGTGCGGGCCGCGGCACATGTCGACATATTCTTCGTGGTAGTACAGGCCCATGGCCTGCTCGTTCGGCATGTCCTCGACCAGGCGCAGCTTGTAGTCTTCGCCGCGGGCCTTGAACACTTCGATCACTTCGGCGCGCGGAGTGACTTTCTTGATGACGTCGTAATCTTTCTCGATCAGTTGCAGCATGCGCTGTTCGATGGCCGCCAGGTCGTCCGGAGTAAAAGGACGCTCGTAGGCGATGTCGTAATAGAAGCCTTCGTCGATGACCGGGCCGATGACCATTTTCGCGGTCGGGTACAACTGCTTGACCGCGTGGCCGACCAGGTGAGCGCAAGAGTGGCGAATGATCTCCAGCCCCTCTTCGTCCTTGGGCGTAATGATTTGCAGGGTCGCGTCACCGGTGATGATATCGCTGGCGTCGACCAGTTTGCCGTCGACCTTGCCGGCCACAGTGGCTTTGGCCAGACCAGCACCAATGGATGCGGCGACCTCGGCAACGGATACCGGGTGATCGAACGAACGTTGACTGCCGTCGGGAAGAGTAATAGTTGGCATGGCGCCTCCTCTCCTAGTGGTGACCCCTACCAAAGGTCACGTGGGTTGGGATGAGCCAGTACAAGATCCGATCCAGGCCATTCAATGACGAACGCCTGCCTTACAGCGGCAGGAGCCTTGCGGCCAACCGGAAAACCGAACCAGAGTGACTGGGGTTCAAATCAGGGTTATTCGGCCACTTGCTGCTGCCGGGACTGAAGGTCATCCGGAGCCTGAAAATGCCGAGCACGGATGCTAGCACAGATGAAAGGTCATGGCCGCACCGCACATTTGTGTCAGGGCAAAACCGACGCTTTTGTGCGAGAGTGCTGAACTTGATCGCCGCACCACCCCTCAGATAACAAGACATTGACCAACAAGGAGCATCTTCGCATGCGTCTGAATCGTTTGTTCGCAGTAGTCGCACCCATTGTCCTGATGCTGCCCCTGGCCGCACACGCCGAATGGCCCAAGGGCGAGCGCGAAAAATACATGGCTCAATGCACGGAAGCGGCCACGCCGCAGATCGGCGCGGCAGCCGCCAAGGCTCATTGTGCGTGCGGCGCCGACGCTATCAAGTCGTACCCCGCCAAAGAAATCCAGTCCCTGATGGACAACACAGCGCCTGACACCCTTAAGCAAAAGGCATTGACCCAGATCTCCGCATGCAAGGCCGATAACAAAGTCAAAAAATAAGCCGTACGAAGCCGCTTTAAGGCTCGAAAAGTCGATGAAACGCCCGTGAAAAGCGTCTTTTCGTACAATTTATGCAGCTTTTACAGCTTTTTTTATCGTCTTTTTTTTGCGCTGCAAGCCCCATAAACCGGGGCTTTCAGCCACACACCCTGCGAAAGAAAACACGACTGATTGGCAAACAGCGCGTCCGGGGGGCTCCCAAAGCGAACATTTCGACTATGATACCCCGGTGTGCCCAGTTGGCCTGAGCAGCACAGTACTACTGAAAATATATGTTTCTTGGAGATACACCATGTCTAATCGCCAAACCGGCACCGTTAAATGGTTCAACGATGAAAAAGGCTTCGGCTTCATCACTCCTCAAGGTGGCGGTGACGACCTGTTCGTACACTTCAAAGCTATCGAAAGCGACGGTTTCAAAAGCCTGAAAGAAGGCCAAACCGTTTCCTTCGTGGCTGAGAAAGGCCAAAAGGGTATGCAAGCTGCACAAGTTCGTCCTGAGTAATTTCTCGGCGCGCTAAAAAAACCCCGTCCATGTGACGGGGTTTTTTATGCACGGAACAAAAATCTGAGGCTTCTAGCCGCAGTTGACTCGACCGATCACCAGGTTGGCGTCGGTGTTGAGGTTCAGCCGATCGGAGCGATATTCCAGAGTGACCATGTCATCGGGCTTGAGAATCCGAGCGTTCTGCGCGCCTGCACGCTTGCGGGCTTCTTCGAGCAGGGCCGGCGAGGCCTTCTGGCCGATGGCGAACTCGGCGGCTTTCGCTTCGCAGCGGCTGTGCCCCGATTCAGCGGCAACCGGGTCTTTTGCCGATTCGGTGGTGGTGCCGCAACCGGCCAACACGGCCATTGCCATCACACTACCCAATGATGCGAGCTTCCAAGGCATGAAGCCTCCTTTCAATAATTAAGCTGAGTCTGTGCGACCGCCCATTCAGGCTTTGGTTTCAAAACGGGCACCAGCGCCCTGCCCTCGGACGGTTCGAACCGGCAGTTTGCCTGAGCCATCATCCGGCTTTCACGATGCAATCGTGACTTAATATGAACGACGCTTAGTAAACGTCGATGTAGTCGTAGGGCGGGTTCGGCCAGTTGTCCTTCAATGCATTGAAAATCTGCATGACCCAGACCTCATCACTGGCGGCGACGCGTCCTACATACCCGGATCCTTTTGCCCAGGTTTCCAGGCGAAAAAGCAGACCACCGATGTCGCTGCCGCCGACCACGCCCGAGGAAATGTAGGCGATGCCGGCCCGGGTCACGCGCAGTTGCGTGTGCTCGTCGTCATTGGCGGAGGCTAGCAATTGGCGCACGGCGTCGAGGGTCAGGGCATCAGGTTGAGTCAAATCGATCTGCACGGTGCAGTCCTTGGAAGCAGCAAAGTGCCAAGTGTCGCATAGCAACGATTTGATGCCTAAGTCGCAGTGCCAAACGCAACGCAAAATGGTTAACTCGGCCTACAGACTTTTCCGACTTCGCGAGCCCACCATGACCACCGTTGCAATCAAAGCCGACATCAAAGCCGAATGGCCGCAGGGCCATAGCTCGTACAGCCCCGGCAGTCCGGAAGAGTTGGCGATCATTAGCATCGACTTATTGGTCAAGGAGCTGGGTACGCAAGGCGCGCAGACATTCATCGCGCAAATTTTCGGCAAGTACCCAGCCGGCCACCTTGGCGCTGCGCATTCCGAAAGGGAGTGAAACACCCGCAGGCTGGCACCTGCGGGGATCAGCTTACTTCAACCGCGCCAGGCGTTCGGTCAGTAGATCGAAGAAGCCTTGAGCATCGCCATTCTCGACCCAAAACGCGTTCTTCGGCGCCTTGAGGCCGTCGTACCAATCGACGATGGTCTGGCCGAAGGTCGGGCCTTCCCGGCTGTCGACCACCACGTTGACGGAGCGGCCGCTGAACAACTGCGGCTTGAGCAAGTAAGCGATCACCGTGGCGTCATGCACCGGGCCACCGGTCAGGCCGTAGTGCTCCATGTCGCCCTTGACGTACTCGTTAAGAATATCGCCCACCAGCTTGCTGGCGTTGTTGTTCAACGCGGCGATCTGCTTCAGGCGCGCGTCACTGGTGAGGATTTTATGGGTCACATCTAGCGGCAAGTACGTTAGCTTGACGCCGCTCTTGAGCACTACTTCGGCGGCTTCCGGGTCGGCGAACAGGTTGAATTCGGCCACTGGCGTGATGTTACCGCCGTTGAAATGTGCGCCACCCATGATCACCACTTCCTTGATGCCCTGGACGATTTCAGGCTCCTGAATCAGCGCCAGCGCCAGGTTGGTCTGCGGGCCGAGCATGGCCAGCGTGATGCTGTGAGGCTTGGCGGTTTTCAAGGTGTCGATCAGGTAATTGACCGCACTGCCTTCGGCCAGTCCTTTCTTCGGTTCGTGCACGGTGACGCCCGACAGCCCTTCCTTGCCATGGATATTTTCCGCGTAGATCGGCGTACGCATCAGCGGCTTCGGTGCGCCGGCGTAGACCGGCACCTCTTCGCGCCCGGCCCACTCGCGGGCCAGACGAGCATTGCGCGAGGTCTTGTCCAGCCGAACATTGCCGGCCACGGTGGTCAGCGCGCGAATGTTCAGTTCCTCCGGCGAGGCCAGCGCGAACAGTAAGGCGACCACATCGTCAGCCCCGGGATCGGTGTCGATGATCAGGTCAATCTTCTCCGCCGCCTGGGCGCTTGTTGCGTTCAGCAGGGACACGAGCAAAACACTCCACAGCAGTTGAGGCAGTTTCTGAGCATAGCGGTACATGGCGCACTCCTTGTGCGTGGGAAAAATCTGAAATCCGGGCTGGAGATTAGAACGTCACCCCCGCCACCAGCACGATGTTGCAATACGGCTGACATTCACCGGTGCGAATCACCGCCCGCGCTTGTTGGCTGAGCACTTTGAATTGCTCGTGGCTAACCAAAGTCCGCTCGCCTACCGCGCCAGCGGCATTCAGTTCATTCAGCGCAGCCAATGCCGGTGGTTGCTTGACGAACAGCTCATCAGCCAACACATGGCTTTCCACCTGCATTTCGCTGAGCACCACCTTCAGGGTGCTGATGAACTCCGGCACGCCGTGGGTCAAGGCCAGGTCGATCAACTCGACGCCCGGAGGCACGGGCAGGCCGGCATCGCCAATGACGACTTTGTCACCGTGCCCCAGGGAGGCAATCAGCCGTGACACAGCGATGTTGAGCAACGGGGTCTTTTTCATGGTGCCGGGAACGCCTGTACGTCGGACAAGGTAGGAATCGAGGGTTGCGCACCCGCGCGCGTGACCGATAGCGCGGCTGCCACCTGACCGAAGCCGATGGCCTCGGCTTCGCTGCGGCCAGAGGCCAGCGCGGCGGCAAAACCACCGACGAAGGTATCGCCGGCGGCCGTGGTGTCGACGGCCTGCACTTTCGGCGCAGGGAAATGCTGGAAACCCTGGCCATCGGCAAACAACGAGCCTTGAGCGCCGAGGGTGATGATCACTTTGCCAGCGCCGGCAGTCAGCAGTTGAGAGGCCGCCACTTCGGCGGACGCCAGCGAGTCTACCGACAGGCCGGTCAGCGCCGACGCTTCGCTTTCATTGGGAATCAGGTAATCGATATTCGCGTACCAGTCCGCTGGCAGCGGGCGCGACGCCGGCGCGGGATTGAGGATCACCGTTTTGCCCAGTGCCCGACCGCGCTTGAGCGCATGGCCGACCGTGGCATCCGGCACTTCGAGCTGGCAGATAATCACGTCCGCTGCCTGCAGCACGGCGTCGAACTGGTCGATTACCGCAGGAGTCAGCGCACCGTTGGCACCGGCGACGATCACGATTGCGTTCTGGCTCTGGTCATCCACCACGATCAACGCCACGCCGCTGGAGTCCTCGACGGTGCTGACTGCTTGGCAGTCGATCTGCTCCGCCAGCAAGGCATCGCGTAGCTCGTGACCATAGGCATCGGAGCCAACGCAGCCGACCATCGATACCTGCGCGCCCAAGCGCGCGGCGGCGACCGCCTGATTGGCGCCCTTGCCGCCAGACACCGTGGCGAAGGTATGACCGATCAGCGTCTCGCCACCACGGGGCAGCCGCGGCGCCCGCGTCACCAGGTCCATGTTCAGGCTACCGATTACCACTACTTTTGCAGGCATTCGTCACTACTCATTCATTCGGTTCAGCGGTATTGGGCAAACACACCGGAAAGCGGCGCGGTCGATTCTCGCAAGACGATACTGGGCGTCACGATTCGCTGATCGGTGGCCAGCGCCGGCGTTGCAATGCGGCGCAACAAAACTTCGGCGGCCATCTCACCCAGTTGCAGGATTGATTGCCCCACGGTGGTCAGGGCCGGGTACACGTAACGGCTCATCTGAATATCGTCGAAGCCAATGACCGACAGTTCGCTGGGCACGCGGATGTTACGTTCCGCCGCCGCCCGCAGCACGCCGATGCCGATCATGTCGTTGCCGGCGAAAATCGCCGAGGGCGGCTGGCTTTCGAGCAGCAGCGATGCCGCGTTGTAGCCGCCGGTGCTGGTGAAATCGCTTTGCAGAATGCGCCCGGGCACGGCATCGATACCCGCCTCTTGCAGCGCGCGGTTGAAGCCCGCCAGACGCATTTGCGCCACGCTGGTGCCCTGAGGGCCGCCGATGGTAGCGATGTCGGTGTGGCCCAATTCGAGCAAATGCCGGGTCGCCAGGTAGGCCCCATATTCGTGGTCGATCCGCACCAGGTCAGCATCTACGCCGTCGAGGCCGCGGTCGACCACCACCATGGGCGTGCGCACGCTGGCCAGGCCTTCGGCGAACTGACCGTCGTCGCCAGCAGAGGCCACGATCAAGCCGTCGACACGTTTCTCTAACAACACTCGCAGGTAGCTGCGCTGTTTATCGGGGTTATCGTCGGAGTTGCACAGGATCACGCAGTAGCCGTTGCGCTCGCAATAATCCTCGATACCCCGCGCCAGTTCGGCGAAGTACGGGTTGAGGCTGTTGGGCACCAGCAGGCCGATGGTCGCCGTGGTTTTCGCTTTTAGCGAGCGCGCCACGGCGCTGGGCACGTAGTCGAGACGCTTGATCGCAGCCTCGACCTTGACCCGCACTTCTTCGCTGACCGGGCGCGTCTTGTTCACCACGTGGGACACCGTGGTGTAGGAAATTCCCGCCAGGGCGGCCACATCCTTGATCGTTGCCATGAATCAAACCCGCCGGCTTGCGCGCTGACTGCGATAAGTATCGAGGACAACGGCGATCACGATCACCGCGCCGGTAATGATGCGTTTGGTTGGTTCAGTGGCGCCGATCTGTGCCAGGCCCGCCGCGAGCACCGAGATGATCAACACACCGAAAAAGGTGCTGATCACCGAGCCACGGCCGCCCATCAGGCTGGTTCCGCCGATCACCACCGCGGCAATCACTTGCAGCTCGAGGCCGGAACCGGCGTTAGGATCAGCGGCTTCCAACCGGGATATCTGAAACAGCGCAGCGACACCCGCCAGCAACCCCATCAGGCTGAACACCAGAATTTTGTACGGCTTCGGATTGATCCCCGCCAGGCGTACGGCCTCTTCGTTGGTGCCGATGCCGATCAAATAACGGCCAAACACCGTGCGCGTCAGCACCGCCTGGGCGATGAAAATCACCAGCAGTGCAATGATGAACGACGGCGAGATGCCAAACGCAATCGGATTCGACAGCCAGGCGAACGAGTCACCGATGTAGGCAGTGCGCGAGCCGGTCATCTGGTACGCCAGGCCACGGGCCATTTCCAGTACGCCCAGCGACACGATGAACGACGGAATGCGCCAGGCCACTGTGATCGAACCGGTGACGGTGCCTGCCAATGCGGCGACTGCCATGCCCAGCAACGCCGCCGGCATCACGCTCCAGCCCCAGCCGAGAATCGCCACGCTGACAGTCGATGCCGCCAGCGCCAGCACCGAACCCACCGACAAATCGATACCGCCGATGATCAGTACAAAGGTCATGCCTACCGCCAGCACCATCAGGTCGGGAATCTGGTTGGCCAGGGTGCTGAACGTGTCGTAGGACAGGAAGTGGCTGCTCATGACCGAGAACAGCGCAACCATTGCCAGCAAGGCGCCCGCCAGGCCCAGGTAAGTGCCGAGGCCGTAGAAATTGCCACTGGCTTTGCCGGCGGAAGAAGCAGTTTTCATGGGAGATCCCTAGGCGCTGCTTCGTTGAGCAACGCATCACGTTTTTGGTAGCCGGCAAACGCGGCAGCAAGCAAATCATCCTGGGTCCAGCTGTCGCGCTCGAAAGTGTCGATCAGCTTGCCGGCCGACAGCACCCCGATCCGGTCGCAGATCAGCATCAATTCGCGCAGGTCGCTGGACACCACCACCAGCGCTTTGCCTTGGCGCGTCAGTTCGCCGAGCAAGGCATAGATGTCGAATTTGGCGCCGACGTCGATGCCTCGGGTCGGTTCGTCGAACAGCATCACCGAGCAGTCGCGTTCCAGCCAGCGACCGATCACCACTTTCTGTTGATTGCCACCGGACAGTTCCGAGACCAATTGCGTCGGACTGGAACTGCGGATGCGCATGGCCTTGATCTGGCGCTGCGCCAGGGCGGTTTCGTCGCTGTTACTGACCACGCCGCCGCTTGAGATCACCGGCATGTTACCCAGGGCAATATTGGCACTGATCGATTGGCTGAGCAGCAAGCCCTCGCCCTTGCGGTCTTCAGTGATCAAGGCGATGCCGTGCCCCACCGCGTCGGCGGGCGAACGAATGCTCACCACTTGCGCCGGCGAGCCCAGCGCCACGGAGCCGCTGTCGGCAACATCGGCGCCGAAAATCAGGCGCAACAGCTCGGTGCGCCCTGCCCCGATCAATCCGGAGATGCCAAAAATCTCTCCGGCGCGGACTTCGAAGGACACGTCGCGGACCTTGTCGGAGCGGCTGAGGTTCTTCACCGTCAGCGCTGGCGCACCGATCTGCCGTGGCCCCAGGTCCATGTGCTCACCGAGCTCGCGACCGACCATCAGGGTCACCAGTTGCTCGCTGTTGTAGTTGGCCATCGGCTCGACGCACACCAGATTGCCATCGCGCAGCACGGCAATGCGCTGCGCCACTCGCGCCAGTTCTTCGAGGCGGTGTGAGATGTAAATGATCGACACGCCGCGAGCCTGCAGGCGGGTGATCTGTTCGAACAGCATTTCCACTTCCCGGGCCGTCAGCATCGCCGTCGGCTCGTCGAGAATGAGTACATGGCAATCGCCAATCAGGTTGCGGGCGATTTCCACCATCTGCTGGTGGCCGATCCCCAGTTCACCGACCAGGGTGTCGGGGTCAATTGCGTCCAGGCCAACCTGGGCCATGGCCTCGATGGCGGCCTTGCGCAATTGTTTGCGACTGATCCACCCGCCATGGCTGGGCAGATTATCGAGAAACAGGTTTTCCGCCACCGACAGCGTCGGCAGCAGATTGAGTTCCTGCATGACCATGCGAATGCCCAGGTCTTCCGCCTGAGTACGGCTGCCCGGCCGGTAATCCTGGCCCTGGAACTGCATCTGGCCGGTGGTTGGTGTGACCAACCCGCCGATGATCTTGGACAACGTGCTTTTGCCGGCGCCGTTTTCACCGGTCAGCGCCAGCACTTCGCCGCGCATCAGCGTCAGGTCAATGCCGGTCAACACAGGTTGTGCGTAGGTCTTGCCGATACCGCTGACCGAAAGAACAGCGTTCGGGGCCGAAACTGACATAAAACTCTCCATGCGCCCGCCCGGTCGGGCGAGCGCCCTTGTGTCGCCAGGAAGACTTACTTGGTAACCAGCTCGACCGGCGTTTCGATCACGCCATCGGTGCCGCTGTCGACCTTCTCGCCCTTGACGATTTTCAGCGCGGTTTCGATGCCGAACACTGCTTGCTTGGCGGCGTACTGGTCGGCGGTGGCGAGCACGCGGCCATCCTTGAGCATCGGCTTGATTGCGTTGATGTTGTCGTAGCCGACCACTTGCACTTTGCCGGCCTTGCCCGCCGCACGAACGGCCGAGACGACGCCAACGGCCATGCTGTCGTTACCGGCCAGCAAGGCTTTGACATCAGGGTATTCGCTGAGGATCGAGGCGGCGACTTTGTTGCCTTTGTCGATTTCCCAATCACCGGACTGCACCGAAACCACCTTGATCTGCGCGGCTTCCATGGCATCTTTGAAGCCTGCGGTACGCGCCTGGGCGTTGGTGGTGGTGGACACGCCTTCGATGATGCCGACCTGGTCGCCTGCCTTCAGTTGCTTGGCCAGGTATTCACCCACCAAGCGTGCGCCTTTGCGGTTGTCCGGGCCTACGAAAGGCACGCTGATGTTTTTGCTTTTGACCACGGCCGGGTCTAGCTGATTGTCGATGTTGATCACGGTGATCCCGGCATCGATGGCTTTCTTGATCACTGGCACCATGGCTTTGGAGTCAGCGGGGGCAATCACCAGCGCGTTGACCTTGGCCAGAATCATCTGCTCGACGATACGGGTCTGGCCTGCGGTATCGGTTTCATCCTTGATGCCGTTGGAGATCAGATCGAAGTCGGCCGCGTGGTCTTTCTGGTAGGCCTTGGCGCCATCCTCCATGGTCAGGAAGAATTCATTGGCCAGGGATTTCATGACCAGAGCGACTTTAGGTTTTTCGGGGGTGTCGGCGAAGGCCGAGGACAGCGGCAGCGTGGCGGTGGCAGCCAGCATGGCGACAGCGAGAAGACGTCCAGCGAATGGCAGCTTCATGGGTTCACTCCGATCTTATGATTATTTGTGAGCAACGCTTGCGCTGGGTTAGGCTGTCACACCGCGTTCGGCGCAATAAGCCACCACAACCACCTCGCAAACGTTTGCGTAGATCGAACTATGAGAACCCGGCGGAGATTTGTCAACGACCACAAAACATGTTTATTCGCGTCTAAGACAAAATCCGCTGCACTCAAGCAGTGGTATTAATCACGCTGCCGCTCGAGGTGTCTTTCGCTAATTCCTTGACCAGATTTCCAGTGACCTGCGCCAAGGCACCGTTGGTATCGCCGATCTGGCTTTGCATCGCCATGATCGTCGCCGTCCGCGCTTCCTCAGTCGGATAAGACGCGGCTTCGGCGGCCGCCAGTTGTTGCTGCTGGCGCTGCAATTGTTCCTGCAATTCCTGCATGCGCTTGAGCAATGTTTTCACCGCAATGCTTTGGTTGCTGTTTTCGGCTTTCTTCTCTTCTGGCTGAGCGCTCAACGGCCCGGTGCGGACCGTGCCGTCGTCTTCCGCTTCAACGCCCAGCGCCGCCTTTGCGGCGTCGCTTGCCGCCTCGCTCATCGCCTTGATGGTTGCACTGGACTGACCGCCGATGGTGACGCCGCTGGCATTGGGGAATCCGACAGAAAAAGACATGAAAGCTCCAGGGAAGAGAAAGGGCTAACAGTCCATCGACCCCGCTCTGACTTTCTTGAGTAAACGCGCGCCCTTCACTGGAAAGCAGCCGTCAGCCCTTTCGGTCAGCCGAACAAATGTCCACACACCTGTTCGGAAACCCGGATAGGCGGCACCGCGAGCCGGACTGCGACGCAGGAATTAAACGCTAACAATCAGAGACTTATGTTTATTTTCTGTTTAACCGGCGAATGGTACAGATCCTGCTCTACCACGCTTACCTTCGGCATTCAGATCGGCCCGGAGGCGTTTCTAGATAGACCTGCACCCGCACCGTCACTACAACTAGAGAGAAAATAATGACATCTGCTTTGAAAACTTTCGTTCCGGGCGCCTTAGCCCTCCTACTCCTGCTTCCTACCGCCCTTCAGGCAAAAGAAACCCCGCCACCTCAAAAACTCGCCAACGTCGTGATTCTTGCCACCGGCGGCACCATTGCCGGGGCCGGTGCCAGCGCCGCGAACAGCGCGACGTACCAGGCCGCGAAAGTTGGGATCGAGCAATTGATTGCTGGCGTGCCCGAACTCAGCCAATTGGCCAACGTGCGCGGTGAACAAGTGATGCAGATAGCCTCCGAAAGCATCACTAACGACAACCTGCTGCAACTGGGCCGTCGTGTAGCCGAACTGGCCGACAGCAACGACGTCGATGGCATCGTCATCACTCACGGCACCGACACCCTGGAAGAAACTGCCTACTTCCTGAACCTGGTGGAAAAAACCGACAAACCGATCATCGTCGTCGGCTCCATGCGTCCGGGCACCGCCATGTCGGCGGACGGTATGCTCAACCTGTACAACGCGGTCGCCGTGGCCAGTAGCAAAGAGGCGCGTGGCAAAGGCGTGCTGGTGACCATGAACGACGAAATCCAGTCCGGTCGCGATGTCAGCAAATCGATCAACATCAAGACCGAAGCGTTCAAAAGCGCCTGGGGTCCACTGGGCATGGTGGTCGAAGGCAAATCGTACTGGTTCCGCCTGCCGGCCAAGCGTCACACCCTGGACTCGGAGTTTGATATCAAGACCATCAAGAGCCTTCCCGACGTAGAAATCGCCTATTCCTACGGCAACGTCAGCGACACGGCTTACAAGGCACTGGCTCAGGCGGGCGCCAAGGCGATCATTCACGCCGGCACCGGCAATGGTTCTGTATCGTCCCGGGTGGTCCCGACCTTGCAGGCCCTGCGCAAGGATGGCGTGCAAATCATCCGTTCATCCCACGTCAATGCCGGCGGTTTCGTCCTGCGTAACGCGGAGCAGCCAGACGATAAATATGACTGGGTCGTCGCCCATGATTTGAACCCTCAGAAAGCGCGCATCTTAGCGATGGTCGCGCTGACCAAGACTAATGACAGTAAAGAGCTGCAACGGATGTTCTGGGAATATTGATCCCGGCTCCCGCCCGGTCTGATCAGGCCGGGCACTGCCGTTCGCCGCTCAGGCGAGTGATACGCGATAACGCACCCGCTCTCCCACCATAAAAAATCGACACTTCCTACACCAAAAAGGAAAAAGCGCTGTCAGAGGATTTTCTTGAAATTTAAGCAGTTGCGAAAACGCTTACAGTTAAATACTGTATGCACGTACAGCTTAATAAGGATAACTCCGTGGCCGCCAGTTCTTCTCCAGATGCCTACGCACGCATGGGCCAGCGCATCTCGAAAATCATCAATTCCCCGACCGCCCAGAAAGCTCGCGCTGCGCTGATCTTCCGTTTGCCGGATGAACCGCAGGCGGACTGGGAGCAACTGCTCGAAGAGATCGACGAAAACGACAACGTCACCCTCGCCTACCGCGACGATGGTGGCGTGCAGATTTTCTGGGTCGTGCCGAAGGAAGATTGAGTCAATGAGTGTCCGCTTTTGTTCTGCCCTGCTGTTGCTGTTGATCGCAACGGGCACCCAAGCCGCTGCGCCCCGTACCTTCAGCGAAGCCAAGAAAGTCGCGTGGAAGTTGTACGCGCCGCAGTCCACCGAGTTCTATTGCGGCTGCAAATACACCGGTAACCGCGTCAACCTCGCAGCCTGCGGTTACGTGCCCCGCAAGAACGCCAAGCGCGCGGAGCGCATTGAGTGGGAACACATCGTCCCGGCCTGGCAGATCGGTCATCAGCGCCAATGCTGGCAACAGGGCGGACGCAAGAATTGCACCCGCTACGACCCGACCTACCAACGCGCCGAAGCTGACTTGCACAACCTGGTGCCAAGCATCGGCGAGGTCAACGGCGATCGCAGCAACTTCAGTTACGGCTGGTTGCCGGTGCAGACGGGGCAATACGGTTCCTGCCAGACGCAGATTGATTTCAAGGCCAAGAAGGTCATGCCACGGCCATCCATTCGAGGCATGATCGCGCGCACTTACTTCTACATGAGCAAGCAATACGGTCTGAAACTGTCCCGCCAGGACCGCCAACTCTATGAAGCCTGGAACAAAACCTATCCGGTCGAGGCTTGGGAGCGACAGCGTAACCAAAGCGTTGCCTGTGTGATGGGACGCGGCAACGAGTTTGTCGGCCCGGTGAATTTGAAGGCCTGTGGCTGAGCAGGCCAAGCCGAAAAAAAAGGCCTGATCAGTGATGAACAGAGCCTTTTTATTGGTGGAGTCGGGGTATCGCGATCAGCCGGCGATCCCAAGCAACAGCGCGCTCCTGAAATGCGTTACGGCGCTGCGGGACGCTCCACCACCAACGATTCGATGTTCTGTTTTTTCGCACGAACCAACGCCGCCGTCAGTTCGACTTGTCGCGCTTCGGCCTCAGCCTTGGTGTTGAACGGCCCCACCAGTATGCGCACCTTGCCATTTTCGGTGACCACGTTGGAGACAAAGCTGTGCTCGATCAACCAGCCGCTCAGGTCGCTGACTGCCTGGGGAGTAACCCCGCGCACTTCCAGGTCCCACAATGGACCTGCGGCCACGGCCGGCGCTGAAACCGTTGCGTTAGAGGCCTTGCGAGCTTCAACCTGCTTGCCTTCACCGCATCCCGCCAGTGCCAGTACTGCAATTACCACGGCCATTTTGCGCACAGCGTTTTCCTCTGAAAGCCAAAAATCGCGATTTTATCACTCGCGCGCACTTGATGAGTGCGACAAAACGGCCACAAAACAACGAGAATGATGATGTGCGGCGCTGTATAGTTGCGCCTTGGGAATTAATGCAGCGTCTGCGCGTCAGAATGAGGCACCCACAACATGACAACTGGCATTAATCTATACAGACCACCGACCTCTGCACTTTTTGAATCAGGTGCCCTACCACGCAATCAAGGAGAAGACCATGCTGATACTCACCCGCAAAGTCGGTGAAAGCATAAACATCGGTGATGACATTACGATCACCATTCTGGGCGTGAGCGGCCAGCAAGTCAGGATTGGCATCAACGCCCCGAAAAACGTTGCGGTGCATCGCGAAGAAATCTACCAACGCATTCAGGCCGGCCTCACTGCCCCCGACAAGCCGAACACTCCCTGAATCCCGTTGCAGTCAGTAGCCAGCCCTTGCGCCCCAGAGCATGGCTGGCTAAAGATTCAAGCCCCCTCTCCCCTTGTGACTCCCGTTCGCCCCCTCCTTCTCGATGGATCCAAATATCGGCTTTCCAAATCGCAAACAGCGCGGTAACAACTTGGAACCGATACTAACTATCCCCATCATGATTCGCTGTAAGACGATTCGTTTTAACCACTGAGAAATCGCCTATCCGAAACTGAATCCCCGCGCCATGCCCGTGGCCGCCACGACCATCAGCATCATCAGCAACGCCTGGCTATGGCTGATCCGCGCGTAGATCTTCGCCCGGCCTGCCTCAATCGCCTTGCCGCGACCCAGTGCAATCCGCCATTTGATCAGGGTGATCATGGGCATTATTTCCAGCAACAGAATGAGCGCGAACAGCGTCATCTTCAGGTGAAACAACGGCTGATACAGGTAATACTCCGTGCCTTTTTCGTACCCACCAAAGGCGCGCATCCCACCGCTGACCAGCAAAATTACCGCAGAGATGCCCCACAGGTTGTCGGCGAGCAACACGCTGCGCGCCTGCGCCGTTCCGGCGGCCAATCGACTGAACGCCGTGCCACGATTGAGCACCGCCCAGAATCCCAGGGCGAACGCCAACAAATGAATTGCAGCCAAAGACCAATGAGCAAGCATCGCGCGGCTTCCTTCAGGCTAGGATTTTGATTGAGCTGTCAGTAGTAGCCCAAAAAGCGCGCGCGTGCCGGTGCCTCGCCAAAGGTCCTGCTACGAATCAATGGCCGGCAGTTGCTGCTCGATGACACCGAGCCAGCCCATGCCGGGATAGGTCTCGAACCCGGGCGTCATGGCATAGGCCTGAATGTGGTTTTCGCTCAGGGAGCTGTAACCGTTGGGCTGCCCGGCCTTGGGCCGTAATTCAATGCTCTCGCCCAGATGACTCTGCGCGTCAGAGCTAGCAATGATCCGGTGCTTGGCGTCGACCATCATCACTCGACTTCTAGCACGCTCCTCGTCACTCAGGCGCACTCCGTTGATGACCGAATCGGCCTGGCTCTTCCAGTCGAACATAATCCCGATCACCCCAATCACCGGCGCCTGCTTGCCCGTCTTGCCGCGCACCGCCGCACTGAACGCACAGGTTTGCGCGCCATTGAGCAGCGGCTCGACCGCCACTTCGCCGGCAAAATACTGATCGCCTGATGAATGTCGCAGCGCTTGCTTGAACCACGGCGCCTCGGCGACGTTGGCGCCGATGACTTTATCAAAGGTCCCGGCCCGCCCCGACGCGATGACCTGCCCATTGAGGTCGGCCACCCAGATGTCCAGGTACACGGTGTAGCTGTCGAGAATGATCCCCAAGCGCTCACTGGCATGGACACAGCTTTGCGGCGTTTGATTGATCAGCAGATCCACCAGCGATGCATCCGTCGCCCACCAGCGTACGTCACAGGTGCGCTCGTACAGGTTGCGGTCGATGATCTCGATCAAATTCAAGGACAAATCCGCCAGCCGCTGCCCACGTACATCAAAGCACATGCTGCGGCCTAGATCAGTCAACTCGTTGACCGACACCTGCAAGTCTTCGGTGAGGCCGCTGGCGATTTTTGAAATACGTTCAGAGATATTTTTGACTTCTTCGGCCACCACCGAAAAACCCAACCCGGCTTTGCCGGCATGCGCCGCTTCGATCAGCGCATTGATGGCCAGCAATCGGGTCTGGCGAGTGATCATTTGTATGTCACTGACGCCGCGATTGGCGAGTGATTCCACTTCCCGTGAAAGGGTGACGATCCGTTCAGGCTCGATCATTATTTTCGACTTCAAAGAGTGATGAGGGCGGCAGCGCTTAAACATCCATGAGCAAAAAAGTACGAAAAAAGCAGGCTATTGGTTGCCTTTGAAAGTCGGAAGTTTGGACTTCCGTTCTAATTCATCGGCTGATGTCATCGTGCCTTTAGCGGCACCCGAAAAAGACGTGGAATCGATAGAGATGCCCAAGGCTTTGGCAAATTCCACACGCAACAAAAAAGGGCCCACCTTTCGGTGAGCCCTTCTAGACCGCCCAGCAGAGCGGATTTTGTTTGGTAGGCGCGATTGGACTCGAACCAACGACCCCCACCATGTCAAGGTGGTGCTCTAACCAACTGAGCTACGTGCCTGCTGTGAGGCGGCATTCTACGGAATTCCAAAAAGGTGTCAACACCTTTTTTGGGCTAACCCTATGAATATGCAAAATATTTAATTGCGTTGGCGGGCCGGAAAATCCGGCTGGCTGGCGGAGGATTTTTTTCTCGGGTAGGATCGGCGCACTCGTAAAATATATTAAACAGAGGCTGCAGGATGGCGAACACTCCCTACCCCGAATCCTATTACGCCGCGTCCGCCAATGCGGTGCCGCCGCGCCCGGCACTGCAAGACGACGTCGAGACCGATGTCTGCGTGATCGGCGCGGGCTACACCGGGCTGTCGTCGGCACTGTTCCTGCTGGAAAGCGGCTTTCGCGTCACCGTGCTAGAAGCGGCCAAGGTCGGCTTTGGCGCGTCAGGGCGCAATGGCGGGCAAATCGTTAACAGCTACAGCCGTGACATCGACGTGATCGAGCGCAGCGTCGGCCCCAGGCAGGCGCAGCTGTTGGGGCAGATGGCGTTCGAGGGCGGCCGGATCATTCGCGAGCGAGTCGCCAAGTACAACATCCAGTGCGACCTGAAGGACGGCGGCGTGTTTGCCGCGATCACTCCCAAGCAAATGGGTCATCTCGAATCCCAAAAACGCTTGTGGGAACGCTTCGGCCACACGCAACTGGAGCTGCTGGACCAGCAGCGCGTCCGCGAGGTCGTGGCGTGCGACCAGTACGTCGGCGGCATGCTCGACATGAGCGGCGGGCACATTCATCCGCTCAACCTGGCCCTCGGTGAGGCCGCTGCCGTCGAGTCCTTGGGCGGCACTATTTATGAGCAATCGCCGGCGGTGCGCATCGAGCGCGGTGCCAATCCGGTGGTGCACACGCCTCAGGGCAAGGTCAGGGCCAAGTTCATCATCGTTGCCGGCAACGCCTACCTCGGTAATTTGGTGCCGGAACTGGCGGCCAAGTCGATGCCGTGCGGCACGCAAGTGATCACTACCGAACCCTTGGGTGAAGAACTAGCGAAGGCGTTGTTGCCTCAGGACTATTGCGTCGAAGACTGCAACTACTTGCTCGACTACTACCGACTGACCAGCGACAAGCGCCTTATCTTCGGCGGTGGCGTGGTTTACGGCGCTCGGGACCCGGCGAACATCGAAGCGATCATTCGCCCGAAAATGCTCAAGGCCTTTCCACAACTCAAGGACGTAAAGATTGATTACGCCTGGACCGGAAATTTCCTGCTGACTCTGTCGCGTCTCCCGCAGGTCGGGCGCCTCGGCGACAACATTTATTACTCCCAGGGTTGCAGCGGCCATGGCGTTACCTACACGCACCTGGCTGGCAAGGTGCTGGCCGAGGCACTACGGGGCCAGGCCCAGCGCTTCGATGCGTTTGCCGACTTGCCACATTACCCCTTCCCCGGCGGGCAACTGTTGCGCACGCCGTTCGCGGCCTTGGGCGCTTGGTATTACGGGCTGCGAGACAAGTTGGGTTACTGACCGCTAAACGTAACAAGCGCCACATCCCGTGTTCCACTTTTAAGGGCAGAACGCGCCGAAGAAGTTGCGCGCGTTTATCGACTGTCTCAAGACGGAGCTCCAATCGCCCCCCCCCTTGTCTGGAGCCGACCGACAACCAGGCCGGCGCCCATAAACGTCAGCGCCCGGCCCTATCCGCTGCCATCAGTGCGCACGGGGCTCAGCCGGTAGTGGATCCGCGCGCAACGCTGTTACTTGAGGCCGACGCCATAAAACGAGCTGTAGCCGGACGGACTGATCTTGTAGCCATCCACGGCTTTACTCAGCGGCTGGAAGATTGTCGAGTGAGCGATCGGCGTGATCGGCACCGCGTCTTTGAGCACATGCTGCGCCCGCTGGTACAGCTCGACGCGTTTGCCATGATCGGCGGTCGCCTTGGCTTCTTTGATCAGCGCGTCATAAGTTGGGTCGCACCATTTCGAATAGTTGTTGCCTTCCAGCGCGTCGCAACCAAACAGCGTTCCCAGCCAATTGTCTGGGTCGCCGTTGTCGCCACTCCATCCAATTAGAATTGCTCCGTTTTCACCTTGCTTGGCGCGCTTGTTGTACTCGCCCCATTCATAACTGACGATCTTCGCTTTGATACCGATTTTCGCCCAATCCGCCTGGATCATCTCCGCCATCAATTTAGCGTTGGGGTTGTAGGGACGCTGCACCGGCATTGCCCACAAGGTGATCTCCGTGCCATCGGCAACCCCGGCCTCCTTGAGCAATTGCCTGGCTTTTTCGATGTCTCGTGGAGCATCGGCGATGCTGGTGTCGTACGACCACTGGGTCGGCGGCATTGCGTTCACCGCCAGTTGCCCAGCCCCTTCGTACACGGCGTCGATGATGTTCTGTTTGTTGATCGCCATGTCCAGCGCCTGACGCACTTTCAACTGCGCCATCGGATTGGCTTCGTCGTGACCCTTGATCTTGGGCAGCGTGTTGTACGCCAGGTAGCCGATGTTGAAACCGGCCTGACTCGGCAGGTTCAGGTTCTTGTCCGCACGCAACGCCGCCAGATCCGCCGGTCGCGGGTAATAGCTGACCTGGCATTCATTCTTGGCCAACTTCTGCACACGCACCGATGGGTTCGGGGTAATGGCAAAAATCAGGTTATCCAGGCGCACGTCGTCCGGCTTCCAGTAATCCTTATTGCCGGTGAAGCGAATGTTTGAGTCTTTCTGGTAACTCTTGAACACAAACGGCCCGGTGCCGATCGGTTTTTGATTGAGGTCGGACGGCTTGCCTTCCTTCAGCAACTTCGCGGCATACTCCGCCGACTGAATTGACGCAAAACTCATCGCCATGTCTTGGGCGAACGCGGCGTCGACAGTCTTCAAGTGGAACTGGACGGTGTAGTCGTCAACTTTGTTGACCGCGGTGATGTTGCTGTCCAGGCCCATGTCAGTGAAGTATGGGAATTCAGTCGGGTAGGCTTTGCGAAACGGATCGTCCTTGTTGAGCATGCGGTTAAACGTGAATAGCACATCGTCCGCATTGAAATCACGGGTCGGAGTGAACCAGGGCGTGGTGTGAAACTTCACACCTTTGCGCAAGTGGAACGTGTAGGTGTGTACGTCGGGCGACACATCCCAACTCGTCGCCAAGCCTTCTACCAAAGAGGTGCCGCCACGCTCAAACTGAGTCAAGCGATTGAAGATGGTTTCGGCCGACGCATCGAAATCGGTGCCAGTGGTGTATTGCCCTGGATCAAACCCTGCCGGGCTGCCCTCCGAGCAATAAACCAAAGTCGACGCCGCCTGCGCGAAAGGCGCGACACACAATAACGCAGTACTTAACAGAGAAGAAACAACGGTGGTTTTAATCATAGTGATAGTGTTGCTCTGATGATTAGAGGGGCGAACGGCGGCGCGCCCTGTAAGTTCCATTACCGAGCCGCGTGACGTTACGAATAGTTAGAAAACTAGAGCGAGCAACTGGTCTTGCCGTGTTTCTCCAGATAACGCTGTTGATCTTCGCTCGCCCACTCCACCGCACCCAACTCAAGAATGTGGGTCACCACGGGCTTGCTGTAGCGGCCCGACTCGGTCAGCGCCTGCTTGGCCTGCCTCGCCACCACCTGCTGTTCGGCGTCGTGCACGAAGATCGCTGAACGGTACTTGGTGCCGCTGTCAGCCCCCTGCCGGTCAATTGATGTCGGATTGTGCAGCCCCCAGAAATGCTCGACCAGTTCAGGGTAAGGCAAGCGAGCCGCGTCGAACTCAATCTGCACCACTTCGATCTGCACGCTGTCATCACCGGCGGCCGAGGCGAAACCGACGCGGGTATCGACCACCCCCTCGATCGCCCGAAATGCATGCTCGGCACCCCAGAAACACCCTGCACCGAACGTCGCCTTTTTTGTTGTACTCATTAATACCCGCCTCCGTTATTGAATGACGCCCGCCCGGGCTAACTTATCGGTCGTCCGAACATGGCAAACAGGGAGTATGCGGATATTTAAATAACAGCCAAAAGATTTTAAACAACTAACCTTATGACATGTATCTCACTGTATCTAACCGAGATATAGATACTTGTAGATACATAGATCAGTCATTTACAGACGCACAGACAGCAGATAAGAGAGCGCATTTAAATGCACTATCAGCTCAGATGATTAAATGATCAAATCGCAGAAACAAAAAACCCCGGCCTTTCGACCAGGGTCTTTGCTATCGGATCAAAGCAGCTTTCGCTTGCTTCGTGCTTCAAGGCGTTCAGTGGGCCTTGAGGCAGATATGGCGCAGCGGACGGGACTCGAACCCGCGACCCCCGGCGTGACAGGCCGGTATTCTAACCGACTGAACTACCGCTGCGTATCGCTCAGACTTGCGTCTGTGTGAACCTTTGTCGGATTGAAGCACCTTGCGGTTTTTCAATCTCAGGCCGGTCGCAACCGATCTGGAAAATATGGCGCAGCGGACGGGACTCGAACCCGCGACCCCCGGCGTGACAGGCCGGTATTCTAACCGACTGAACTACCGCTGCGCGTCGGTGGATGCTTTTCAGCTTCCTTCCTGCTTTCGCAAGACTCAAAAATGGTGGGTGATGACGGGATCGAACCGCCGACATTCTGCTTGTAAGGCAGACGCTCTCCCAGCTGAGCTAATCACCCTTTGCATCTCTGAGGCCGCGAAATTTACGCAGGTACCGAAGCTAAGTCAATAGCAGGATTGAAGTTTTTTCAGAACGGCTAATCGCGGTAGATCATCTTCTTGGTCATGCCGCCGTCGACCACGAACTCTTGGCCTGTGACGAAACCGGCATTGCGCGACAGCAGCCAGGCCACCATCGCCGCCACGTCCTCCACCGTCCCTACCCTGCCCGCCGGATGCTGCGCGTGATCGGCATCCGTCAGCGGCTCGGCACGCCGTGACGCCGGGTCGCGGGCGTCGATCCAGCCGGGGCTGACGGCGTTGACGCGGATCTCCGGACCGAGGCTGATGGCCAAGGCGTGGGTCAAGGCCAACAGCCCACCCTTGCTCGCCGCATAGGCCTCGGTGTCAGGTTCGGACTGTCCGGCACGTGTCGAGGCCAGGTTGACGATCGCTCCGTTGTGCGCGCGCAGATACGGCGCACAGTGCTTGGCCAGCAGCATCGGCCCACCCAGGTTCACCGCCAGCACGCGGTTCCAGTGCTTGAGCTCGAGGCTTTCCAGAGTGATGTTGTGCGGATCGGCGACCGCAGCGTTGCACACCAGCGCATCAAGACGGCCGAATTGACCCAGCACCTCGGCAACGCCGGTGGCGACCTGGGACTCGTCCGCCACGTCCATGGTGATGAACCAGGCATTGTCGCCCAAGACCTTGGCCACTTTCGAACCGCGCTCACGATCCAGGTCGGTCAACACCACTTGCCATCCTTCACAGATCAGCCAGGCCGCGATCCCAAGGCCGATGCCGCGTGCAGCACCGGTTACCAGGGCAACGCGACCGTTAAGGCCAACGCCAGGCGTGGACAACTCGATCACAAGGCTGCCAGCCCGCGCGCCAGGTCCGCTTGCAGGTCGGCCACATCTTCCAGGCCGACCGCGACGCGGATCAGGCTGTCACGAATCCCCGCTGCCTCACGCTCCGCCGGCGCCAGACGGCCGTGGGAGGTGGTGCTCGGATGGGTGATGGTGGTTTTGCTGTCACCCAGGTTGGCGGTGATGGAGATCAACCGGGTTGCATCGATAAAGCGCCAGGCGCCCTCCTTGCCACCCTTGACCTCGAAGCTGACCACGGCGCCAAAACCTTTCTGCTGCCGCTGGGCCAACTCGTACTGCGGGTGGCTCTTGAGGCCGGCGTAATGCACTTTTTCGATACCGTCCTGCTGCTCCAGCCATTCGGCCAGTGCCTGGGCATTGGCGCAATGCGCCTTCATCCGCAGGTTGAGGGTTTCCAGGCCCTTGAGGAAAATCCAGGCATTGAACGGGCTGAGGGTCGGCCCGGCGGTGCGCAGGAAACCGACGATCTCTTTCATCTGCTCGCTGCGACCAGCCACCACGCCGCCCATACAACGTCCCTGGCCGTCGATGAACTTGGTGGCCGAATGCACCACTACGTCGGCGCCGAGCTTCAGCGGTTGTTGCAGCGCCGGTGTGCAGAAGCAGTTATCGACCACCAGCATCGCGCCTTTGGCGTGAGCAATTTGCGCCAGAGCGGCGATATCAACCAATTCCGCCAGCGGATTGGATGGCGATTCGACGAACAGCAACTTGGTGTTGGGCTTGATGGCGGCGTCCCAGCCGGACAATTCGGCCAACGGCACGTAATCGACTTCGACGCCGAAGCGCTTGAAGTACTTCTCGAACAGACTGATGGTCGAGCCAAACACGCTACGCGACACCAGCACGTGGTCGCCGGCACTGCACAGGCTCATCACCACTGCCATGATCGCCGCCATGCCAGTGGCGGTCGCCACGGCCTGCTCGGCGCCTTCCAGCGCGGCAATACGCTCTTCGAACGAGCGCACGGTCGGGTTGGTGTAACGCGAATAAACGTTGCCCGGCACGTCACCGGCAAAGCGCGCGGCAGCGTCGGCGGCGGTGCGGAACACGTAGCTGGAAGTGAAGAACATCGGGTCACCGTGTTCGCCTTCCGGCGTGCGGTGCTGACCGGCGCGGACGGCCAGGGTATCGAACGCTACGCCTTCGAGGTCGCTGTCCAGCCGACCGGCATCCCAATCCTGACTCATGCTGTCACTCCTTGCGCGGCTCCCGCTGCCGGGAGCCTTGGTAGATACAAAACCGGCCCCTCAGGGCCGGTGGAAACTCAGTTGTTGTACAGATCGATGATCGCACTGACCGCCTGGGTCTTGACCTTGGAGGCATCGTTGCGCGCCTGCTCGATCTTGTTCAGGTAGACATCATCGATATCGCCGGTGACGTACTGACCATCAAACACCGCGCAGTCGAAGCTGTCGATCTTGATCTTGCCGCCGCCGACCGCTTCGATCAAGTCCGGCAGGTCTTGATAGATCAGCCAGTCGGCGCCGATCAGGTCGGCCACGTCCTGGGTGCTGCGGTTGTGCGCGATCAACTCGTGCGCGCTCGGCATGTCGATGCCGTACACGTTCGGGTAACGCACGGCCGGGGCTGCGGAACAGAAGTAGACGTTTTTCGCGCCAGCTTCACGGGCCATCTGGATGATCTGCTTGCAGGTGGTGCCACGGACGATCGAGTCGTCCACCAGCATCACGTTCTTGCCGCGGAATTCCAGTTCGATAGCGTTGAGCTTCTGGCGCACGGATTTTTTCCGCGCGGCCTGGCCCGGCATGATGAAGGTCCTGCCGATGTAACGGTTCTTGACGAAGCCTTCGCGGAACTTCACGCCCAGATGGTTCGCCAATTCCAGCGCGGCGGTGCGGCTGGTGTCCGGGATCGGGATGACCACGTCGATGTCGTGCTCAGGACGCTCACGCAGGATCTTGTCGGCGAGTTTCTCGCCCATGCGCAGACGCGCCTTGTACACCGACACGCCGTCCATGATCGAGTCGGGACGCGCCAGGTACACGTGTTCGAAAATGCACGGGGTGAGCGACGGGTTGGTCGCGCACTGGCGGGTGTGCAGCTTGCCGTCTTCGGTGATGTAGACCGCTTCGCCCGGTGCCAGGTCGCGGATCAGGGTGAAACCCAATACGTCCAGGGCCACGCTTTCGGAAGCGATCATGTACTCCACGCCTTCGTCGGTGTGACGCTGGCCGAACACGATCGGGCGAATACCGTGCGGATCGCGGAAACCGACGATGCCGTAGCCGGTCACCATCGCCACGACCGCGTAGCCACCGACGCAACGGTTGTGCACGTCAGTCACGGCGGCGAACACGTCTTCTTCAGTAGGCTGCAACTTGCCGCGCTGGGCCAGTTCGTGGGCGAACACGTTGAGCAGCACTTCCGAATCGGAGTTGGTGTTGACGTGGCGCAGGTCAGATTCGTAAATCTCCTTGGCCAGTTGTTCAACGTTGGTCAGGTTGCCGTTGTGCGCCAGGGTGATGCCGTACGGCGAGTTGACGTAGAACGGCTGAGCCTCGGCCGATGTCGAGCTGCCGGCGGTTGGGTAACGGACGTGGCCGATTCCCATGTGGCCGACCAGGCGCTGCATGTGACGCTGATGGAACACGTCACGCACCAGGCCATTGTCCTTGCGCAGAAACAACCGGCCATCATGGCTGGTCACGATCCCGGCAGCGTCCTGGCCGCGGTGCTGGAGCACGGTTAGCGCGTCATACAGCGCCTGATTGACGTTCGACTTACCGACGATACCGACGATGCCACACATGCGACGCAACCCCTACTTTATGGATCTGAACTGAACACGACTCACTGCGGCGTTTTGGCTGCGGGCAAGAGGTGCTCCTTGAACGGAATTTCAGCGGGTACGCTGATTCCGCTGGCAAGCCACTGACTGCTCCACCCCAGGATCAGGTTTTTGGACCAGTCTGCGACCAATAAAAACTTCGGCACGAGTTGTGATTCTTTCCACCACCCGTCCTGCTGTACCGGCCCCAGGCTCAACAGCCCGACCGCCACGACCACCAGCAACACGCCACGGGCGGCGCCAAAGGCCATGCCGAGGAATCGATCGGTCCCGGACAACCCGGTGACGCGAACCAATTCGCCGATAAGATAATTGATCATTGCGCCCACGATCAGTGTGGCGACAAACATGATGGCACAGCCCGCGATCACGCGAGCCGATGGGGTTTCGATGTATCCGGTGAGGTACTCGGACAATGAACCACCGAACATCCAGGCGACGACTCCTGCGATGATCCAGGTCACCAGCGACAATGCTTCTTTTACGAAGCCGCGGCTCAGACTGATCAAAGCGGAGATGGCGATGATTGCAACGATCGCCCAGTCAACCCAGGTAAATGGCACAGTGCAGCCTACAGACGGATAAGGCGGCGCATTTTAGCAGAGCCCATGACTATCGGTAAGCTGCGATTGTGTGTGCATTTCAAATCGGGGCGATAGTTTTAGCCGCGCTCTGGTTGGAAACGCACGACGAAACCCTTGAGCTTCTGCTGGCGGTCCAGCAAGTCACGCAGTCGATCGGCTTCCGCGCGCTCGATCAGCGGCCCGACGAACACCCGATTCTTGCCATCGCCGGAGCGGATGTAGGCGTTGTAGCCCTGGCTGCGCAGGTTTTTCTGCAAGGCCTCGGCGCTTTCGCGGCTCGACAGGCTGGCCAGTTGCACCGACCAACTGACCGACAGGCCATTAGCGTCGACACGGCTTTGCGCGGTGTCCGGTTTGCTGGTGGCTGGCGCTGGCACAATCGGCTGCGACGGCGGAGTCTTGGGCACCACTGGCGCAATCGGCTTGGCCGCCGGGACAGGTGCAGGTGCTGGCGCTGGCGCAGGAGCGGCCGGCGCTATCGACGTCGATGGTGCGGCCTGTTGCACCACCTCATCATCGCTTGGCACCGGTTCCTGCGGCAGCGCCTGAGGTTCCGGCACCGCCACGGGCTCGACCTGCACCGGCGGCACCGAAGGCGCCTGCGGTGTGACCGGGGCTTCGACCGTGATCTGCCGCTGTTCATCCTGACGGGAAAACAGCATCGGCAGGAAAATCACCGCCAGGGCCACCAATACCAACGCACCTACCATGCGCTGCTTGTATGCCTTATCCAGCAAAGCCATTTGCCGCTTCCTCCGTGGAGCGCCGGGCCAACCAGTCGAGGGCCTCGGCAACACAAAAAAATGATCCGAACAACAGAATTTCGTCGTCGCCGGTCGCTGCGGCGCACTGCCCGTCGAGGGCGGCCGCCACGCTGTCGTAGGACGTCACCGACGCGCCAAGGTTCTGCAACGCCTTGTGCAAATCCGCCACGGGCCGCGCGCGCGGTGAATCCAGTGGCGCCACCGCCCAATGCTGGACACTAGCATTTAGTTCGCCGACCACACCGTCCAGATCCTTGTCGGCCAGTAAACCGAACACCGCCAGACGCTTGCCAATCGGTGGCCGACTGGCCAGACGCCGCGCCAGGTACTGCGCGGCATGCGGGTTATGCCCAACGTCCAGCAACACATTCAGGCGCTTGCCTTGCCAGGTGAAGGTGCGCCGATCAAGACGGCCGACCACTCGAGTGGCGTTCAAGGCCTCGACAATCTGCGCGTCATCCCACGGCAAACCGACCAGCCGATAGGCCTGCAAGGCCAGCGCGGCGTTTTCCATCGGCAGATCCAACAACGGCAGATTGCGCAGCTCGACCGCTCCGCCCTGCCCGTCGACACCGCGCCAGTGCCAAGTGTCGGTACCGATGTTCAGGTCGAAGTCGCGGCCACGCAGCAATAGCGGACAGGCCAGCTCTTGAGCCTTGTCCAGCAAGGGTTGCGGAGGATCGAGGTCGCCACACAACGCCGGCGCGCCCTGGCGGAAAATCCCGGCCTTTTCGTAAGCCACGGATTCGCGGGTATCGCCCAGGTAATCGGCGTGATCCACACCGATGCTGGTGACCAGCGCCATGTCGGCGTCGACCACGTTGACCGTATCAAGACGCCCACCCAGTCCGACTTCCAGCACCACGGCGTCGAGACTCGACTGTTGAAACAGCCAGAAGGCCGCCAGGGTGCCCATTTCGAAATACGTCAACGTGGTGTCGCCGCGACCCGCTTCGACAGCGGCAAAGGCCTCGCACAGTGCCGCATCGGTGGCTTCGACGCCGTTGACCTGCACCCGCTCGTTGTAACGCAGCAAGTGCGGAGAGTTGTAGACACCGACGTTCAGGCCCTGCGCGCGTAGCAATGACGCCACGAATGCGCAGGTCGAGCCCTTGCCGTTGGTGCCGGTGACCGTGATCACCCGAGGCGCCGGCTTACCCAGGCCCATGCGCGACGCTACCTGTTGCGAACGCTCCAGCCCCATGTCGATGGCCGAAGGATGCAACTGCTCAAGGTAGGCGAGCCACTCGCCCAGGGTGCGTGGGGTCATAGGTCCGCAGGTACCGGCGGAACCACGATGGGTTCGATCGGCGCGGCGACGAACTTCGGCGTCGGCAAGCCCATCATCTGCGCCAGCAGGTTACCCAGGCGCGGGCGCAGTTCCTGGCGGTGGATGATCATGTCGATCGCGCCGTGTTCCAGCAGGAATTCACTGCGCTGGAAGCCTTCCGGCAGTTTTTCACGCACGGTTTGCTCGATCACGCGCGGGCCGGCAAAGCCGATCAACGCTTTCGGTTCGCCAACGATCACGTCGCCGAGCATCGCCAGGCTGGCAGACACGCCGCCGTACACCGGGTCGGTCAGCACCGAAATAAACGGGATGCCTTCTTCACGCAGACGCGCCAGCACCGCGGAGGTTTTGGCCATTTGCATCAGCGAGATCAGTGCTTCCTGCATCCGCGCACCACCGGAGGCGGCAAAGCAAATCATCGGGCATTTGTGTTCCAGGGCGTAGTTGGCGGCGCGCACGAAGCGCTCACCGACGATGGCGCCCATCGAGCCACCCATGAACGAAAATTCGAACGCCGACACCACCACGGGCATACCGAGCAAGGTGCCGCTCATGGAGATCAGCGCGTCTTTCTCGCCAGTCTGCTTCTGCGCAGCGGTCAGGCGATCCTTGTACTTCTTGCCGTCGCGGAATTTCAGGCGATCGACAGGCTCCAGGTCCGCACCCAGTTCGGCACGGCCTTCAGTATCGAGGAAGATGTCGATGCGAGCGCGAGCGCTGATACGCATGTGGTGGTTGCACTTGGGGCAGACGTCCAGGGTCTTTTCCAGCTCAGGACGATAGAGCACCGCCTCGCAGGACGGGCATTTGTGCCACAAACCTTCTGGCACCGAGCTTTTCTTCACCTCGGAACGCATGATCGAAGGGATCAGTTTGTCTACTAACCAGTTGCTCATGCTTTCTTTCTCCAGTACCGGCGGCTCGAACGCTTGAGTTCGCAGCCCCGTGTATGCCCTTGAGCTAAATTCATGTGTGTGGCGATGATTCTTGGCTGGCCGGGTCGGTGAAACTGACCTGCGTACCCGCCAAAAACCCTCAGCCATGCCTGCTTTCGTGCAAGTGAAGGTATGGACGGCGGCAGCTAGCCAGCCGTCACATCACGCACCGCTTTGATAAATGCCTGAATCTTCGCGTGATCCTTGATTCCCTTGCTCGCCTCGACGCCGCCGCTGACGTCCACCGCATACGGCCTAACGCGGGCAATCGCCCCGGCGACGTTTTCCGGCGTCAGGCCGCCGGCAAGGATGATCGGTTTGCTCAACCCTTGCGGTATCAGTGACCAGTCGAACGCTTCGCCGGTTCCGCCGGGCACTCCTTCGACATACGTGTCCAGCAAAATGCCGCTGGCGCTCGGGAAAGCCGCGCACGCCGCAGCGATATCGTCACCGGCCTTGACCCGCACAGCCTTGATGTACGGACGGTGCCAGCCTTCGCAATCGTCGACGCTTTCATCGCCATGGAACTGCAACAGGTCCAGGGGCACGGCGTCGAGCAATTCACCCAACTCGCAACGGCTGACGTTGACGAACAAACCGACGGTGGTCACGAACGGTGGCAACGCCTGGATAATCGCGCGCGCCTGCTGGAACGTCACCGCCCGCGGGCTCTTGGCGTAAAACACAAATCCGATGGCATCGGCCCCGGCCTCGACCGCCGCCAACGCATCCTCTATGCGGGTAATCCCACAAATTTTGCTGCGAACGGCTGACATGTCGTTGAAAACTCCCAGGCCAATCCGAGAAAGTCCCGGATGGTAACAAATGCGTTCGAGGGCGTCAGCCGTCAAGTTCGGCGAACCCGGTGAGGAAGTGCGGCCCGATGTAACGTTCGGGCAGCGGGAATTCGTCGCGGTACTCGACCTGCACCAGATACAAGCCGAACGGATGCGCCGTGACCCCACCGGTGCGCCGGATGCGGCTTTCCAGTACCTCTTTCATCCATTCCACCGGACGCTCTCCCGCACCGATGGTCATCAGCACGCCGGCGATATTGCGCACCATGTGATGCAGGAACGCACTGGCGCGGATATCCAGCACGATCATCTTGCCGTGGCGACTCACGCGCAGGTGATGCAGTTCCTTGATCGGCGATTTGGCCTGGCATTGTCCGGCGCGAAACGCACTGAAGTCATGGGTGCCGACCAGATACTGCGCGGCCTCAGCCATGCGCTCGACGTCCAGCGGGCGGTGGTTCCAGGTGATTTCCTGATTGAGGTGCGCTGGACGGATCTGGTCGTTGTAGATCACGTAGCGGTAGCGCCGGGCGATGGCCTTGAAGCGCGCGTGAAAATGCGCCGGCATCACCTGCGCCCACGTGACGCTGACGTCATGCGGCAAATTGATGTTGGCGCCCATCACCCAGGCTTTCATCGAGCGTTCGACCTGGGTGTCGAAGTGCACCACTTGCCCGCAGGCATGCACGCCGGCGTCGGTCCGCCCGGCGCACTGCAGCGAGACCGGCGAATCGGCAACTTTCGACAAGGCGTTTTCGAGAGTTTCCTGCACGGTGAGCACGCCAGACGCCTGGCGCTGCCAGCCGCGATAGCGCGAGCCTTTGTATTCGACGCCCAGCGCAATGCGGTAAAAGCCGTCAGCCGCCATTTCGACGGCTGGGTTATCTATATTTGCCAAGGGGTGACAGCCTGCTGATGGTCGCAAAGGCGGGCATTATAAGGCTGCAATCGCGGGACGCCAGTGCCCGCCGTGTTTTCAGTGATTGCATACTGCCAGCCAGTTTGGCTATAAGGTTAGCCACCTATTGAAACCGCTCCACGCCGAGACCTGCCGATGACAATCCTGGAAAAAGAAGCCGTGGGCCTGGCCTACAGCCTCAAAGGCATGCTGCATGCCAAGCAGAAAACCTGGGAAGCCATTGAGGAAATGGCGCGCCGCATCCACCCCGGCATGCGCGAATCCGAAGCCTTAGCCATGAGCTTGGAGGTCCTGAACGAACTGGGCATGGACCGCATCTGGCACCCGTCGAAAATCCGTTTCGGCGCCAACACCCTGAAAACCTTCAAGCAACCCTCCGACGGTGATCCGCTGTTGGCCGACAACGATATTTTCTTTATCGACCTGGGCGTGGTCTGGAACCTCCATGAAGGCGACACCGGTGCCACTTTCACCGTTGGCAACGACCCGCAGATGCAGGCCTGTGCCCTGGCGGCGAAAACCCTGTTTGAGCGGGTGCAGGCACATTGGCGACATCATCAAGTGGCCGGGCGCGAGCTGTACCGCTACGCCGAGGAACAGGCCCGCGCCATGGGCTGGCGCCTGAACCTGGAAATTCGCGGACACCGGGTCAGCGACTTCCCGCACGCCATCTACCGCGCCGGCGACCTCGGCAGTTTCGAGCAATGCCCGAACGTCGGCCTGTGGATCCTGGAAATCCAGATCGCCCACCCTACCCGGCCGTTTGGTGCGTTTTATGAGGATTTGCTGGCCTGAATGCTGGAGCAAAGTGTCTGGTGGCAGTGATGGCCCCATCGCAGGCAAGCCAGCTCCCACAGGTTCTTGTGCCGGACCCAGAATGAGCGGTCAGCCCTGAACCCTGTGGGAGCGGGCTTGCCCGCGAAGGCGAAGGATCAGCCAACGTGGACTGTAAGCTGAAACAAAAACGGCAGCCTCAATGGCTGCCGTTTTTGTTCACTTCACCCTCAAACCAAGCGGGACAACATGTCCTTGGCTTCGCTCTTCTGGCCATCGTCACCTTCGCTGAGCACTTCACCGAGGATGTCGCGGGCGCCGTCGCTATCGCCCATATCGATGTAGGCCTGGGCCAGGTCGAGTTTGGTCGCGACTTCATCGGTGCCCGACAGGAAGTCGAATTCCGGCTCGTCCATCGCGGTGGCGGCAGCGTCTTCGGCGGTGAAGCGTGGCCCGCCAAGGTCGCCGGACATGCGGTCCAGCTCGGCATTGACGTCATCCAGCTCGGCGGTGAACGCATCCGGCTCGCTGGTGGTCGCCACGTCGTCGGCCACGGACAGGTCGAAGTCGGCCGGCAATTCCAGATCGTCCAGCGCCGCTTCATTGATGGTCGGCACGTCTGCGGCGGGCAGATCCCTGAGGTCGTCGTCCAGGTTCAGCAGGAAGTCATCCTCGGCCAGAATGGCCGGTGAAGTTTCTGCACCGAGGTCCATGTCCAGATCGAAGTCCGACAGATCGTCAAGGTTGTCCTTGAGGTCGGTTTGCTGCGCCAGGATCGACTCGAAGCTCAAGTCGTCGTCGGCCGGAAAGGCTTCCAGCTCGCCGTTGGTGTCGGCTATCGGAGGCACCACGGTCGGCGATCCGGCTTCCAGGTCGTCCAGGCTCAGGTCGAATGTGCTGTCGAAATCGTCATCAGTGGTGCTCGGCGCTTGCGGCTCGTCGAGCAGCAGGTCCTTGACGTACTGGGCGTCCAGCTCGGCCGCGACCGCTGCGGCAGCCAGACCACTGACCACGGCCACCGCCATGGCCGGGAAGCGCGCCTTGAGCTTCTCGACCTGGGCGTAGTTTTCACCGTTGGCCACCAACTGCCGCTCCTGGCCGACGAAGGCATCGCGGTCGCCCTGCTGACCGTAGACTTCCATCAGCTTGAGGCGCAAATCGCTGCGTTGCGGTTCGTACTTGATGCCCTCTTCCAGCAGCGCAGCGGCCTGGTTTAGACGGCCCTGGTCGATGTGCGACTGGGCTTTGGGCAGTACATCGTCAAACGCATCGGCGGCCGGTGACACCAGTGGCGCAGCGATTGGCGGAGTGACCACCACTGGCGCAATCACCGGCGCCGGAGCAGGCGCGGGTGCCGGAGCCGGGGCTGCCGCCGCGGGTGTGAGTTTCACCGCTGGCGGCGGCACTTCGAGGCCTTCGAAGCTGCTGTCCGGCAGGTCCTGATCGGTGGTGAAGGTTTGTTCTTCCGCCAATGCGCGAGCCATGCGCAGGTGTTTCTCGGCTTCCTGCTGGGCTTTGCGGCGACGGGCCAACAGCAATAGCAACAGCAGCAGAATGACCGCGCCGCCGCCGATCAGCCCCATCAGCACCGGGTTGGTCAGCAGGTCATTGAATTTCCGTTCATCGCTGGCCGACGCGACAGGCTCGGCGACTGGTGTGACGGCCGGGGTGGCCGGTGCCGCCTCAGTGGGTGCGGCAGGTGTGATGGGCGCTTCGCCGGCAGGCGTTGCGGGAGTGGCTGGATTGGCAGGCGTGGCGACCAGTTCCGCGGGCATGGCTGGCGTCGGCGCGGTGTCTGCCGGCAAAGGGGCGCCGCCGTTTTCAGCCTGCAGCTTGGCGAGCTGGTTGTTCTTGAGTTCGATCAGGCGCTGCAGTTTATCCAGTTGGCTCTGCAGGTCGGCCATGCGACTTTTCAGCTCAGCATTGTCGCGACGGGTGGTGTCCAGGCTTTCCTGGGTCACCGCCAATTTGTTGCTCAAGGCTTTGCTGTCGCCAGCCGCGCCCTTGCCTGCCTTGCCGGCTTCGGCGGAGACCAGGCTCAGATTGTCCTTGGCCGCACCCGGCGCCGGGGCCTGCTGACGCGGACGGTTGGTGGCGTCGAGTTGCTGCTGGCCGGCGCCCTGCTTGGCGACGTACTTACGGCCCTGGCGCCATGCGGTGTTTTGCGCGGCGACTTCAGCGATGGCCTGGGGTTGCGGCAGGCTGGCGCTCTGCACTGCGTCCGGGAGGCGCAGCACCTGGCCGGTTTTCAGACGGTTGATGTTGCCATCGATAAAGGCATCCGGGTTCAGCGCCTGGATCGCCAGCATGGTTTGCTGCACCGAGGCACCGTTGCGCGCCTTGGCGGCGATTTCCCACAACGTATCGCGCGCCGTGGTGGTGTATTGGCTGGCCTGGCTGGCGCCGGTGACCGGTGCCGAGACTGCAGCACCCGTTGCGGCATTGCCAGGGGCCGGCTGCGCGGCGGCGTCGGCGGTTTGTGGCGAGAATTTGGAGGGGTCGAGCAGCACGCTGTAGTCGCGCAGCAAGCGGCCATTGGGCCACATCACCTGGACCAGGAATTTCACCATCGGCTCGGACAGCGGCTTACTCGACGTGACCCGCAGGATGCTCTTGCCGTTGGCGTTGATTACCGGGGTGAAGCTCAAGTCATTGAGGAACGCCTGGCGGTCGACACCGGCCTTGGCGAAATCATCGGGCGAGGCCAGGCTCGGCACCACTTCGGCGGCGGTCAGTTCCTTGACATCAAGCAACTCGATTTCCGCCACCAGCGGCTGGTTCAGGGTCGACTTCAGGGTCAGTTCCCCGAGCCCGAGGGCATGCGCCATACCGGAGGACAGCGCCGAGGCGGCCGCTATTGCTAACACCAGTTTGCGAACTTGAACCATAGCCTCATCCTTTGTTTGAGCGTTCCTCGGCCAGCGAGAAGGTGTTGATGATCGCTGCCGTAAGGCATTGCGCGCGGTCCCGGCGGGGTGTCGCGTGCGATTATTTCTTTCATGCCCCAGGAAGCCCCGGAGGGTGGCTCGCCTTCAGCACTCCGGCCAAGCATAGCGCTCGCCTAGAATCAGTCGACAAATTGTTGCCAAGTATCTTTTACAGCAGGTCTTTTATCAACAATTCAGCCACCTGCACAGCATTGAGCGCAGCGCCCTTGCGTACGTTATCTGACGTCAGCCACATATTTAGTTCCGCCGGGTCGTCGATGCCGCCGCGTACACGACCGACGTACACCACGTCCTGCCCCACTGCATCGCCCACCGGCGTCGGGTAATCGCCCGCCTCCACCAGCTCAATACCCGGTGCCGCTTCCAGCGCCGCGTTGATCTTCGCCAGGTCAATGTCAGTGGCTGACTGCAAGGTCACGCTAAGGCTATCGCCAAAAAACACCGGGGCTTGAATGCAAGTTACGGAAATCTTTAGCAAAGGTTTGTCGATCACCTGGCGCACCTCGCGCACCAGCCGTTTTTCCAGCAGCGTGTGGCCCTGCTCGTCTGGTGTGCCGACTTGCGCCAGCAGGTTGAAGGCCATTTGCCGATCAAAGAATTGCGGCTCCAGCGGCCGCACGTTGAGCAACTCGGCGGTCTGCCGCGCCAGCTCAGACACGGCTTCGCGGCCCTGGGCTGACACCGCCAGGCTGGCGGTCAGGCTGACCCGCTGCAGGTCGAGCAATTCCAGCAAGGGTGCCAGCACCACGGCCAACGTGGTCGCGCTCGGGCTCGGGCTGCTGACCTGAAACGGGCGCTTGAGGCCGGCAAGCACTTGGCCGTTGGCCTCCGGCACCACGTGCGGGGCCTGCTCCGCTGGCAAGGCGCCGGACAAGTCGATCAGCGAGCAGCCGGCGGCGATGGCACGGGGTGCGAAGCTCAGGGTCACCGCCGGGCCGGCGGCGAAGAACACCAGTTGGACTTTGCTGAAGTCGAACTCATCCACTTCCCGCACTCGCACGTTCTTGCCGCGAAACGGCACCGAATGCCCGGCGGATTCGCTGCTGGCCAGTAGATGCAGATCAGAAACGGGGAAGTCGCGTTCTTCAAGAATCTGCACCAGCGTTTCGCCGACAGTACCGGTGGCGCCGATCACGGCAATGGCAAAGGACTGGCTCATGGGTGTACCTCAGGCGAAACGGGGGGAGCGGCACTTTACCGGGTGGGTGGCGGGCAGGCAATTGACCTGAGGTTTGCAGTGGCAGGGCTGACCCCATCGCTGGCAAGCCAGCTCCCACAGGTTTTTTCGGTGTACAGAGATTGAATGATCACCGCTGGCCCCTGTGGGAGTTGGCTTGCCAGCTCCAGCAAGGTTCAGGGTCGTATGCAAATTTCACAGACACCCTGGCAACCTGTGGGAGCTGGCTTGCCAGCGATTAAGGCTTATAAATCGACACATGACTCGCAGGCACACCCAATAAAAAACCCGCACCTCTTTCAAGGCACGGGTTCTTCCACATCACCGAGCAATCAACGTTCCAGCAGGATCCGCAGCATGCGACGCAGCGGTTCGGCCGCGCCCCACAGCAACTGGTCGCCGACGGTGAAGGCGCCAACGAACTGCGAGCCCATGTTCAGCTTGCGCAAGCGGCCAACCGGTACGTTCAGGGTGCCGGTGACCTTGGTCGGGCTCAGCTCCTGCATGCTGATGTCGCGGTTGTTCGGCACCAACTTGACCCATGGGTTGTGTTGGCTGATCAGCCCTTCGATGTCGGCGATCGGCACGTCTTTGTTGAGCTTGATGGTCAGCGCCTGGCTGTGGCAGCGCATGGCACCGATGCGCACGCAGATGCCGTCGACCGGGATCGGGTTCTTGAAGCGACCGAGGATTTTGTTGGTCTCGGCCTGGGCCTTCCATTCTTCGCGGCTCTGGCCGTTAGGCAGTTCCTTGTCAATCCACGGGATCAGGCTGCCGGCCAGCGGCACACCGAAGTTTTCGGTCGGGTAGGCGTCGCTGCGCATGGCTTCGGCCACGCGGCGGTCGATGTCGAGGATCGCGCTGGCCGGATCGGCCAGTTGATCGGCGACGGCCGCGTGGGTCGCGCCCATTTGCTTGATCAGCTCACGCATGTTCTGCGCGCCGGCACCCGAGGCCGCCTGATAGGTCATGGCGCTCATCCACTCCACCAGGCCAGCCTCGAACAGGCCGCCCAGGCCCATCAGCATCAGGCTGACGGTGCAGTTGCCGCCGATGTAGTTCTTGGTGCCGGCGTCCAGTTGCTGGTCGATGACCTTGCGGTTGACCGGGTCCAGCACGATCACGGCGTCGTCCTGCATGCGCAGGCTGGACGCGGCGTCGATCCAGTAACCCTGCCAGCCGGCTTCGCGCAGCTTGGGGAAAACTTCGCTGGTGTAGTCGCCGCCCTGGCAGGTCAGAATCACGTCAAGGGTTTTCAGCTCTTCAATGCTGTAGGCGTCCTTGAGCGGAGCAATGTCCTTGCCCACGGACGGGCCTTGGCCACCGACATTGGAAGTGGTGAAAAACACCGGCTCAATAAGATCGAAATCCTGCTCTTCCAGCATCCGCTGCATGAGCACGGAACCGACCATACCGCGCCAACCGATCAGACCTACACGTTTCATCGCAACTACACCTTCTTGAAAAGTGGGCCGCTGCTTTCATGGGTGAAAGTGGCAGCGGGCCCGAGAGATTACAGATTCCGCAGCGCGGCGACTACTGCGTCGCCCATTTCCTGCGTACCGACTTTGGTGCAACCGGCAGACCAGATATCGCCGGTGCGCAAGCCTTGGTCGAGCACCCGGCTCACGGCCTGTTCGATGGCATCGGCGGCAGCCTGCTGGTTGAAGCTGTAACGCAGCATCATCGACACCGACAGAATGGTCGCCAATGGGTTGGCAATGCCCTGGCCTGCGATGTCTGGCGCCGAACCGTGGCACGGCTCGTACATGCCCTTGTTCTGGGTGTCCAGCGAGGCCGACGGCAGCATGCCGATGGAACCGGTGAGCATCGATGCCTGGTCGGACAGGATGTCGCCGAACATATTGTCGGTGACGATCACGTCGAACTGCTTCGGTGCGCGGACCAGCTGCATGGCGGCGTTGTCGACGTACATGTGGCTGAGTTCGACTTCAGGGTAATCCTTGGCCACTTGCTCGACCACTTCGCGCCACAACTGGCTGGACGCCAGGACGTTGGCCTTGTCCACCGAACACAGCTTCTTGCCGCGAACCATGGCCATGTCGAAGCCGACCCGGGCGATACGGCGGATTTCGCTTTCGCTGTACGGCAGGGTGTCGTAGGACTGGCGCTCGCCGTTTTCCAGGGTGCGGGTGCCGCGTGGCGCGCCGAAGTAGATACCGCCGGTCAGTTCACGGACGATCAGGATGTCCAGGCCGGAGACGATCTCCGGTTTCAGGCTGGAAGCGTCGGCCAGTTGCGGGTAAAGAATCGCCGGACGCAAGTTGCCGAACAGACCCAGTTGCGCGCGGATTTTCAGCAGGCCGCGCTCAGGGCGGATATCCCGCTCGATGGTGTCCCATTTCGGGCCGCCCACCGCGCCCAGCAGCACGGCATCAGCGGCGCGGGCACGTTCCAGGGTTTCGTCAGCCAGCGGCACGCCATGTTTGTCGATGGCGGCGCCACCGATCACGTCGTGACTCAGTTCGAAGCCCAGGCTGTACTTGTCGTTGGCCAGCTCCAGGACCTTGACCGCTTCGGTCATGATTTCCGGGCCAATACCGTCGCCTGGGAGAATCAGAATCTGCTTGCTCATGCGTTCCTCGTGTCATCAGTCGGCGCGCCCGTGGGCCCACCCGGAAAATTTTATCGTTAACAGACTACTTCTCAGCCCACAGCACCAGCACATCGGTGCTGAACGAGCCGTCGGCGTCAATTTCGAAATACTCGCGCACTTCGTTGCCCATCGCCTGCTGCAACTGGCGGATCGCCGCGCGCATCACTTCGGGGGTACGCATGCGTTCCACCCAGGAGTTGTACTCCAGACGCAAGCGCTGGCGCGTGGTGCTGCGGGTGTGCAACCCGGCCTCGCTGACCTGGCGCAGCCACTCGGCGGCAGAATAATCGCGCACGTGGCTGGTGTCGCGCAGCACTTCGACGCTTTGCAGGTAGGTGTCGAACAGTGGACTGCCCGGCGACAGTACGTCGATAAACGCCGCCACGCCACCCGGTTTCAACACCCGGCGCACTTCCCGCAGGGCCAGGTCCAGGTCGCTCCAGTGGTGCGCGGAATAGCGGCTGAAAACGAAGTCGAACTCACCCTCGGCGAACGGCAGGCGCTCGGCGGCACCGTTGACCGTGGTCACGTTGCTCAAACCGCGATCCACCGCCGCGGCGGCGACCACGTCGAGCATCTGTTGCGACAGGTCGTAGGCCACCACTTCCTTGACCAGCCCGGCCACCTGAAAACTTACATGCCCGGCGCCACACCCCAGGTCCAGCACCCGCGCAGCGCCCTGCCCGGCCAGCTCAGCCTGTAGCAGCGCGAACTCGGTGCCTTGAGCGTGCACGGCACTGCTCAGGTAGGCCGAAGCCTGTTCGCCGAATTGCTTTTGGACCACTTGAGTGTGCTGGGCGGTGCTGGTCATGGGGACTTCCTTTTTTGGAGTGAGTCTTGTGTTGTTGCTTATGCCGCCATCGCTGGCAGCCAGCTCCCACAGTGGTTTGTAGTGCCCACGAGAAATGGATTCCACGCGAATCCTGTGGGAGCTGGCTTGCCAGCGATGGGGCCGGCCCTGCCTACACACATTCGAAATCAGTCAGGCATCACGAAACAACCAAGGCTGGCTCGCCCGGTGTTTGCTTTCAAAGCTCGCGATCGCCTCGTGGTCCATCAAGGTCAGGCCGATGTCGTCGAGGCCATTGAGCAGGCAGTGCTTGCGGAACGCGTCGATCTCAAAGCCCAGCACCTTGCCGTCGGGACGGGTGACGGTCTGCGCCTGCAAGTCGATCTGCAACTGATAGCCCGGATCGGCTTCCACTTGCTTGAACAACTCATCAACGTCGGCGTCGCTCAAAATGATCGGCAGCAAACCGTTCTTGAAGCTGTTGTTGAAGAAGATGTCGGCGTAGCTCGGCGCGATGATGCTGCGGAAACCGTACTCTTCCAGGGCCCACGGCGCGTGCTCGCGGCTGGAACCGCAGCCGAAGTTCTCACGGGCCAGCAACACGCTGGCGCCTTGGTAACGCTCGGCGTTGAGCACGAAGTCCTTGTTCAGCGGGCGCTTGGAGTTGTCCTGATACGGCTGCCCGACGTCCAGGTAACGCCACTCGTCGAACAGGTTCGGGCCGAAACCGGTGCGCTTGATCGACTTCAAGAACTGCTTGGGAATGATCTGATCGGTGTCGACGTTGGCACGATCCAAAGGCGCGACAAGACCGGTGTGCTGGGTAAAAGCTTTCATGCTGCGCTCCTTAGATCAATTCACGGACGTCGACGAAACGACCGTTCACCGCGGCGGCGGCGGCCATCGCAGGGCTCACCAGGTGGGTACGCCCCCCGGCACCCTGGCGGCCTTCGAAGTTGCGGTTCGAGGTCGAGGCGCAATGTTCGCCAGACTCCAAACGGTCCGGGTTCATCGCCAGGCACATCGAGCAACCCGGCTCGCGCCATTCGAAACCGGCCTCAAGGAAGATTTTGTCCAGGCCTTCGGATTCGGCCTGGGCCTTCACCAGACCCGAGCCCGGCACCACGATGGCTTGCTTGATGGTCGAGGCGACTTTGCGGCCCTTGGCAATCACCGCCGCGGCGCGCAAGTCTTCGATCCGCGAGTTGGTGCAGGAACCGATAAACACCCGGTCCAACTGGATGTCGGTGATCGCCTGATTGGCGGTCAAGCCCATGTACTTCAGCGCACGTTCGATCGAGCCGCGTTTGACCAAGTCCATTTCCTTGGCCGGGTCCGGCACGTTTTGATCAACCGCCAAGACCATTTCGGGCGACGTGCCCCAACTGACTTGCGGCTTGATCCGGGTGGCGTCGAGTTCGACGACGGTGTCGAACACCGCGTCCTGGTCTGACACCAGATCTTTCCAGGCTTCGACAGCCAAGTCCCACTCCGCGCCTTTCGGGGCGAACGGGCGACCTTTGACATAGGCCACGGTTTTCTCGTCCGCCGCCACCAGGCCCACGCGGGCGCCGGCTTCGATGGACATGTTGCAGATGGTCATGCGGCCTTCGACGGACAGGTCGCGAATCGCGCTGCCCGCGAACTCAATGGCGTGGCCATTACCGCCGGCGGTGCCGATCTTGCCGATCACCGCGAGGACGATGTCCTTGGCCGTCACGCCGAACGGCAGTTTGCCCTCGACGCTGACCAGCATGTTCTTCATTTTCTTGGCGACCAGGCACTGGGTGGCGAGCACATGCTCGACCTCAGAGGTGCCGATGCCATGGGCCAAGGCACCGAAAGCACCGTGGGTCGAGGTATGCGAATCGCCGCAGACCACGGTCATGCCCGGCAAGGTGGCGCCCTGCTCCGGGCCGATGACATGGACGATGCCCTGGCGCACGTCATTCATCTTGAACTCGACGATGCCGTATTCGTCACAGTTGTCATCAAGGGTCTGGACCTGCAAACGCGAGACCTGATCGGCGATGGCTTCGATGCCGCCCTTGCGCTCAGGGGTGGTCGGTACGTTGTGGTCCGGGGTGGCGATGTTGGCATCGATGCGCCAAGGCTTGCGCCCGGCGAGGCGCAAACCTTCGAAGGCTTGCGGCGAAGTCACTTCGTGGATGATGTGACGATCGATATAGATCAGCGCCGAGCCATCGTCGCGCTGTTTGACCAAATGCGAATCCCAGAGCTTGTCGTAGAGCGTTTTGCCGGCCATCAGACGGTTCCTCATCAGCTTGTTTCTATGCCCTGGGTCTTGAACGGTTCAATAACCCCTTGGCTTGTGAGGCTGATCCTATGGGGTTACATTGAATAACTCAAATTCATATTTTTCATGCTTTGAATAACCAACTGGAATAGCACCGTGGATCTGGCCAACCTGAATGCCTTTATTGCCATCGCCGAGACTGGCAGCTTCTCCGGCGCCGGAGAACGCTTGCACCTGACGCAACCGGCGATCAGCAAACGCATTGCCGGCCTGGAGCAGCAGTTGAACGTGCGGCTGTTCGATCGCCTGGGCCGTGAAGTCGGCCTGACCGAAGCGGGCCGGGCCTTGCTGCCACGGGCTTACCAGATTCTCAACGTGTTGGACGACACCCGCCGCGCACTGACCAACCTGACCGGCGAAGTCAGCGGCCGATTGACCCTGGCAACCAGTCATCACATCGGCCTGCACCGCTTGCCCCCGCTGTTGCGCGAGTTCACCCGGCGTTATCCCGAGGTGGCGCTGGACATTCAGTTTCTCGATTCGGAAGTGGCCTACGAAGAAATCCTCCATGGCCGCGCCGAGCTGGCAGTGATCACCTTGGCGCCGGAGCCGCACACCTTGGTCAAAGCCATGCCGGTGTGGGACGACCCGCTGGATTTTGTGGTCGCGCCGGAACATGCACTGCTCAGCCAAGGGCCGGTCAGCCTGGCGGACGTCGCCCGCCACCCGGCGGTTTTCCCCGGCGGCAACACCTTTACCCACTACATCGTCCAGCGGCTGTTCGAGGCTCAAGGCCTGACGCCGAACATCGCCATGAGCACCAATTACCTGGAGACCATCAAGATGATGGTCTCGATAGGCCTGGCCTGGAGCGTGTTGCCGCGCACCATGCTCGATGATCAAGTGGCGCGTATCCCTTTGCCGGGCATACAGCTCACTCGCCAGCTAGGCTATATCGTGCACACCGAACGGACGCTGTCGAATGCTGCACGGGCTTTCATGGCCTTACTGGATGCACAAGTCGATCTGCCAGGGACATAAGGCAAAGTTGTGCTACTCCTATAAAGCCGCGAATCCTGTGCCTCACGCCCAATTCAGCCCAAGGCCTGCTCCCGATGCCCAAATCTGTTGACCGTATACCGCCGATGCCACGTATTCAGGCTGTCGACCCGCAACACTCCGAGCAGAGTTGGGAAAGTGCCCCGCAATTGCTGGCGGCCCTGAACGGCGCGCATTTGGGCGCGTGGTACTGGGACATCGAACGCGGCCAGATCAGTTGGTCACGTGGCACCCAGGCCTTGTTCGGCTTCGATCCCCGGCAACCGCTGCCGGAAGACCTCGAATACCTCGACTTGTTGCCGCCCGAAGACCGGGCGAAAACCATCCGCGCCTTCCACGCGGTAGTGGCCGGCGCGCCACTGGAGCAGGCGATGCACCACCGCATCCGCTGGCCCGACGGCAGCCTGCACTGGCTGGAGATCAACGGCAGCCTGCTGCCGGACAAACACGGCCGGCCACGGATGATCGGGGTGATCCGCGAGATCACCCACCAGCGCCAGCGCGAACAGGCCTTGAGCAGTTCGGAAAAACGCTTCGCCACGCTGTTTCACCTGTGTCCGAACATGGTTTTGCTGACGCGCCAGGAAGACGGCCTGATCACCGAGGCCAACCAGTATTTCGAAAGCCTGTTCGGCTGGCCGGTGCAGGACGCCATCGGCCGCACCACCGTGGAATTGGGCCTGTGGGTGCATCCCGAACAGCGCGCGGCGCTGATCAAGTCGACCAAGGCCAAGGGCGAGCTGGTGAGCATGGAGGTGCAGTTCCGCGCCAGCAACGGCCAGATTCACGACGGCATCCTCAGCGCGCAAAAGGTCGAACTCGAGGGCCAGCCCTATCTGCTGAGCACCTTCCTCGACACCACCGAGCGCAAGGCTGCCGAGCACGCCTTAAAGGACAGCCAGGAACGCCTCGACCTGGCCCTGGAATCGGCGCAACTCGGCACCTGGGACTGGCACATCCCCAGCGGCATGCTTTACGGCTCGGCCCGTTCGGCGCAGTTGCACGGCATGGAGCCCAAACCGTTCCACGAACCTTTCGATTCGTTTTTCGAAGGCGTGCCCGGCGAAGAGCGCGACACCATGCGCAACGCCTACCGCAGCTTGCGCGAAGGCCCGGCCGGTAACTATCAACTGACGTACCGCGTGCAATTGCCGGACGGCAGCTCCCGCTACCTGGAAAGCCGCGCCCGCCTCTACCGCGACGACAGCGGCGCCCCGCTGCGCATGGCCGGCACTTTGCTGGACATCACCGAACAAGTGGAGCGTGAACAACGGCTGGTGGCCTCGGAAGAAAAATTCGCCACGCTGTTCCAGGTCAGCCCCGACCCGATCTGCGTCACGCGCCAGGAAAGCGGGGTGTTCATCGAAATCAACAGCGCCTTCAGCCAAACCTTCGGCTGGACCGCCGACGACGTGATTGGCCGCAGTGCCGATGCGATCGGCCTGTGGGACGCTTCGGCCAAGAGCCTGCAACGCATTGAACAAGTTATTCGCGAGCAAGGCCTGAACAACGTCGCGATCATCGTCCACCACAAGAACGGCAAGGCGCTGACCTGCGTGATCTCCAGCCGGCAGATCAGCGTCGGCGACCAGCCCTGCATCGTCACCACCCTGCGCGACATCACCCAGCAACAACGGTCGGAAGCGGCACTCAAGGCCAGTGAAGAGAAATTCGCCAAGGCGTTCCATTCCAGCCCCGACGCGATCACCATCACCGAGCGCGACACCGGCCGTTACCTGGAAGTGAATGACGGCTTCTGTCGGCTGACCGGCTACCGTGCCGACGAAGTGCTCGGCAAGACCGTGTACCAAGTGGGCATCTGGGCCGAGGAGAACCAACGCTCGGCGCTGTTGGCGGAATTGCAAATCAAGGGTCGGGTGCATCACCAGGAAATGCTCGGGCGCAACAAACGCGGGGATCTGCTCACGGTCGAGGTCTCGGTCGAGCCGATCACCCTCAACGAAACCGCGTGCCTGCTGCTGACCGCCCGGGATGTCAGCCTACTGAAAAACGCTGAGGCGCAAATCCGCCACCTGGCCTACCACGACCCGCTGACCAACCTGCCGAACCGCGCGCTGTTGATGGATCGCCTAAGCCAGCAGATCGCCTTGCTCAAACGTCATAACCTGCGCGGCGCCTTGCTGTTCCTCGACCTCGATCATTTCAAGCACATCAATGATTCCCTCGGCCATCCGGTCGGCGACACCGTGCTGAAGATCATCACTGCGCGCCTCGAAGCCAGCGTGCGCATGGAAGACACCGTGGCGCGCCTCGGTGGCGATGAGTTCGTGGTGTTGCTCAGCGGGCTGGAAGGCAGCCGCAGCGAAGTCAGCGAACAGGTGCGGGAATTGGCCGACACCCTGCGCGAACTGCTCTCGGAGCCGATGTTCCTCGATGGCCAGCGACTGCAAGTGACCCCGAGTATCGGCGTGGCGCTGATCCCCGATCACGGCTCGACCCCGACCGATTTGCTCAAGCGCGCCGACATCGCCCTGTACCGGGCCAAGGATTCCGGGCGCAACACCACGCAGATGTACCACAACGCCATGCAGAAGGCCGCCAGCGAACGCCTGCGCATGGAAACCGACCTGCGCCAGGCGCTGTCGCGCGGCGAGTTCAGCATGCATTACCAGCCGCAAGTCGACGCCCGCGACAACCGCATCACCGGCGCCGAAGCCCTGGTGCGCTGGAATCATCCGGAACTGGGTTCGCAGTCGCCCACCGAGTTCATCAAGGTTCTGGAAGACAGCGGGCTGATTCTGGAAGTCGGCACCTGGATTCTCGACCAGGCCTGCGAGGCGTTCAAACACTTGGTCGGCGAAGGTCTGGTCGATCCGCACGCCTTCAGCCTGTGCGTGAACATCAGCCCTCGGCAGTTCCGGCAGAACGATTTTGTCGAGCGCATCGAGCACAGCCTCAGCAGCCACGGCTTGCCGTACTCGATGCTGAAACTGGAAATCACCGAAGGCATCGTGATCCAGAACCTCGACGACACCATCGGCAAAATGCGCCGCCTGAAAAAGCTCGGAGTCGGCTTTGCCATGGACGACTTCGGCACCGGTTATTCCTCCCTGACCTACCTCAAGCGCTTGCCGGTGGACACGTTGAAGATCGACCAGTCCTTCGTGCGCGATGCCACCAGCGACCCGAACGACGCGGAAATCATCCGCGCCATTGTCGCCATGGCCCGCAGCCTCGGTCTGGAAGTGATCGCCGAAGGCGTGGAAACCGCCGAGCAACTGGAATTCCTCCAAGGCCTGGATTGCCATTTGTACCAAGGCTATTTCCACAGTCGGCCGTTGCCCGTGGAGGCGTTTGAAAAACTGCTGCGCTGACTCCCTATTCATACCGAGGTATGAATGCTTAAAACCCAGACATGACGTCACTGTCCGTGAGTACAAGTGACGCCGTCCTGCCCGCGCCGTACAGTTAACCCATGCCCATCAGCGACGAGGCGGACTTGAGAGACCCGCCTGTCAACTGATTAGCAGACTGCGACTCCCTTGTTTCTGCGTGACACCCCGGCATCGGCTCCCTAATCCAACCGCCGGGATTTTGCAGCGCCCGCACGCCCCTTGTGCGGGCGCTTTTTTTTGTGAGCGGCGTGGCTTTTCCAGGATCGCCGCAGATGACGGCCGGTAGTCACAAAGACCCCCTGAAAGTCTTCCTGACTACATCCCGTTCCAGTCATATCGACCCGCAGACGCTATCGCGGCCCATGAAACCGGTCCTCTTTCGAGTGGCACGTGTCTTGATAAGCCATCGGTTGCGGACATCACAAAGCATCAAGGAGCTGATATGAAATCCCCTTCCATCCCGGTAATCCAAGCGCCCGTGCGCGGATTACCTGAACGCGTTCCCGCGAAGAACACCGAGGTGCCCCATGGGTGAATACCGTAAGTTATGGTGGTCGCTGATCGGCGTCCTCGGCGTGACCTTCTGCCTGCTCGGCTGGTTCGGCCACGAGATCTACCGCCAGGCGCCACCGATTCCCGAACGGGTGCAAAGCAGCAATGGCACCCTGCTCTTCAATGCCGATGACATCCTCGACGGCCAGACCGCGTGGCAAAGCGTCGGCGGCATGCAGTTGGGCTCGATCTGGGGCCACGGCGCCTATCAGGCGCCGGACTGGACCGCCGACTGGCTGCACCGCGAACTGCTCGCTTGGCTCGAACTGGCGGCGCAAGACACGTATGGCAAAGCCTACAAAGAGGTTGATGAGGACCACCAGGCCCTGCTGCGTCATCAACTCAAGCGCGAGTACCGGAACAACCGGGTGGTCGACGGCGCACTGAGCCTTAGCGATCGCCGAGTGCAGGCCATCGCGCAGACAGCGGCCTATTACCACGCGCTGTTCGGTAACGACCCTTCACTGCACGGCAGCCGCGAAAGTTTTGCGATGAAGGAAAACACCCTGCCCGACGCCGCCCGGCGCCAGCAATTGACTCACTTTTTCTTCTGGACCGCGTGGGCCGCCGCCACCGAGCGCGACGGTCAAACCGCGACCTTCACCAACAACTGGCCGCACGAACCGCTGATCGACAACAACGCCACCGCCGAGAACATGGTCTGGTCGATTGTCAGCATCGTCGTGTTGCTCGCCGGTATCGGCTTCCTGGTCTGGGGCTGGGCCTTCCTGCGCAATCACGATGAGGGCGAGCCCACCGTTCCGGCCCAAGATCCGTTGAGCCTGATCAAACTGACGCCGTCACAGCTTGCTTTGGGCAAATACCTGCTGCTGGTCGGCGCGCTGTTCGGCTTTCAGGTGCTGATGGGCGGACTGACCGCGCACTACACCGTCGAAGGCCAGGACTTCTATGGCCTGCCCCTGTCGAAATGGTTTCCCTACTCGCTGACGCGCACCTGGCATTTGCAGAGCGCGATGTTCTGGATCGCCACCGGGTTCCTCGCGGCCGGGTTGTTCCTGGCGCCATTCATCAACGGCGGCAAAGACCCGAAATGGCAAAAGCTTGGGGTCGATTTGTTGTTCTGGGCCTTGGTGCTGGTGGTGGTGGGTTCGTACACCGGTAATTTCCTGGCCATCGCGCAACTGATGCCCGCGGAGTGGAGTTTCTGGCTCGGTCATCAGGGTTACGAGTACGTCGACCTCGGGCGCCTGTGGCAAATCGGCAAGTTCGCCGGGATCGTGTTCTGGCTGGTGCTGATGCTCCGCGCGATGCTGCCGGCGCTGCGCCAACCGGGGGACAAGAACCTGCTGGCGTTGCTCGCCTGCTCGGTGATAGCCATCGGTTTGTTCTACGGCGCCGGGCTGTTTTACGGCGAGCGCACCAACCTGTCGGTCATGGAATATTGGCGCTGGTGGGTGGTGCATCTGTGGGTCGAAGGCTTCTTCGAAGTGTTCGCCACCACCGCCCTGGCGTTTATCTTCACCAGCATGGGCCTGGTGTCGAAACGCCTGGCGACCACCGCGACGTTAGGCTCGGCGTCGCTGTTCATGCTCGGCGGCGTGCCGGGGACCTTTCACCACATCTACTTCTCCGGCACCACCACTCCGGTGATGGCAGTGGGCGCGACCTTCAGCGCGCTGGAAGTGGTGCCGCTGATTTTGCTCGGCTACGAAGCCTGGGAAAACTGGCGCCTGAAGGAGCGCGCGCCGTGGATGGCGCGGATTCGCTGGCCGTTGCAGTTCTTTATCGCCACCGCGTTCTGGAACATGCTCGGCGCCGGGGTGTTCGGCTTCCTGATCAACCCGCCGATCTCGCTGTATTACATTCAGGGCCTGAACACCACGCCACTGCATGCCCACGCTGCGCTATTCGGGGTTTACGGTTCGCTGGCGCTGGGTTTCAGTTTGCTGATCCTACGCTACCTGCGGCCCAACCTGGCGTTCAACGATCGACTGATGAACACCGGTTTCTGGTGGCTCAATGGCGGGCTCGCGCTGATGATCGTCACCAGCCTGCTGCCGATCGGCATTCTTCAGTTCTACGCCAGCGCCAGCCAGGGCTTGTGGTACGCCCGCAGCGAAGCCTTTATGCAGCAGGACCTGCTGCAAACCCTGCGCTGGGTGCGCACCTTCGGTGACATCGTGTTTCTGGTGGGTGCGTTTGCGGTGATCTGGCAGATCACCTACGGCCTGCTGTTTGCCTCGCGGCATGCGCCGGTAGCTGATGCAACAACGGTGGTGGATCAGCGCTGAGTGGGTTCCACCGAGCATTGACTGAGCTTTGCACCGCTAAAAAAAACGCTGCCCGGAGCATCCGGCCAGCGTTTTTTTAAATCTGCAGTTTTATCTCAGCCCAGGCGCACACCCGTGATGCCCAGCATGATCGCCACCGCCACCACCGCGCCGATTGCCAGCCCGCCCCACCAGATGCGATTAGCGATGCGCCGTGGCGCGCCGTGGCTGAGCATCACCACGCGCAAACCGGAAAACAGGTGACTGATCACGAACAGCACGCCGAGGGTGTAATGCGGCAACAAGCGGATGCCCCACGGATCGTGGATCATGCCCACCGGATCGCCGGAGGCGAATTCCCAACCGGTCTCGATGCCCAGCACCGTGCGGGCGAAGATAAACACCGCGTTCAAATGGCCGAGGATAAATACCGCGAGGAACACCCCGGAACCGATCTGCACGATGCGGTACCTGTCAGCGCCATTCGCGCTCCAGTTCCACGCCAGCCACAAGCCGCTGAACACCTGGAACAACAGCGCCAGCACCAGCACGGGCTCGACAAACGCCGAGCGATAAACGCTGCGCCCGACTTCCATCACTGCCAGATGCACCTGCGGGCTGATCAACCCGAACAAATGGTTGAACAGGTGAAACAGCACAAACAGCAACACCACCGCGCCGGCGATGCCGTGGACCACTCGCAACACCGGCAGGCGCCGCACCACCGGCCGTACCGATGGATCGCCGACCGGACTAAGCACCAGGTAAGCGCCGATCCCGATCCACAGCACGGCCCAGGCGAACTCGTCCGGCACCGGGCTGCCAAGCATCAGTAAATTGACCCCGACGAAACAATACAGGGTCGGCACCGCGACGATAAACAAACCTAGACGACGGATGCGCAATGCCAACGCTTGATGGCGGTCCTGGCCATGGCTGCGGCACGCCATGACCAGACCCATGGCCGGCACCGCAAACGCGGCGAGCAACAGGAATGCGGCCTTCAACAGCATGCCGGCGGTCACGGGCGCTGGCGCGTCGCCGCTGGCATCCATCACCACAGCATGGAAGGCGTTGAGGAAAAACGGATAAATCGCCGTCAGCAAAATGGGCGCCCACAGCGCCCACTTGTTAAAGGGTTTATCCAGCGTTATTGCGTAGCGATTGGCGGTTTGACTTTGCAACATGTGAACAACCCTCATAACAGACACTAAAACAGTTAAACTTCCAGAAAACCAACACGTGAATGCCGTTCCGAAAATAACTGCCAGAGTGTCACGTCCGACACTTTAGGTTTATGCAACCAAAGGTGCCGAAGACTATACAAAGGTATTAAGGTTTAATGCTGGAGTGTTAATCACTAGTTAGTTCGCGCTTCAAGTAGTCAATAAACACCCGGAGTTTCTGTGGGGTATCGCGATTGAAGTAATACAGCCACAAATTCTGTACTGGACTGCAATCCTGCAATACCTGCACCAAGCGACCCGCCGCCAGATGTTCCTGCACGTACCGGTCATAAAAATAGGCATAACCCTGGCCTTGCAGAGCCGCGTGCAGCATGGTCGCCGAGTCGTTGCTCGACACCCGGCCGCTGACCTTGATCTCCATCTCGCGCCCGTCGCGCACGAACTTCCAGCGCTGGTGCGCACCGGTGACCGCGCTGTTGTAGAGGATGCAGTCATGGCTCAGCAGGTCTAGCGGCGCCTCGGGAATGCCGCGCCGGGCAACGTAATCGGCACTGGCCACCACGGCCATGCGCATGCGCTCGCCCAAGGGGACGGCGACCATGTCCTGCTGCAGCACTTCGCTGAAACGGATGCCAGCGTCGTACCCCGCACCGACGATATCCACCAGCCGGCTTTCGATGGCGATATCCAGGTTGATATCGGGATAAGCCTCAAGGAAACCGCGCATCAGCGGCTCCACGAACATCGTGCAGGCACTGCGCGACATCGTCAGGCGCAGGGTGCCACTGGGTTTGCCGGCGCCTTGCGCGAGGTCCTTGAATGCCGATTTCAGTTCACCGACATGCGGCGCCACCCGGCGGTAAAACACTTCGCCGGCTTCGGTTAGCCGAACGCTGCGGGTGGTGCGATTGAACAGGCGCACACCGGCCTTGGCCTCCAATTGCCGAATGGCGTGGCTGACTGCAGAGGTGGTCACGCCCAACGTCACCGCCGCGGCAGTAAAGCCTTGTAAGTCCGCCACGCAGACAAACACCGTCAGTAACTCAAAACCATCGGTATCGATTGTCAAATTCTGTTTCACAGGTTGTGGGCAGTGAAGCCGATTATCACCACTTGGGTAAAACTTACAATCAACTTCTCAGCAAATAATCGTCGAACTTACTTAATCTTCGCCAAGGAAAAACCCATGTCTTATTCCGCTAAAGCCGCGCGCATCCACCAGCACGGCGGCCCCGACGTTCTGGTATTTGAAGATATTAAAGTTAACCCACCAGGCGCCGGACAAGTATTGATCCGTAATACTGTGATCGGCCTCAATTTCGTCGAGGTCTATTACCGTCGCGGGACTTTCCCGGTGCCGTCGTTCCCGGCGATTCTCGGCAATGAAGCGGCGGGCATCGTCGAAGCGGTCGGCAGCGATGTCACCTCGGTCAAGGTCGGCGATCGCGTGGTCTATTCCGACGACGTCCATGGCGCCTATTCCACGTTGTGCCTGTACCCGGCCGACCGCGTGGCGATCATTCCGCACAGCATCACCGACCACCAGGCCGCCGCCGCTTTCCTCAAAGGGCTGACCGCGCGCTACCTGCTCAAGGAAGTCGTCGATCTGGCACCCGGCGATACCGTGCTCTACCACGCGGCCGCCGGCGGCGTCGGGTTGATCTTTGTGCAATGGGCCAAGGCCTTGGGCCTGCAAGTGATCGGCACGGTGTCCTCCGATGAAAAAGCCGCCATTGCCCGCGCGGCCGGCTGCGATCACGTCATCAACTACCGCACGGAAAACTTCGCTGAGCGGGTGCAGCAACTGACCGAGGGCGCGGGCGTCCACGCGGTGTTCGATTCGGTCGGCAAAGACACCTTCAACGACTCACTGGCGGTTCTCGCCCCGCGCGGCACTCTGGTGGTGTTCGGCAAAGCCTCCGGCAACCCACCGCTGATCGACCCGTTCGCCCTGGCGCCCCGTTCGTTGAAGCTGACCTGGCCGGTGCTGCCGGTGTTCGTCGCCACTGCGCCACAATTGGCGGCCGCCGCCAAGGATTTGTTCAACGCCATCGACAGCGGCCTGATCAACGTCGAGCCGAGCCGGATCTATCCGTTCGAGCAGTTGGTCGAGGCGCATGCTGATCTGGAAGAGCGCCGGACCACGGGGGCAGCGGTGCTGCAGGTGTAAAACGCAAAAGGCCCCGACATCGGTCGGGGCCTTTTGGCTGGCGGGTTACAGACTGATCAAACCACTCAGTGCTGCAACGCCGGTTGCTGCGCGCCGTTGATCGGGATGCGCTTGGCTTTGGCTTCTTCCGGCACGACTCGCAACAGGTCGATGCTCAGCAGACCGTTATTCAGGCCAGCGGATTTGATCTCGATGTGGTCCGCCAGACGGAACGACAGTTTGAACGCGCGCTGGGCGATGCCCTGGTGCAGGAAGGTCACGCTGTCGTTGGCGTCGCGCTTGCCACCGCTGATGGTCAACACGCCTTTTTCCACTTGCAGTTCCAGGTCGTCTTCCTGGAAACCGGCGGCGGCGACGACGATGCGGTATTGGTCATCGCCGTGTTTTTCGACGTTGTACGGTGGGTAGCTGCTGCCAGGCTCGTTGCGCAGGGCGGTTTCGAACAGGTCGTTGAAACGGTCGAAGCCTACGGAAGAGCGGAACAGTGGAGCTAGGGAAAATGCGGTACTCATGGTGTCAATCTCCTGAAAAAATCAGCAAGGTTTTGTGTCTGCGCGACCCGAATTCGGCATCGCGTAACCCCTAGATAGGGACCGCTGATTGCATTTCAAGAGACTATTTGCAGATTTTTTTCAGGCCGCTTCCGCGCTCGGCAGGCCGAGCAAACGGCTGACCTGGTCCAGTTCCGTTTCGCGGCGCAACGCGGTAAATAGCGCCACGGCTTCGGGATAATTGCGCGTCAGCATGGCCAGCCATTGCTTGAGCCGGCCCGGCGCCTGGCGCGGCGTGAGTTGCGCGACGGCTTGCAGCCAGAAATCCTGGAGCATCGGTTGCAGCTCGGCCCAGGTCATCTCGACCACCTCTTCACCAGCGCGCGCGGCGGCGATTTGCCGGGCCAGGTCCGGGCGCGAAACCAGTCCGCGACCGAGCATGATGTCTTCCACGCCGCTGATTTCCCGGCAGCGCCGCCAGTCTTCGACGCTCCAGATGTCGCCGTTGGCGAACACCGGCACCTTGACCACGTCTTGCACTCGCGGAATCCATTCCCAGTGCGCCGGCGGTTTGTAGCCATCGGTTTTGGTCCGCGCATGCACCACGATGTGCGCCGCGCCGCCCTCAGCCAGCGCCGTGGCGCAGACCAGCGCGCCGTCCGGGCTGTCGAAGCCCAGGCGCATTTTCGCGGTGACCGGGATCTGCGCCGGCACGGCACGGCGTACGTGCTCGACAATCTGATTGAGCAGCTCAGGCTCTTTTAGCAGCACCGCACCGCCACGGGACTTGTTGACGGTCTTGGCCGGGCAGCCGAAATTCAGGTCGATCACTTCGGAGCCCAGCTCGCAGGCCAGGGCGGCGTTTTCCGCCAGGCACACCGGGTCGGAGCCGAGCAACTGCACACGCAGCGGCACACCGGCCGCGGTGTGGGCGCCGGTCAGCAGTTCCGGGGCGAGTTTGTGGAAGTACGCCGGTGTCAGCAGACGATCATTGACCCGAATGAATTCGGTCACGCACCAATCGATGCCGCCCACGCGGGTCAATACGTCGCGCAGGATGTCGTCGACCAACCCTTCCATGGGCGCCAGGGCAATTTGCATGGAAACTCTACTCAACAAAAAACGTGGCGCAGTTTACTGGATTTTCCGGCGGGAAGGGTTGCAGTGTGGCGAGGGCGCTTGCTCCTGCAGCGGATGCTCATCTGTTGGCCCGGTGCTGCCGGTGGGATTTTGAGCCTGCTTCGCAGACCAGCGGGAGCAAGCTCCCTCGCCACAGGATTTGTGTGTTAGTTGGATGTGAGCAATGCCGGGCCATAGCCTTCGATGAATTCTGCCGGCATGCGCTTGGGCTTGCCGCTGGACAGTTCGATGCAGACGAACGTGGTCTGGGCGCGCAGCAGGGTAGTGTTGTCGCTGGCGCGCTTGAGTTGGAAGTGGCGGGTCATTTTCAGCCGCTGATCCCAGTCGACGATCCAGGTCGCCAACTGCAGCTCATCGTTTTCGTAAGCGGCGGCCAGGTAATCGATTTCGTGCCGCACCACCGCCATCGCCCGGTCCAGTCGCCGGTATTCCACCAGGTCCAGGCCCAGGCGTTGCGAGTGGCGCCACGCGCAGCGTTCCAGCCAGGTCACGTACACCGCGTTGTTCGCGTGGCCCAGCCCGTCGATGTCCTCGGCGCCCACTTGCAGGTCGATGATAAATGGCGTTGCCCGATCCCAGCCCATGCCCTACTCCGGTCAGCTAATTCGACCGGCGCAGTGTAACGGATGCTCAGGCCGATTGCCGCGCCTGAAGGCTGCGTCCGGACAACAGTGATAACACGCCATCAATCACCCGAGGGTCGGCCAGCACGCGTTGATGACCGCCGCCTTCCAGGCGCAGCAAACGGCTGTCGAACCAGGCTTCGTGGATCAGTTGCGATTCATTGACCGAAACCAGGTTGTCGTCTTCGGCGTGGACAATTAGGCCCGGCATGTCCAGTTGATAGTGGGCAACGTCCATGGTCGCGGCGCGCATACCGACGTCCTGTTCGACCTGACGGATGAACGCGGAGCGGGCCTTGGGCGGCAGTTTGACCATGCGCGCAAAACCGCGCAGGACGCCGAGAATCCGCGCCGGCGCAGCGATGGTGACCAGGGTTTCGGTGCGCAATCCCAACTGCACCGCGAGCATCGCACTGGCGCCACCCATGGAATGGCCTATCACGGCTTGCAAGGGCGGCAGTTCCGAAGCGGCTTCAAGCAGCGCCCGGGCGAACAGCATGACGTTGGCTTCACGCCCTGGCGAGCGACCGTGGGCCGGGCCATCGAGTGCGACCACGGTGTAGCCGGCGTCGACCAGCGCGGTGATCAGGCTGGCGAACTGGGTCGGCCGCCCTTCCCATCCGTGCATCAGCAGCACCGTAGGCCCCTGGCCCCAGCGCAACGCGGAAAGGCCGAAACGCAGGGTGATGCGCTCGGAGCGCGCCAGCAGCGGCAATTCCCAATCTCGGGGCGGCAGATCACGCGGGGTCATAAAAGCCAGGCGCATTTTGGCCGCGATCAGTTTTGGAGCGAACCAGCCCAAGGTGCCATTCACGCCACGAACCCACTTCAACGTGCTCATCGCTCTCTCCCAAGGCTCTGCCTTCAGGTCATTGCACCGCCGACTTGGCAGCGCGCAGCAATCGATCGGATAACTCACCCGGGCCCAGCGCCCGGGCCAGGGTCAAACCACCGACCATCAAGGCCACATCGGCCAGGACTTTGTCGGTCTCCTCGGGGCTGCCCGCCAGTTGCGCGACCATCAACTCAACATGGTCGTTGAGCACTTCGCGGAACACGTCCGGCAAACGCCCCAGCTCACCCACAGACGCCGGGATCGGGCAGGCGGCCTCGGTGGAATCGCGATGCTTGCGGGACAGGTAAAACGCAGCGACCAATGCACGGCGCTCCTCGCCCGTGAGCTCCGGATCCATGTCGGCAATTGAGTCGCGACGACGAGCGAGCAAGCGTTTGAACGCCTCCAGCATCATCGCGTCCTTGCTTTCGAAGTGGGCGTAGAAACCGCCAACGGTCAGCCCTGCGGCGCCCATCACTTCGCCCACGCTCGGCTCGGCCGGGCCACGCTGGATCAGCGCTGCGCCGGCTGCATTTAGAATGCGTTCGCGGGTTTGAGCCTTTTTATCGTTCATCGTTGCCTCCGAATATTACGACTAGAATATTATTCGCATAATAATTTTCTGCAAGCCACGGATGCGACCGCTGGTCAGAAGACTATTGTCTGAGTTTATTGGGCAATGGTGCGGAATAAAAACCGCGAGTGGGTTGTTCTGATAGGACAAGCCGGCAAGCGCGTGGTTACGCGACTGCGCAACCGGCTTAACCATGCTCCTTTGGCCGCGTCACACCGGCCTTTTTTATTCAGTGCCCCGCAGCCCGCAAACGGGTTGCGGAGGTCAATGCGCGCAGGCATCAGGCCGGTCACCCTCGATTTTTACCAAACGCCAGACAAACAAAAGGGCCATTCAATGATTGAATGACCCTTATAAAATCCCGCAGAGCGGGTAATCGTGGCGTCCCCTAGGGGACTCGAACCCCTGTTACCGCCGTGAAAGGGCGGTGTCCTAGGCCACTAGACGAAGGGGACACAAACCTTCTGTACAACTGATCAGCGCTGAGAACTGATCGATTCAAGGCCGGTGTGGCCAGACCTCGAACTGTAAATTGGTGGAGCTAAGCGGGATCGAACCGCTGACCTCCTGCATGCCATGCAGGCGCTCTCCCAGCTGAGCTATAGCCCCGAATTTTCGCCTCGCGGCGGAGCGACATCTTGCAACATCGCTTCTGTAAAACTGGCGTCCCCTAGGGGACTCGAACCCCTGTTACCGCCGTGAAAGGGCGGTGTCCTAGGCCACTAGACGAAGGGGACGCAAACCCTTCTTTACTACTGATCAACGCTGAGAGTTGATCGCTTCAAGGCCGGTGTGGCCAGACCTTGAAGTGCAAATTGGTGGAGCTAAGCGGGATCGAACCGCTGACCTCCTGCATGCCATGCAGGCGCTCTCCCAGCTGAGCTATAGCCCCTCATCGCTGAGGACGGGGCGAATCTTAAGGGCGTATCGGAAGGCTGTCAAACTTATTTTTAAAAAATTTCAAAGTTTTTTGCCGACATAACAATCACTTACCGCCCTCCCCCGGAAAATCGGGGGCCTGATGGCCGCTCCCCGCTCGATGACACGCGCGGACAGTGGCCAACATTGGCTCAAACTAACCCTCAGGCGATCGCGCCCAGGAGTTTTTCCCACTCTTTGTTTTCCTTTTTCGACACGCCGCCCAGCAGGTCGAGGGCCTGGCGCAGACGGAAACGAGTTAGGTCCGGGCCGAGGATTTCCATGGCATCGAGCACCGACACCGAGCTGGCCTGGCCGGTGATCGCAGCGAACATCAGCGGCATGGCATCACGCAGCTTAAGTTCCAGGGACTCCACCACCGCTTGAATGGTCGCGGTAATGCTGTCCTTTTCCCACTGACGCAGGCTTTCGAGCTTCCAGAGGATCAGCTGCATCAACTGCCGCACTTGATCGCCCGAGAGTTTTTTCGATTCAAACAGCTTGGCGTCCGGGTTCACGCCACCGGCAAAGAAGAACCCGGCCAGCGGTGCGACCTGGCTGAAGGTTTCCACTCGACCCTGGACGTGCGGGGCGATTTTCATCATGTACTCAGGGTTGAGCGCCCAGGTTTGCAGGCGCGAGGCAAACTCTTCCACCGGCAAATCACGCAACCATTGGCCGTTGAGCCACGACAGTTTCTCGATGTCGAAAATCGGCCCGCCGAGGGACACGCGGCTCAGGTCGAAGTTGTCGACCATTTCCTGCAACGAGAACTTCTCGCGCTCGTCCGGCATCGACCAGCCCATGCGCCCCAAGTAGTTGAGCATTGCCTCAGGCATAAAGCCCATGCGCTCATAGAAGGTCACCGAGGTCGGGTTCTTACGCTTGGACAGCTTGCTTTTGTCCGGGTTACGCAGCAGCGGCATGTAGCACAACTGCGGTTGTTCCCAGCCGAAATACTCGTACAGCAGAATCAGTTTCGGCGCCGACGGCAGCCATTCTTCGCCGCGCAGCACGTGGGTGATGCCCATCAAATGGTCGTCGACCACATTGGCCAGGAAGTAAGTCGGCAGGCCATCGGTCTTCATCAACACCTGCATGTCCATGCGATCCCACGGGATCTCGACGTCGCCACGCAGCATGTCCGGCACCACGCACACGCCTTCACTCGGCACTTTCATGCGGATCACGTGCGGTTCGCCAGCGGCGAGGCGGCGCGCCACTTCTTCTTTCGAGAGCAGCAGCGCACGGCCGTCGTAGCGCGGGGTTTCGCCGCGAGCCATTTGCTCGGCGCGCATCTGGTCCAGCTCTTCGGCGGTGCAGAAGCACGGGAAGGCGTGACCGAGTTCAACCAGTTGCTGGCAATACTTCTGGTAAATGTCGCCCCGCTCGCTCTGCCGGTACGGACCGTGCGGACCGCCAACGTCCGGGCCTTCGCTCCAGTCGATGCCCAACCAGCGCAACGCGTCGAAAATCTGCTGTTCGGACTCGCGGGTCGAGCGCAACTGGTCGGTGTCTTCGATGCGCAGGATGAACTCACCGCCGTGCTGCTTGGCGAAGCAGTAATTGAACAAAGCGATGTAAGCGGTACCTACGTGGGGATCCCCGGTAGGCGATGGCGCGATGCGAGTGCGGACGGTGGTCATGGCAAATCTCGAAATGAAGATCAAACAAAGGGCGAATGGTAACAGGCGACAGCCGCCGGGCTCCAGCGAACAGGGTATTTAAACCGGGTTGCCTATGCGCTACCTCGGCGGCGCGATCGGCATCGCCCTGCTCACGACCTTGCTCGATGCCCGGACCAAGACTTACTTCGGCCATTTGCGCGAAGCCATCGTGCCGAACCACCCGCAGGTGGCCGAGCGCATGGCGTCGATGAGCGATCGGTTCGGTCCCTCACACCAGTGGACACATTGAAACCACTGTGGGAGCTGGCTTGCCAGCGATGAGGCCCGTCGAGGCACCACGATAACCTCAGACTGTCAGCAACCGCTCGCGCATCTTGGCAATCTCATCGCGCATCTGCGCCGCTGCTTCGAATTCCAGGTCGCGGGCCAATTGGTACATCTTCTCTTCCAGCGCTTTGATCCGCTTGGCGATCTCGCCCGGTGAGCGCAATTCGGCTTCGTACTTGGCGCTTTCCTCGGCGGCTTTGGCCATGCCTTTGCGCTTCTTGCTGCGCGAGCCGGGCACGGTGGCGCCTTCCATGATGTCGGCGACGTCCTTGAACACACCCTTCGGGGTGATGCCATTGGCCAGGTTGTAGGCGATCTGTTTGTCGCGGCGACGATCCGTCTCGCCAATCGCCCGCTCCATCGAGCCGGTAATTCGATCGGCATACAGAATCGCCCGACCATTGAGGTTCCGCGCCGCGCGGCCGATGGTCTGGATCAGCGAGCGCTCGGAGCGCAGGAACCCTTCCTTGTCGGCGTCGAGAATCGCCACCAGCGACACTTCCGGCATGTCCAGGCCTTCGCGCAGCAGGTTGATCCCCACCAGCACATCGAAGGTGCCGAGGCGCAAGTCGCGGATGATCTCGACCCGCTCCACGGTGTCGATGTCCGAGTGCAAATAGCGCACGCGCACGCCGTGGTCGGCGAGGTAATCGGTCAAGTCTTCGGACATGCGCTTGGTCAGCGTGGTCACCAGCACCCGCTCTTCCAAGGCCACACGCTTGGTAATTTCCGAGAGCAGGTCGTCGACCTGGGTCAGCGCCGGACGGATCTCGATGTGCGGGTCGACCAGGCCGGTCGGGCGCACCAGTTGCTCAATTACCCGGCCAGCGTGCTCGGCCTCGTAGTTGCCGGGCGTGGCCGAGACGAAAATGGTCTGCGGGCTGATGCTCTCCCATTCATCGAAGCGCATCGGCCGGTTGTCCAGCGCCGACGGCAGGCGGAAGCCGTACTCCACCAGCGTTTCCTTGCGTGAGCGGTCGCCCTTATACATCGCGCCGACCTGCGGCACGCTGACGTGGGATTCGTCGATCACCAGCAAGGCGTCGGCCGGCAAGTAATCGAACAAGGTCGGCGGCGGCGCACCGGCTGCACGGCCGGAGAGGTAGCGCGAGTAGTTTTCGATGCCGTTGCAGTAGCCCAGCTCGAGGATCATTTCCAGATCGAACCGGGTGCGCTGCTCCAGGCGCTGCGCCTCCACCAGTTTGTTATTGGAGCGCAGGTATTCCAGGCGCTCCTGTAACTCGTCTTTAATGCCGTCGATGGCGCCGAGCAGGGTTTCCCGTGGCGTGACGTAGTGGCTCTTGGGGTAGAAAGTGAAGCGCGGCAGTTTGCGGATCACTTCGCCGGTCAGCGGATCGAAGGCCGACAGGCTCTCGACTTCATCGTCGAACAACTCGATGCGGATCGCTTCGAGATCGGATTCCGCCGGGTAGATGTCGATGACATCGCCGCGCACGCGGAAGGTTGCGCGGGCGAATTCCATGTCGTTGCGGGTGTATTGCAGGTCGGCGAGGCGGCGCAGCAAGGCCCGTTGATCGAGTTTGTCGCCGCGATCAACGTGCAACACCATCTTCAAATAGGTTTCCGGGCTGCCCAGGCCGTAGATGCACGACACCGTGGTGACGATGATCGCGTCCTTGCGCTCCAGCAACGCTTTGGTCGCCGAGAGCCGCATCTGCTCGATGTGGTCGTTGATCGACGCATCCTTTTCAATAAAGGTGTCGGACGACGGCACATAGGCTTCGGGCTGGTAGTAGTCGTAATAGGAAACGAAATATTCGACGGCGTTGTTCGGGAAAAACGCCTTCAACTCGCCATACAACTGCGCGGCCAGGGTTTTGTTCGGGGCCAGCACCAGCGTCGGGCGCTGCACCTGGGCGATCACGTTGGCAATGCTGAAGGTCTTGCCCGAACCGGTCACACCCAGCAACGTCTGGTGCGCCAGCCCGGCTTCGATGCCCTCGACCATCAGGCGGATGGCTTCCGGCTGATCGCCGGCGGGCTCGAAGCGGGTGACTAGCTGGAATTCAGACATGGATTACCTCTGTGGTCACCCCTGCGCAGTCAAACCGACAGGAACGAAAATGCCCGCAAACGACTGGCGTCGCCCGAGGAAAAAACTGGATTGCACTCAATGTGGAGTCGTTTGCCTGCGCTTTCAAGGCAAATGTCCTACATCCCTTGAAGACTTTGACGGCGACAAACGACTAACGGTCGAAAAATAATTCGAGAAACTCGCTTCAAAACGGAATCGTCTGTCGCCAGCGGTCGATGATGGCCTCTATACTAGCTCCCCGTTTGTGCACCGCTCTAGTGCATTCGGCTGGAGCGCGACACGTCCCTCCAAACTCCATTCAGAGCCGCCGCAAAAATGAGCCTGTTCTCCGCTGTCGAAATGGCACCACGCGATCCAATCCTGGGCCTCAACGAAGCATTCAACGCCGATACACGCACGACCAAGGTCAATCTGGGCGTCGGTGTTTATTGCAACGAGGAGGGGCGAATTCCACTCCTGCGCGCCGTTGTCGAAGCCGAGACGATCCGCGTCGCTCAACATGCGTCCCGTGGCTACCTGCCGATCGACGGCATCGCCGCGTACGACCAGGCCGTGCAAAAACTGCTGTTCGGCGCAGACTCGCCGCTGATCGCGTCCGGCCGGGTGCTGACCACCCAAGCCGTCGGCGGCACTGGCGCACTGAAGATCGGTGCTGACTTCCTCAAGCAACTGCTGCCGAATGCTGTCGTGGCGATCAGCGACCCGAGCTGGGAAAACCATCGCGCGCTGTTCGAAACCGCCGGTTTCCCGGTGCAGAACTACCGCTACTACGACGCCGCGACTCACGATGTGAACCGCGCCGGTTTGTTGGAAGACCTCAATGCCCTGCCGAACGGCTCGGTGGTGGTGTTGCATGCCTGCTGCCACAACCCGACCGGCGTCGACCTGAGCCCGGCGGACTGGAAAAACGTGCTGGACGTGGTGAAAGCCAAGCAGCACGTGCCGTTCCTCGACATGGCCTATCAGGGCTTCGGCGACGGCATCACCGAAGACGCCGCGGCCGTGCGCCTGTTCGCCGAGTCGGGCCTGACCTTCTTCGTTTCCAGCTCGTTCTCCAAATCCTTCTCGTTGTACGGCGAGCGCGTCGGCGCCCTGTCGATTGTCAGCGAATCCAAGGAAGAAACCGCGCGGGTGCTGTCGCAGGTCAAACGCGTGATCCGCACCAACTACTCCAACCCGCCGACCCACGGTGCAAGCATCGTCGCCGCCGTGCTGAACAGCCCGGAACTGCGTGCGCAGTGGGAAGCAGAACTGGCCGAGATGCGCCTGCGGATTCGCGGCATGCGTGTGCAGATGGTCGAGCTGCTGGCGAAAAAAGCCCCAGGCCGCGACTTCAGCTTCGTCGGTCGCCAGCGCGGGATGTTTTCCTACTCCGGCCTGACGGTTGAGCAAGTCACCCGCCTGCGCAGCGAATTCGGCATCTATGCGCTGGACACCGGCCGCATCTGCGTCGCCGCGTTGAACCAGGCCAACATCGAAGCCGTGACGGACGCCATCGTTCAGGTGATCTGAACCCTGGCACGGAACAAAAAACGGGAAGCCTGAGCGCTTCCCGTTTTTTGTGGGTCACAGATAAACCTGAACACTGTGAGCGGTCACTCTAGACTGCACGCAAAACCCATGCAGGAGCGAGCCTGCTCGCGAAGGCGGTTATACATTCAGTATCAATGAAGCGTGTAGACCGCTTTCGAAGCAGGCTCGCACCCACTAGGTTGCATTTAAGTCCAAGAATTCTGAAGAGAACCCACATGAAAAACGATGACCTACGCGCCGACCGTGACGACCTGGACACTTTCGTCCCCCGCCCCGTGGCCAAGCGCGGCAGCAACCTGGTGCTGCAAATCGCCAGCGGCGTATTCCTCGGTGGTCTGGCGCTGTGGCTGGTGCAATTGGGCGCCACGCTGCTGTACAGCAAGTTGATGCTCGCCACCGTGACTTTCGGCGGCTAGACGGCCAGTTCGCTGGAGCGCTGGCTCGCGGCATCGTCGAACGCGACGTACAACGATTCGGCGATCTGGCTTTTGATGGCCTTGGTGCTTTCCAGCCCGAGGACAAAACCTTCGGCCTTGCCGCCGGCGCGGTTGAGTTCTTCGGCGGTGCCGGCCTGGGTGATGGCGTCGAACAGCTTCTCGGCGTGCGGGCCGACACCTTTGGGCAGGCTGATTTGAGCGACGGTCATGCGGTCACCTCACTAAGGCGGCGGGCGTTGAGGCAAAACGGGTAATTCATGGCGCGTACCTTTTCGGCGAATGGCCGGCAGCGCGTGAAACCACTTCCGGGCGGCCATGGTAGACCTGTGAAGCGATTCTGGTAACCGCCGACCGGCGATATACCGCCCCTCTACTACACTGATCAATGAAGTTGCCAACAGAAGCTTGACTTCCCTTTTCTAATCAGTAACATACGCGCCATTCCGCGATAGCTCAGTTGGTAGAGCAAGTGACTGTTAATCACTGGGTCCCTGGTTCGAGTCCAGGTCGTGGAGCCAGACAAGCTTTCAGAGAACGCGAGCAACCGCTCTGAAACAACGAAAAACCCGCCTTTATGGCGGGTTTTTTCGTTTTGGCGCTATGCCAGGTGTGTGCCGAGAGGCCAATCACAGCGGATGCTAATGGATGTGTTCAGCGCTTTTCGTGCGAAGACTGTGCGGCTCCTGGGCCTTACCCTCGGTCAATACCGGGACCTCATTGCCATCACAGTCATGCAGCTTGCCGTCACTGAAGTAATCCCCTTCGCGCAACGCGGCAAGGTCCTGATAACGCAGCACCCTTTCGGTACCGGCGGCGAACACTGACTGTTGGTCGGAGTTGCCTGTGGTGAAGTGGTTGAAGGCCAGGTTGAGCACGATGGCCATGATCGCTGACGAGCTGATGCCGGAATGGAAGATCGTGGCGAACCAGCTCGGGAAGTGATCGTAGAAGTTCGGCGCGGCGATCGGGATCATGCCGAAGCCGATGGAGGTGGCGACGATGATCAGGTTGACGTTGTTGCGGTAATCGACCTTGGACAAAGTGCGGATCCCGCTCGCCGCCACGGTGCCGAACAGCACGATGCCCGCGCCGCCGAGTACCGACGTCGGCACGGCGGCAATGACCCGGCCCATGAACGGCAGCAGGCCGAGGATCACCAGGAACACCCCGCCGGTGGCGACCACGTACCGGCTCTTGATCCCGGTCACCGCCACCAGCCCGACGTTCTGCGCAAAGGCGCTTTGGGTAAACGAACCGAAAATCGGCGCAATCATGCTCGACAGCATGTCCGCCCGCAGGCCGTTGCCCAGGCGTTTGGAGTCGACCTTGGTGTCGATGATTTCACCGACCGCGAGGATATCCGCCGAGGTTTCCACCAAGGTCACCATGACCACGATGCACATCGACAAAATCGCCGCGAAATGGAAGGTCGGCATGCCGAAGTGGAACGGCGTCGGGAAGCCAAACATCGGGCCTTGGGTGACCGAGGAAAAGTCCGCCATGCCGAGAAACACCGCCACCACGGTGCCAATCACCATGGCCAGCAAAATCGACAACCGCGAGATGGTCGCGCTGCCAATCTTGCTCAGCAACAACACCAGCACCAACGTCATCGCCGCCAGGCCGATGTTGGCCATGCTGCCAAAGTCCGGCGCATGGCTGTTGCCACCCATGGCCCAGCGCGCGGCCACCGGCATCAGCGTCAGGCCGATGGTGGTAATGACGATGCCCGTTACCAGCGGTGGGAAGAATTTAGTGATTCGAGAGAACACCGGCGTGATCAACAAACCAATCAGCGACGCGGCAATCACCGCGCCAAGGATCGACTGGAACCCGCCTTCCCCGCCGCTGCTGACGATCGCCACCATGGTCGCGACGCCCGAGAACGACACGCCCTGCACCAGCGGCAACTGACAGCCAAAGAACGGCAGCCCCAAGGTTTGCAACAAGGTCGCCAAGCCTCCTGCAAACAGCGACGCGGCGATCAACAAACCGATGTCCGCCGGCGACAACCCTGCGGCCTGGCCGATGATCAAGGGCACAGCGACGATACCGCCGTACATGGTCAACACGTGTTGCAGGCCGTAAGCCATATTCGCGCCGATCCCGAGGTTTTCATCCTCAGGTCGTTGATGTGAAACGAGGGGCGTTTTCATGGTTGGGGGGTTCCCTGGTTTTTGTTATGCGCATACTGTATGCAAGACTCAGGACAAATGTCTATAGAGTTGTATACAACTTATCGGTCATATTCTGGTTTGAACCGATGAAAGACGAATATGACTTCAGCAACGCCAAGCGCGGCGCAGTAACCGCGGGCAAGGGCAAAACGCGCATTACCATCATGCTGGACGATGCTGTCATTGAAGCGGCACGCGAGCGAGCCGAACTGGAAGGCTATGGCTATCAGACGGTGATCAACAACACCCTGCGACAAGCGTTGCTTCACTCCAGAGGCTCGGCACCACAACCCGCTGTTTCAGCGATCAAAAGCAAAGCAAAGAAAGCGAACGCTCTTTCGGAGCTTCAGTCCCTCGAGCAAACGTTGACTGAAGCGATCAACACGCTTCATCGAATGATGGAAAAAGCCCCCCTTCCTGTGGCGAGATAAATCACCGCCGCTTACGCGAGCCGATCCGGATCCAGGTCGGCGCGTGGTCGCTGGCGTGGGGTTCGTTGCGTACCCAGGCGTCGACGCCCGCTTCGTGCAGGTAGGGACTTAACGCGTGATTGAGCAGGAGATGGTCGATGCGCAGGCCGGAATTTTTCTGCCAGTGCTGTCGGAAATAATCCCAGAACGTGTACAGCCGATCTTCCGGATACAGGTGTCGCAATGAGTCGGTCCAGCCTTGATCGAGCAAGCGTTGATAACAGGCGCGGCTCTCTGGTTGCAACAGCGCGTCCTTGAGCCAGGAACGCGGGTTGTAGATGTCCATGTCGGTGGGCACCACGTTGTAATCGCCGGCCAGCACCACCGGATGCTCGCTGTTGTAGAGGGCGGCCGCGTAGTCGATCAGGCGTTCGAACCACGCCAGCTTGTAGTCGAACTTCGGCCCCGGCTGAGGGTTGCCGTTCGGCAAATACAGGCAGCCGACCAGCACTCCATGCACCGCCGCTTCCAGATAGCGGCTATGAGTATCGCTGTCATCGCCGGGCAACCCACGGCGACTTTCCAAAGGTTGCGCATCCTTGGCCAGGATCGCCACGCCGTTCCACGACGCCTGGCCTTGCCAGATCGCGCCATAACCGGCCGCCTCCAGATCCGCCGCCGGAAAGGCGCTGTCGACCGATTTCAGCTCCTGTAAACAGACAATGTCCGGTTGCTCGCGCTCGAGCCAGGCCAGCAGGTTCGGCAGCCGCGCGCGCAGGCCGTTGACGTTGTAGGTGGCGATTCGCAGATTCTTCATGGCCGGGCTCGCGAGAGGGGTTTGAGGTTATGACATTGACCTCTCGCGGTGGTTGCGCCCAATTGCCCGGATGCGGCGTAAGCCAAGTACCTGATGCTGCGCCATGCGTTCGACGTCATGAACTGCGTGCGGGTGCAATTCACCACCGACGAAATCAACCACAAGTCCCGCGCCGCGATCTTGCGCCTTGGCGCGCTGCAAGAAGGCATCGTCCGCCATGAGCGGATCATGCCCGACGGTCGTAAGCGCAATTCGGTGCGCTTCAGCATCATTGATGACGAGTGGCCGACAGTCCGTCAGGCACTCGAAGCGAGGTTGGGGATGGCATCTGTAACATCCGGCAACTGACCGTTCGTCGCCCGATGGGCACCCTGGTCACCGCTCGCCACACCAACATCAGGTAACGACTCATTTTTGGGAGACGGACCATGATCAACACCAGACTTACCTCGCTGCTGCTGGCCGGTGTATTGGCGACAGCGTCAGCCGGCACTTTTGCCGCGTCCAGCGATTCGACTGACGCAACCGGCACCAAGTCCGGAGCCACTAGCGGCTCGACCATGCCGCCTGACAACACCCCAGGCGCCCCCTCTGGCGGCAACAGTTCTGGCACCGGCACCGGCAGCGGTACCGGCGCAGGCACCGGCGGCGCGGCCGGTGGCGGCACTGGCGGCGCTGGCGGCGGAACCGGTGGTGCCGGCGGTGGCACTGGCGGCGGCTAGTCCTCTGTAGCCTGACTTGCTATCACGAAAAGGCTCGAACGCTTCCCGGCATTCGGGCCTTTTCTTAGGCTCGCGATCAGCGATCAGAACGGGCCAAGGCTTCTAGCTCACTTTCCGTGTCCAGCACCGCAACGCGGTTACGCCCGGTTTTCTTGGCTTGGTACAGCGCGGCGTCGGCACGCTGGATAAACAGCTCGGCGCTGTCCCGACCGTGCGGCACAAACGTGTAGCAGCCAAGGCTGACGGTGACATAGCCGGAGGTCGATGCCAGATGCGTGATGTTACGCCCTCGAACCGCATGGCGAATCTGCTCGGCAATGGCGATGGCACCTTGCAGATCGGTGTCGGGCAGCAACACGGCGAACTCTTCCCCGCCGTAGCGCACCGCCAGGTCCGACTGCCGATGGCAGCAGCTCTTCACCGCGTGCGCCACCTCCGCCAGGCAGCGATCACCCGCCACATGGCCATAGGTGTCGTTGAAGCTCTTGAAAAAATCGATGTCGAGCATGATCAAGCTCAGCGGCGTCGATTGCCGCGCGCCGCGGCCAAACTCGATCTGCAAGGTGCGCTCGAACAACCGCCGGTTGCCGAGCGTGGTCAGGCTGTCCTGGGTGGCGATCAACATCAGCGCCTGCTGGGCCTTGCGCAAATCAGCTTCGATCCGTTCGCCGTCGCGCACAAGGTGAATGAACACCCAACCAAACAGACCGACCCCCAATACCACTAGCGCCACAATCACACTGGACTGATACGCGTTGCCGTACCACTTGGACAGAATCGCGTCCCGCGATGACGCGGCGGCCACCACCAAGGGGTAGGTCCTTAACTGGCGATAGCCGTACAGGCGCAACACGCCGTCCACCACCGATTCAATCATCGCCGTGCCCGCCGGTGAATTCGGCAGGAACGTCTGAAAAATTTCACCCTTGGCCACTGACGAACCGATCAGCGACTCGTCGTAGGGCCGCCGCGCAAGCAATGTGCCGTCGGCCAAGGCGAGGAACATCGCGCCGTTGTCATCGATGCTGAAGCTTTTGAAAAACGCGTCGAAGTACGACATTTTGATCCCGGCCATCACCACGCCTTCAAAGTTGCCCTCGTGGTCATTTAGTCGCCGCGACACCGGAATGATCCACTCGCCGTTCATGCGACTGCGAATCGCCGGGCCGATGTGGGCGATCAAAGACTGGTTCTGCTGGTGGAATTTGAAGTACTCGCGATCGGCAACGCCATCGCCGTGGCTCAGGTCCGGTGACGAGGTCACCACCCAGCGGCCACTGCTATCGAACAGAAACAACCCGTGCAGCGGCGCCACCGCTTGCACTCGCCGGGCGAACAGCTTGCGCAAACGCTCTTTCTGCGCGGCGCCGTAACCGTCGTTCTCGATCCAGTCCACCAGCCCCATCAGCACCAGGTCGGCCTGGGTAAAGGTGTCTTCCGCCTGCTGAGCCATCGCCTGAGTCAGATTCAGCGACGACACCTGCGCCAGCGCCAGGTCATGCTGGCGCGACTGCTGCAATTGCAGGTAGAGCAAACCGCACAGGCACAGGCACACCGACGCGATAAACAGCAGCGCCGCCTTGCGCAACGGCAAGCGTTTGAGGGGTTTGACGGGGGCGTGGTCAGGATCGAGGGAAATCGGCAAGAGCGGGTTCCTGGCGGGCGCAAGGTCTGGGAAATGGCCCGGAGCCCTTGATTCGCGAGAGCTTAGCCGAGGGCAGCGTTGGGGGGCAAATAGTGGCTATCTGCATTACAAGTCACCCGTTCGCTCAGCGCACCGGCGGCACCCGGATATCCCCTGAGCGACATTGATTTTTCACGCCTTTGCCGCACGCGGCGAAGGACAGATCCTTGTTCAGGCACACGCGCACTTCCGACAATTCCGGCCCTTTGCAGATCACCGCGATGCCATTGGCAGCGATCCCCGGATTACTGCGGCGAAACATCTGCGCAATCTCCTGCGCGCTTAAATAGGTCGACTGCTCGAAGGGCCGCAACGGCTCGGGAATCTTCACCGCCGCCAACGCACGATCCGCCGCCGCCAGATACCCCGCCGCGCCCAGCCCGCTGCACGTCCCGTGTTTGGCCCATTCATGGTTCAACAGCTTCGCCGTTGGAAACACCATCAAGCCCTGGGCCCGCTCCTCACGACTCAGCTTCTGCTGCGGCGCACACGACTGCGGCCACCCGCCCTGCGCGTACTGCGGCCACAGACCATGCAGGACAAATCCGTAACCCTTGCCGGAACATTGCGCGTCTTCACTGTGGGTCAGGCAAAAGGTCGGCGACCAGGACAGCGAGAGCAGGTAGTAGTCGAACCTACCAACGACCGAATCAGATTTGGACTGACCGGGGTGTACACCGCGCAAAGTGTTGATGCCGGCGGCGAGGATGATCAGGAAGGTCAGGAGGTACAGCTTTTTCAATCGTTAGTCCTTGAAAGGTTCATAGGCGGCAGGCGCAGTGAAGGTTATTGGTGACGATACATCATAGGTTGTCGCATCCGTTATTGGGTTCGGCAGAGGCTTATCACAGGATCGTCGCCTCACCGTATCCCGCAACCCATGCCGACATTCCTGATAAACTCCCGCACCTCCCAGCCGCACCGATTCCAGATTGCCAATGTCGCCACTCATTGCTGCACCCGCCCCGCTATCCCGCCGTTTTTCCGTCGCGCCGATGATGGATTGGACCGACCGCCACTGCCGTTTTTTCTTACGCCTTTTGTCGAAGCGTGCGTTGCTTTACACAGAAATGGTCACCACCGGCGCGTTGCTCAATGGTGATCACGAGCGGTTCTTGCGGCATAACGAGGCGGAGCATCCGTTGGCGTTGCAATTGGGCGGGAGTGTGCCGCTGGATTTGGCGGCGTGTGCGCGGATGGCGCAGGAGCATGGCTATGATGAGGTCAATCTGAATGTTGGCTGCCCGAGTGATCGGGTGCAGAACAATATGATTGGCGCGTGCCTGATGGGCCATCCGCAACTGGTGGCGGATTGTGTGAAGGCGATGCGCGATGCGGTGTCGATTCCGGTGACGGTCAAGCACCGCATCGGCATTAATGGCCGGGACAGCTACGAAGAGTTGTGTGATTTCGTCGGTACGGTGCGCGACGCGGGTTGCACCAGTTTTACCGTGCATGCGCGGATTGCGATTCTCGAGGGGCTGTCTCCGAAGGAGAACCGCGATATTCCGCCGCTGCGTTATGACGTGGCCGCGCGGTTGAAGGCGGACTTTCCGGAGTTGGAGATTATTCTCAACGGCGGCATTAAGACTCTGGAGGCCTGCCATGAACATCTGCAGACCTTTGATGGGGTGATGCTCGGTCGTGAGGCGTATCACAATCCCTACGTGATGGCTGAAGTCGATCAGCAACTGTTCGGCAGCAGTGCCCCGGTGATCACCCGGGCCGAGGCGTTGGCACAATTGCGTCCTTATATAGCCGAGCACCTGCTGGCCGGCGGTTCGATGCACCACATCACCCGGCACGTGCTGGGGCTGGGCACCGGGTTTCCCGGTGCGCGCAAATTCCGCCAGTTGTTATCGGTGGATATCCACAAGGCCAAAGAGCCGCTGGCGTTGCTGGATCAAGCGGCGGAGTTGCTGGAGGGCCGTTAGGCCGCTGCCGCTGCAGCGGTCCAGTTAACCCAACCGAACACCCAGGTCGCCAGGATCAGCAAACCGAAGGCAATGCGATACCAGGCGAACACCGCATAACTGTGGCTGGCGATGAATTTGAGCAAGCCACGGACGGCGAGCATGGCAAACACGAACGCGGTGACGAAGCCCAGGGCGAATACGGGCAAATCTGCTGGCTGAAACAGCTCGCGGTATTTGTAACCCGAGTAAACCGCGGCACCGACCATGGTCGGCATTGCCAGAAAGAATGAGTATTCCGTCGCAGCCTTGCGCGACAGGCCAAACAGCAATCCGCCGATGATGGTCGAGCCCGAGCGCGAAGTGCCGGGAATCATCGCCAGGCATTGTGCGAAACCGACCTTCAGCGCGTCAGACCAGCGCATGTCATCGACGTGTTCGACGGTGACCACGTGCTGCCGCTGTTCCGCCCACAACATGATGATGCCGCCGACCACCAGCGCTACCGCCACGGTGATCGGGTTAAACAGGTATTCGTGAATGGTGTCGGCGAACAGCACACCGAGCACCACCGCAGGTAGGAAGCCGATCAGCAGGTTCGCGGTGAAGCGCTGCGCATTGCGCTGAGTGGGCAGGCCTTTGACGATCTCGAAGATTTTGCGGCGAAACTCCCAGACCACCGCCAGAATCGCACCCAACTGAATGATGATGTTGAACGCCATCGCACGCTCGCCGCCGAATTCCAGCAAGTCGGCCACGATGATTTGGTGACCGGTGCTGGAGATCGGTAGAAACTCTGTCAGGCCTTCTACCGCGCCCAGAATAAGTACCTGAATCAGGGTCCAGAAATCCATCAATCCTCCGTCAAGCCATCGTTATCGGATGACTTTGTCATGTTTTTCACGCGGGCATTGAGCAACTCGCTTCTACGGGACAGGCCACGGTCATCAGTCAATGAACCGCTGATGAATTCATCGTCATCTAGAGAAAGTGGCCAGCGGCGTAGGATAGGTTCATCAAACCCGACACTCAAGCAGTGTTAGTAATCGTCCGGGCGACAACTTATTTGGAGATATCAACAGCTCAGGCGAGAACTACAGACAAATACGCGCATAGCCAAAAATGTGACGCGTTACTCACAACGGCTGGCTCTATGGGATTTGCAGCGTAGTGCGGGGAAATGATTGACGTAGTTTCGGGTCGAAATAAAACAAATCGCCATAGTTACAAAATAGTGGCACAATTCCATATTGCCACCATCTAACGAGTGCTTTTCAACCGGTAAAATCGACTGAAAAAGCAACTAAAAGGTTGAAAACCTTACTTAATGTTAGAAAAAACGGAACGCACGTCCAGATTTCGCGTGAATGTTACCAATTGTCAGTCACAGATGAGAACCGGTGCTTTAACATCCCGATGTCAGCACCCATTCGAGTCAATGCATGATGCTTACAGGGAAATTAGCGACTAAAAGCCAGCACGAAATACATGAGGAACCCGGAGTTCTTACCTTGGGTCGTACTCGTGGCGCGGCTGAACAATTTAGAGCGTTAGTCGCCCGGCATGTGCGTACCGATATAACGCTCGACGCCAGTTCTTATACTCAAGCCTATAAGAAGCAGGGTTATACCGGCGCCTATCGCGCCATCTTCATTATTATTGACAGCCCGCAAGCATTTGATGAAAGTCTTGAGCTAATCGAAAACCTGCGGACTGCCGATTCCAGCCCTATCATATGTGCGGTCATTACCGGTCGTGGCACCTTCAACAAAATCAAGTATTACCTCGCCGGCGCCGACTACTGCATCAAATTCAACACCCCGCCCGAAGAGGGTTCCGAGTTGTTGGCTGAATTCTTCAGCAGTGAAGAGTGGCAACGTGATATCAACTTGGTGTTGGACCCGACCCGTATTTGCCTCCTTGGCACCCGCAAGAAACTGGATATCTCATTTGCCGAGATGAAGATCCTGGAAGCCTTTGCGCAAACCAGCAATCACATCCTGAGTCATGACGAAATCGCCAGAATCATGGGGCTGAATAGTAATTTCTACGACCCTAGAGCGTTGGAGAAATCAATCAGCCGTCTTCGCGGGAAAATCAAAGATATGTATGGCACCAACGCCATCCAGAGCATTCGTGGACATGGATATCGCTTGATGAGGGGTCTTATTTCGACCGCCTGATGTAACTATGGAAGGAGTTTTTGCATGAATTCGACTGGATGCAGTTCACGCGCAAAGGCCCCGAATCGCACTTTGACCCGACAACTGATTCTGTCGCGTGATAATCGCCCGTTCGCCTGTGAGATAAGGCTTACATCTGACGGCACTTTATTGCCTCCTGCTCCGTCACAGCTTCCCGCTGTGGCGGCAGTGTCGTGCGCGCCCTGCCACGACGGCCTGCGGCAACCCCGCCGCGAGCGCTCTAGCTCGCAGCACAGCGGTTCGCCATTTGTAAAAAAATATTTGAACCGAACCCTGATACGTCTGTCAGAACCAAGCCTATCCAGCTTTGCACTCACTCATGAGCTGATCCAGTCCGGGCGCAACCTGCGTGATATTGGCCATTCATTGGTGGTGTCACTCAGTACGCAACCAGTCTGGGAAGTCGGTTCCAAATGTAAAAAAAACATCGTAAGCAACATGTACAGTTTGAAAGATCATGGTATAGAAATCGCTCTGGACGGCGTCAACATCCAGGACGAAGCAATGACGGGCTTCAATACGCTGAATTTGTTTAACTACATTAAGTTATCGGTTTCATCGCTGGATCAGTGTTTGAAACTCAATGGCGATCCTGAGTTTCTCAACCGACTTCATGACCGCATGGTGACACTGAGCCACAATCACAAGATTTCTTTTATCGCCGATCGAGTAGAGCATATCGAGAGCCATTCATTGGCCCGGGCCCTGCCCTTTGACTACTTTCAAGGGAGTCACTACTCCCCTGCCGATCGTTTTTGAACCGAAAATTGGTGAGTACTTTAGGAGAGAGACGTGGAAATCAGTACAACCCTCCCCAGAAAATATTTTGTCGTCGTCACTCACAGTTCAACATCGCAACGTGAGCTCGAGACCATACTGTCCAGCGAGCGCTTCAACTCGTTTGGAACATCCCAGGCCCAGATGTTTATCGAAGGCGCAAACCCGCCCCCTAATGCCCCCGTCCTGATGGAATTCACTTACCCCCGCCTCCCGCGGAAAAATCTCGCGCCAAGTATCGAACACGACACACAGCAGATATTCGCCACCCTTGAAGCCGAGTGGCTGGCCGCACAAACCCGGAGCGCACTCAATAACCTCACGCCGATCACGGGTGAACTCAACGATAACCTGCGAACCGTCGAGGGCGACGCTGTTGATAGCGATGCCTGGCAACTCGATGATAATCAGAGCGTGCTGGTTAAAGAAAACGTCGAGATCAACTTGACTGGACTGGAAGCGGCACTGGTCAAAAAAATGCTGAATCATGAAGAGCGCGTCGTTAGTCGTGAAGAGTTGATCCTCAGTATTGGCCGCGAACCCGAGCAATACCGTGGTCTGGAAATGTGTCTGAGTCGACTGCAAGACAAGTTCAAAAGCGCCAGTAATGGCGAACGCTTATTCCGCGCGGTACGCAATCGTGGTTATTGCTTGATTCAGGAAGTCGTTAGCGAAGCGCGTCCGGCCTGAACGGACAGCACAAACAGAAGACAGTGCGATTACAACAATAAAAAGCGCACTTTGTTTGCAACTCCCTCCGCATCATTTCTTACTGCCCTTCTCTCCTAAAATGTCTTCACGCAACTAGCGCAAGTCGCTTTGCGTGCTTGACCATTTCTAACATTGACACTTTATAACTAGCAAAGTTGGCACTTGGCCAGCTTGTTAGAACTCGTCAGACAGCATCCCCGGCAATAACTTAATCTATTGACTGACGACAGTTCGGCATATCGACGTTGTTCACTTCAGGGCATTAGTTCAAATAATAACAATAAACCCTTAAACAACTCGGATATCGACTGTTGAACGTGTATGGACGTCTTCTGGGGATATCGCATGGAACATTCTCTTCGCATCAATCGGAACACCGCCCTCAAGGGACTGACCTTTTGGGGGCAATGGGCGCTGGCGCAGGGCTTCGTGGTTTCTTTGTTGTTCGTACTGGCGTATCAGCAGACGGGCGCGGTCGAGTTCTATTACCGGGTCTGCGCGGCGCTGACCGTGCTGGCTTCGGTACCCGCTTATTCGGTGGCTGGCGTGTACGCCAAACGCGATAACTACCTGACCGGGCTCGGTCGTCTGTTTGTCGGCTGGTCGGCCACCATGGCGGCGCTGGCGTGCATGGCGTTCATCTGCAAGGCCGACGAACTGTTCTCCCGTCAGGTCATCCTGACGTGGGCGGTGTACGGTTTCCTCGGCCAGGCGTTGCTGTATGCACCGCTGCACGGCTTCTCTCGGCACTACCAGCGTTCGCGTCAAAGCGAACACAAAACCCTGATTGTCGGTACCGGCGTACTGGCCCTGGGCCTGGCGCAAAAACTCAGCACCCTTGAGCACTTGCCGCTGGTGGGCCTGGTCAGCACGGACAGCAGCCTGCCGCTGGATGACGATGCCCCGCGCGTGGTCGGCCCACAGGAGAACCTGCTGGAGTTGATCAGGATCCACGACATCCGTCGCCTCTACATCACCCTGCCTTTGAGTGAAGCGGCGAAGATCGAAGCGATGTACATCGATCTGCTGGGTGCCAACGTCGACGTGGTCTGGGTGCCGGACTTGAACAGCCTGACGCTGCTCAATCATTCGGTACGGGTCGTGGACGGCTTGCCGGCGATCTACCTGAATGAAAGCCCGCTCACCAGCCAACCGACCGCAGCATTGAGCAAAAGTCTGCTGGAAAAGAGCGTTGCACTGCTGGCCATTATCCTGCTCAGCCCGGTCCTGCTGGTGATCGCGCTGGCGGTTAAGCTCAACTCCCCTGGCCCGGTGTTCTTCAAACAGGATCGCCACGGCTGGAACGGCAAGGTGATTCAGGTGTGGAAATTCCGCTCGATGCGGGTGCATGACGACCTCGAAGTCAAGCAGGCCAGCCGCAATGACTCGCGCATCACCGCGGTGGGCCGCTTCATTCGCCGCACGTCGCTGGATGAGCTGCCGCAACTGTTCAACGTGCTGCAGGGCCATATGGCGCTGGTGGGCCCGCGTCCACACGCGATCGCCCATAACAACTACTACTCGGGAAAAATCCTCGCTTACATGGCCCGCCATCGCATCAAACCCGGCATCACCGGCCTGGCGCAAATCAATGGCTGCCGTGGCGAGACTGACACCATCGACAAGATGCAGAAGCGGGTTGAGATTGACCTGAAGTACATCAATAACTGGTCGCTGTGGCTGGATTTGAAGATCCTGGTGAAGACGCCGTTTACTTTGCTTTCCAAGGATATCTATTGATGAATTGAGTGCTTGAAGACACCACCGCAAGGGGACGAAAGTCCCCTTTTTTGTGCCTGGGATTTGGTTGGGTGGCGGGGGTTTGGGTGGTGGCTGGATGAGGGCCTGCTGCGCAGGCCAGCGAGAGCAAGCTCCCTCGCCACAAGGGTTGGGGTGGACTCGATACTGATGTGTCGGCAGGTATGACGCTATCGCTGGCAAGCCAGCTCCCACAGGGGGTTGGATGCAGCTGAGGTGGATGCGTCGGCAGGGTTGACGTCTTCGCGAGCAGGCTCGCTCCCACGGGGTTGGGGGTTGACTGGAGATCAGCAAGGCTCTGCCCTTGCGGCACGCCTTCGTGCGATCCACAGGGCGCGCGGCCCTGTGGATCGGCGCTGGCTACTCTTTGATCTTGTCGAAGTTGCGGTAGAACATGTCGTCGTCGCGGCTGTCGGTCATCGAGTGCAGCTGGAAGCTGCGGTTGAGCCGCGCGCCGCCGTCTCGGGTCAGAGGTGACCAGACCAGGTTGGCGCGGCGCATGGTCGACATGCTCATCAGTTCGTCGAACGGGATGGACAGGTACAGGCCCTTGTCGAAACTACCTTCGCCATATTCCGCGCCGCTGGCGGTGGTGATGGTTGCCCAGGCGCCGACCCGCACGCCGTTGGAGAATTCCCGCGAAACGTCGACCGTGGTGCCCCAGTCGCCGGCCAGGTAGCGACCGACACTGACCGCCGCCAAGGTATCGAACGGCAAGTCGGTGTAACCGGTGATGTGCCCGGTGACCACCGAGTAATCCTGCAGGGCGAACCCCTGATCGAAATCGCGCTGGCGCACGTAGTTCAAGTCCGCGCCCAGCGACCAGCGCTCGCCGGTCGGACGGAACAGCATTTCGGCGCCCACGCCGGCAAACATCGACTCCAGGTAACCGCCGTAGACCATGCCGTACAGGTCTTTATCCAATTGTTCGGCGTGGCTGAACTGGAACAACGGCATGGTCACTTCGGAGGTGGTCAGGTACTTGCGCAGATCCGTGCGGACCCGCGGCAAGCCGCTGGGTGCGTCGTAGTCGAACTTGTCGAAGTTGTTCAGCAGGTTGGCACTGACCAGGCTGCTCCACCAAGTGTTGCGGTTAAAGCGGTACTCGGCGTCGAGATCGGCACTGAACTGATAGAGGAACCCGTCCGGGCCGCCGACGTTTTGCTTGAAGCCGAGCCCGGCGCCGTAGCTCAACGGGTTGACCTTTTGCGTGTAGAGGGTCTGCTCGTTGTGCGGCATCGCCGGGTTGATCTCGGTGGTGCGGTGCAACGCCTGCAGCGGTTCTTCGTTGTTGATCACTTCGCGAAAGGTCTCGCGCGGCACGCTGGTTTCTTCCAGCGGCAAGTCGTAGCGCTTGTTCACCAGGGTGAACCAGTCGATGTCGGCGTTGGCGCTGTTATCCAGAATGCGGCTCGCGCGGCCGACGGCTTTCGAGGAATGGAAGTACCGCCCCTGCTCGCCGTAGACGATCAGCTCCGGGCCACGCTGGGTGATGCGCTCCACCGAATATCCGGCGTTCTGTTGCAGCCGGCGCGAGACGTCGGCCCAGTTAACCTGGTCCATCGGCGTGGTGGGGATCTTCGCCGGCAGCGGTTCAGCCGGCGGATCAAAGCTTTTCACCGGCGCTTTGCGGCTGGCGAAGTTGGTGTGGAAGGTCAGGCCGAACATCGCTGTGTTACCCCGCTCCCACGCCGCGCTGACGTCGAGGGAATCGGTGACTTTGAACACCGCGCCGAAGTTGATCGGCGAGTCCTGCTTGAGGTTGTTGTCCTTGGGTTCGCTCTGGTAATCGTTGCCTTCGTATTCGAGTTTCAGGCTGAGCCGGTCCCACGGCGTCTGGTAGCTCACGCCGCCAAACAACGAAGGGCTGCCGCGAAAGTACGAACCGGCGTTGACGTCACCGGTGCCTTCCAGCTCCGGGCGACTGTCGAAGCGATCGTCGAAATAGCCCGCCGGGTTTCTGAAGTCGCCGCGGTTGCCGAGGTAACCCCAGGCAATTCCGGCGCTGAAATCGAGGTTCTCGTAACGCTTACTGGCCACCAGGAATTCGCTGGCGAACAAACCGGTACCACCGATATCTCGAAAGCCCAGCGAGACGTCGGGCGCCCAGTGGGTTTCCTGCCACAACCGGACCTTGGCATCGACCGCCTTATCCTTATAGCTTTGGCTGCCGCTGAGCGACTCCGGGCCGTACGGGCGGTTGGTGATCGCGGTGTAACGGAACGCGCCTTCGAGCCAGTCGAACGGCTGAAACGCGATGCTGTAGCGGCTGTAAGGATCGGTGCGGTTGGCGTTGACGCTGAGCTCGCCGGCCGGCGCCATGCGCGCGGTCGGCGTTTGCCACAGGCCTGTGCCACCGAAGTCATTTTGAGTAATACGCGGCTCCGCATGAGCCAAACCACAGGGCAGCAACAACACAGCTGCAAAACGAAAATTCAATGAACCACCTCAGCCAGTTGCGTGGCTATAAATTCGGCCAACTGTTGATTCAGTTCAGGGATGGGCGGGTCGAGGTCATCGTTTTTGACCGGAACCATAATCTTGCTGCCGGCGGCTGGGACGTGTCCGCTTTCGCGGTTCCACGCCGCATTACCGACGCGCCGCACCGAGCCGTCGGGCTGGATCAACCACAGGTAATCGGCTTCGGCATCGGGCAATTGCTCGCAGTCGTCCAGGTACTCGCTGGCCTCTTGGCCGACGTGATACGGCAGGTGGCACGTGTCAGCGACTGCCCCCACCACTTGCACTTCGTCGACGCGCTTCGGGTAAATCAGCTGATCGCCGTCGTCCAGGCGCACGTTGAGCGCGAAGCCCACTTCGATCGCCACCGGGTCCAGGACCGTGACCTGGCGCCCGGTCACCGGCATCGCGCTGACTTGTTCGGTCAAGCGCACTGCCAGAGCGGCCCGGCTCGGCAGGTCGAACAGCAACGCGGTGCGCTGCAACACTTGCAAGTCAAACAGCACGCCGGTCTTGAGTCGGGTCTGCGGTTCCAGCAGCGATTTGCGCAGCAGGAACGCGCCGAGCCAATAGCTCTCGGCGTTCGGCACCGCTTCGCCGATCACGTCCACCAGGCGACCGCCCGCTGGCAACGGGATCGGTCCGGGGTTCTGCACATCGCCCGTGACCATGACCGCCGCCTGACTCGCGCTGCTGACCAGCAGGCACGCCGCCAACACTTTGAGCCGCTTCAACGGGCAGGCCTGCGGTCGGCAGTCAGTTGCACGATCTTGACCCGCAATTGCGAGGTCAGTTGTTGCTCGCTTTGCAGGATGAAACCGTCCTGCGGATCAACCCAGTAATGATTGGTCGCCCGCAGGCCGATGGCCGGGGCGTCGATCTGCTCGTCGACCCGCAGCACGGCGTAGTCCTTGTTGAGGATCCGCAGGGTTTCCGTGGATTTGCGGCGGAAGCGACTGTTCAGGGTCACGCCGACTTCGCTGCCCTTGTACAAATCGATCGAGCGCTGGCTGGTGTAGCCATCCGGCAACAGGTGCAGGCCTTGTTTGAAGGGAGACGGGGTGATCAGCCGCGTACCGTCGAGGTCACCGTCGACGCCCAGACCGATGGTGCGCACTGCGAGGCCGTCGCGCATCAGCAAGACTTGCTTGCCCGCCGCGACCCAGAATTGCAAATCACCACGATCACGGACCTTGGCCAACACCCCGGAGCCGGACGGCGTGGTCAGTTTGAGCTGAGGGAACTCGACCTTCGCCACGTCCGCCGGGCTGACATCCAGCTCCGGCGGGCCAGTGACGGCCGACTTGAGGTTGTCCATCGAAGCGGTCATCAACGGGTTACATCCACACAACAGCAAGGCCGCGCACAAGCAGGCGCCTAGATTCAACGTTCTCACAGACTTGACCTTATTTGCCGTTGTCTCTGACTTCACTCAGGTTCTTCGCCGAGGAAGCACCGACGCCGAGGATCGCTGCCGAAGGCACCAATTGGCTGATGAAGCGGTTCCAGCGCGTGACGTTGGCCGGGCCGACATAGACGATGTCCTGGGGGCGGACATTGAAGTGCGTGGCCAGCGCCATGGCGGTCGGCGACTCGGCCTGCAACTGGTAGATTTTCGCCGGTTCGGTGTCGAGGTTTTCCACGCCACGGATGACGTACACCGCGTTGCCGTTGGAGGTGGTCTGGCTCAAGCCGCCGACCGATCCCAACACGTCCGAGAGGTTCATGGTCCCGGTCTTGAACGTCAGCGCACGGGGCTGGTTGACTTCGCCCATGACGTAGATGCGCTTGTTGTCGTTGTACGGCAGGTACAGCTGATCGCCGCCCTTGAGGTAAACGTTCTGCAGTTCGGAATCCTGCTGGTTGAGCGCGTCGAGGTTCAGCGAAAATGCCCGGCCGTTGCGGGTCAGCATCAGCCCGGACAGGTCAGCGTTCTGCGTGTCGATCCCGGCCGCGCCGAGGGCTTCGACCACGTTCAGCGGGTTGGTGGAAATCGGTTGCGAACCGGCCTTCACTACCGCGCCGGAGACCACCACTTTCTGGCTGGCGAAGCGCAACACCGCGACGTCCACCTGCGGGTCGGCAATGAAGGCCGAGAGGCGTTCGGCGATGTCCGAACGCAGTTGCTGAATGGTCTTGCCCGCCGCCTGGACTTCTTTGATATAGGGGTAGTACAGCGTGCCATCGGAACGGACCAATCGGCCGTTGGCGTCGATTTGCTGTTGCGCGCCGGACGGTGCGGTCAGTTCCGGGTGATCCCAGACTGTGATGTACAACACGTCGTTATTGCCGATGCGGTACTCGCTGGGGGTTACCAGCAGTTCGGGCGGCAGGGTCTCGCGTTTTTGCGTGACCCGGTCCATGGCGATCAGCTTGGGCGTGATCGGGATCAGCTCGACCCGACTGCTTTCACTGGCGCCCTGGCGCGTGATATCGCTGGTGCTCAGGTATTGCCCCGGGGAAAACATGCAACCTTGCAAAGCGAAACTGGCCAACAGCAAAAAAGGAAAACTACGAGTCATAATGGCACTACGCTATTCAAGGGCAAATCTAAAACAAGGTCACCCGACTTGCGCCGGGCGACCTTGTAGTACACCTACAGAGTTTCTCAGTTAGTTGTGCCGGTCGTACCTGTAGTACCAGTAGTCCCGGTGGTGCCGCCGTTGGCGTTGCCGCCACTGTTGGAAGCGGCCACTGCACTTGCCACCATTGCGGTGCTGGCGGAAGTGGCTGCCGAAGCGGCCACGCTACCTGCTACATTGGTTGCTTGTGTCAGCGGTGCTTCCGCTGCGGACGCCCAGTTACCCACCAGGGATAACAGGGCAATTGCCATCACTTTCTTCATAACAACTCCTTTCTGACCTTCAATCCGTGTTGCCTGCAATTGTCAGTCAGAGGTAGAAAGTTCATGTCGCAAAAATGCAAACATGATCCGTTGTTCGTTCACAGTCTTACCTGACTGATAAATGTCGAACGGCAGGGTTTATATCTACGGATTTGCCCGAGGCATTTCCAGCCTAATTTCCCGACGATAATTAACAGTCAAGCCGATTTATAACATTCAGATAAGATCACTTAATTATAACGAGCTAACCTAGATAACCCTTTGGATGATTCGATTGCCAGCGCCAAGTGTCGGCCATCATGTCCTGCAAACTGCGCGTGGCTTTCCAGCCCAGTTCCCGGGCGGCTTTCGAGGGATCGGCCCAGCTCTCGGCAATGTCACCCGCGCGACGCGGCATCATCCGATACGGCACTGGCCGCCCCGACGCTTGCTCGAACGCATGCAGCACTTGCAGCACGCTGTAGCCGTCGCCGGTGCCGAGGTTCCAGGTGTGAATGCCGCTGCGTTGCGTGATTGATTGCAGGGCTTTCAAGTGGCCATCAGCAAGGTCCACGACGTGGATATAGTCGCGCACGCCGGTGCCGTCCACGGTCGGGTAATCGTTGCCAAACACCGACAACTCTTGCAAACCGCCGACCGCCACCTGGCTGATGTACGGCACCAGGTTGTTGGGAATACCGTTCGGGTCCTCGCCCAGATGGCCGCTGGCGTGGGCACCGATGGGGTTGAAGTAGCGCAGCAGCGCGATGCTCCAGCGCGGCTCGGAGGCGCACAGGTCACGCAGCACGTTCTCGACGATGAGCTTGGACTGGCCATACGGATTGGTCGGCGTCCCGGTGGGGAAGTCCTCGCGGATAGGCATCTCTTCCGGCTCGCCGTACACGGTGGCCGACGAGCTGAACACCAGGCGAAACACCCCGGCCGCCGCCATCGCCTGGCACAAGTTGATGCTGCCACCGACGTTGGTTTCGTAATACTCGAGTGGCTTGCGCACGCTCTCGCCTACGGCCTTGAGACCGGCGAAATGCAGCACCGCTTCAATGGCGTGCTGTTGGAAAATCCGGTCGAGCAACGCCCTGTCGCACACATCGCCGTGAATCATCAGCGCACTTTTGCCGCAAATGGCTTCTACCGCGTGCAGCGCCGCGTCGGAGCTGTTGCACAGGTTATCCAGCACCACGACTTCAAACCCGGCTTCCAAGAGCGCGAGTGTGGTGTGCGATCCGATATACCCGGTGCCACCCGTAACCAGAATCTTCATAGAGCGGTCCATAGTGGGGTAGTGAAAGGTTCATTAACGCGTCAAGTTCCGGTAATGAATCCACGCAACAGGGTCACGCCGATAACAAACCGGGACGACAACAAGAACTGATTTAGTTCAACGACTGGCAATAAATATTTATTCAGGCCAGACTGTAAAGCCTGATACTTATTTAGCACTCCGCAGCGACCACCACTATCACCAGATACCGACTAAAAATAACCGGATAACTAACAGCCCGACATCTCATAACATTGGCCCATTGCAGGCACTTTGATAATTGCCAGCCAAGGTCAGTGTCAGGTATTAAAGTGCAGGCTCAATTAATATCGAAACTAACAGCCGCCGCTTACTGTGCCGGGCGATTGGCTGTCATTCATGACTTTCCAGGATACTTTTATGATTCGTAAATGTTTGTTCCCCGCTGCCGGCTATGGCACTCGTTTCCTGCCGGCAACCAAGGCCATGCCCAAGGAAATGCTACCGATCGTCAACAAGCCGCTGATCCAGTACGGCGTTGAAGAAGCGCGGGACGCCGGTCTGCAGCACATGGCGATCGTCACCGGTCGCGGCAAACGGGCGCTGGAAGACCACTTCGATATCAGCTATGAACTGGAACATCAGATCCGTGGCACCGCGAAAGAAAAATTCCTCGCCAGCACCCGCGAGTTGATTGAAACCTGCACCTTCTCCTATACCCGCCAGGTCGAAATGAAAGGCCTCGGCCACGCGATCCTGAGCGGCCGCCCGCTGATCGGTGACGAAGCCTTCGCCGTGGTCCTGGCCGATGACCTGTGCCTGAACCTCGAAGGCGACGGCGTGCTGGCGCAAATGATCGAGCTGTACAAGAAGTACCGCTGCTCGATCGTCGCCATCCAGGAAGTGCCGCGCGACCAGACCCACAAATACGGGGTGATCGCCGGCGAGATGATTGCCGACGGCCTGTACCGCGTCAGCAATATGGTCGAGAAACCAGCGCCGGAAGACGCGCCGTCGAATCTGGCGATCATCGGTCGCTACATTCTGACCCCGGACATCTTCGACCTGATCGCCGACACCCAGCCCGGCAAGGGCGGCGAGATCCAGATCACCGACGCGTTGATGAAGCAGGCGCTGGATGGCCGCGTCCTGGCCTACAAATTCGCCGGCATGCGTTTCGACTGCGGCGACGCCGAGGGTTACATCGAGGCGACCAATTTCTGCTACCAGAATATGTTCCTCAAAGGCCTTTGACCGGACCGCTTCACCCTCCCCTTGTTGACCGGCACTTGTGTTGCCCCCACTTCGATTCAGGCAGGTGACTATGAACCATGCAAAACACGCAGCAGACAGTGAACAGGACAAGGGCAACCTGGCGATGATGGCGAACCTGGCGCAATACCGCTCGCGCCCTACCGACGGCGCGACCTGGCTGGGTTCGATCCTGATGGTGGAAGAGATCGGCATGTTCCCGTCGTCGGGCGATATCCACCGTCCGATCAGCGACCCCACGCCACTGCTCAGTCACCTGAAACACCTCTACGGGCCACAGGCGCTGGATGTCGACGAAGGTCACGGGCTGACCGTGATGTTCAAGAACTGGCGCTTCCGCGTGCGGGTGCCCGCCAGCGAACCGGCGATCATCATCAACGTGGAAACCCGTGGCGATTCGCAGTTGATGGCGCTGAAAACCGCCGAGCTGCTGGCGCAACTCGAACGGTTCGAGAACGAGCTAAGGTAAGGCCGCGCCGCAGGTGTCCTGCGGCGACACTTTGCTGTGGTCGCCGACGATCAGCCGATGCATGTAGTCGGCGATCAACCGACCGCCGGAGGCCGGGATTGGATGAATCTTGTCCGGCCCGATCATCGGCGTTGGTCCGCCGCCAGCGTAGCGCTTGAAGTCAGCACCGAATGCGCACTGCATATTGGCGTAGCCCAAGTGCTCGGCCCGCGCCCAGGGTTCGAGGACTTGGGCGTAAGCCGACATCGGATAGGCGCTGGAACGCGTAGTATCCTGGCGCAACACCAGGTTGATGCTTGCCTTGGGGTGAATCGCCCGGACCATCCCCACCAGCCCCTGAATGTTCTGCAGGTACTGTTCGGGTTTCACGCCGAAGCCCTGATCGTTGCCACCGAGCATGATCAGATACACGTCCGCCGGAATCGCCGAGACCACCGCTTTCCACTGCGCCTGCCAGGCCGGGTCGCTGTGGTAGAAGTCTTTCGATGCGGCACCGGACGCCGCCAGTTTGGACACCCTGACCCCGCCCCGATCGTTACTCATCCACAGACCAAACAGCGTCGGCGCGCCTTTCAGCACTTCGAGGCGTAACGACCAGTCAGGGCCGGTTGGCAGCCCACTCAGGGAAAATTCCTGAACGCCGCTGCCGCTCGCCGCCAAAGTCTGCCACGGCGAGCTCGCCGCCCAGCGGTAACGCATTTCATTAGTCTGGCCGTCGCCCAGGTACAGCAACTTGGCCTGGGTCACCGAGGTATCGATCGCCTTGCTCGGGCTGGCATCCACTTGCAGATACGCGCCGGGGTGACCGGTGACGGTGCGGCTGTCGGGGCTGGCCTGGCCGAGCTTGGACACGTCCCAGTCGCCGCCGAAATATTTGTCACTGCTGCGGGTGTATTTGTACTGCGTGCCGCCGAGCGCCGCGCCGTGGTTGAAGCCGACGTAACCGGGCCCGGCGAAACCGCGCTCCTGCGCCAGACGTTGCACCAGTTTGTTCAGGTAAAAATCCTGCCCGGCGCTGTAGCTGTCGCCAATCACTGAGATTGCCAGCACCTTACCGGCCTGGCCTTCGCGAAACTGGCTGAAGCGCTGGCGCACGTCACCCACCTGCACCACCTGGGCCGCCACATCCGGCCCGACATCGACGGCCGTCACGACTGCACCGCCGGCGTCACAGCCGGCGCCGGTTTTTTCCGCGAAGCCCGCTCACCGAGGAACAACAGCGAGGTCACGCTGAAACGGCTGAACACCGTCGACAAAATCACCGGCCCCAGTAACCCGCAACTCACGCCGCCAAGTACCAGCAGGGTTTCATCCTGCACGCCGAGGCGGCCGAGGATGAAACGCGAAGTCGCGGCGAACAGCACATGGAACAGAAAGATCGCGTAAGAATAACCGCCCAGCCAGATCAGCCACTGTGCGCGCATATCACTGGACAGCAACGCCACGCACGACACGCAACCCACCAGCAAACCGATCAGGCTGCGGCGGTCGACGATCATCTCTCGGTCAATGGCCGACACGTAAAGCAGCACCAGCGAAATCACCACGAACAGCAGCGGCCCGAACGTCTTGAAGCGGCGTTTAATCGCGGCGACGTTCTCCTGGCAAATCATCCCGGTGACAAAGAACGGCAACAAATAGATCGCGCCATTGATGCCAAACGCATCGACAGGGAACGGCGGCAGCAAAAACACCAGCGCGGCAAAGGCCAGCAGCCCATATTGCCGGGTCGCCGTGCCCAACAAGCCACGCCACTGCAGCAAGCCGACGAACATGAAAATGATGAACACCGCTTGCAGGAACCAGAAGTGGTTGACCGGGATGTAGAACGACAGCAAGGCATCAGTCAGCCCGACCTCTTTATTGACGCCCGGCCCGACCGCTTGCAGCACCGAGAACGGCACGCCGACGCAGAACAGCGGCACGATCAGCCGCCGCACCTTGCCGACGAAGTAGCTGGAGAAATCATTGCCGCGGATCTTGTACAGCGAATAGATGTAGCCCGAGATAAAGGTGAACAGCGGCATGCGCACGTACACCATGGAATCGGCGATCACCCGGTACGGCGAGCCGAGGTCGATTTTCAAACCACCGCCCAACGGCCCGATCACGTGGTACAGCACCAGCAACAGGCACGCCAGGCCACGCAGGGTTTCAATCTCGAGGGATTTATTGTTGCTCGACATAACTCACGAACCTCGATTCAAGACCTTGGCCGCCACCGGTTCGGCTCTTTTGCTCAACTGCAATCCCAGGCCCAGGAACAGCACCGGGACCACCATGGAGAAATGTCGGGCGAAAGAACCGAAGTCCGGTTCGAACAAACCTTGAACCAGCAAAAAAGACAGGGGAACCGCAATCAACTCCTTGGCCTTGACGTCGATGCGCACACCCCGGTATTCGGTCGAGGTGATCATTTTGAACATCAGCAAGGAGGTCATCACCATCAGCACCACGAAGATCACCTGGCTCGGACCGGATAACAGCACCAGCTCACCGGGGAACGACAGGCGGAAAAAAATGCTCATCGAGTCGAGGGCCTGGGAGACGAAATCGCCGCCGCTGATCCACGACACGATCAACGACTTCGAACCCTCCTCCCCTGCTGTGCGCAGCTCGTTGTTGCTGGCGCGAATCGACGACACCGAGTAACCGACCACCAGTTGAATCGCGGTGGCGATCGCCAGGTAGAACAGGAACAGCATCAGGAAGAAGGTGAACCGCGTGACGTACTTTTTCATCACGCAGACGCCGACCCAGGCCAGCGAGAACAGAATCCAGTAGGGCCGGATCAGCACGCCGTAGATCACCGCCGAGAGAAAAAACCCGATGCGATAACGGCTGGTGAACGAGCACAACAGAATCGACAGCATCGCCACCGAGACGATGATTTCCTTGGTCAGGTTCTCCAGGAAGAACGAGCGCACCACGCCCCACAGGCACAGGGTGAAGAAAATCGTCAGCGGGATGCGGCGGAACATGAACACCGGAATCGCCGTCAGGAACAGGTTGCACGCCATGCCGTAGGCCCAGGCGTTGGTCAGGTTGATCCCGGTCGGTCGCAGCAGGTACGCCGAACACTCGTAGGAAGAACGATCCGGCGAGAACGGGTTCCAGAAGTTGCAGTTGTCGGCGCGCACGTAGGACGACCACAACGTCATCGCATCGGGGCCGGGGTCACGGTGGGCCAGCATTGGCATGGTCACCGACAGGAACAGCCCGGTGAACAAAATCAGGAACGACAACGAGGAATCGAGGCGTCGGCCGCGAAACTCGATGGAGGGCAATTTCAACGCCATTACGCCGTCTCCTTCACCCGGGCGAACCGGGTCAGCACGGCAATCACGCCCAGTTGCACGCAGATCGAAAACACGTTGCCCCACGCCGCGCCGTAGATCGAATGATGCTTGATCAACAGGTAGCTCACCGGCAGCGAGACCAGCAAGCAAACGGCGGCGCTGGCCAGCGACACGCGACTGTTTTTCGAAGCGATCAAACCGCCCCACACCACGTCGCCCACCGCACGCAACGCGAAGGACACAATCAGCACCGCGAGCAGGCCGTTATCGGGACGCGGCACGCTGGCGGCGACGTAATCCAGCACAACGTTGAAGAACACCCAGATCATCACCGCCACCGCCGCCGACACCAGCAGCGAGCGCTTGACCCACGTGTTGACGAACAACTCGCGCAGCGTCGGCGCTTGCTGATGCTGTTGGTAACGCTTGGCCAACACCGGAACCCCCACTACCGCCACTACCGCATAGGACAACGCCTGCAAGGTGTTGGCCGCCGACCAGGCGTACACGTACTTGCCGAGGCTGGCGTAGGGTTCGAGATCGACGATCAAAAAGCGCTCGGCGTACTGACTCAAGGCAATGAGTCCCGCGCCCAGGTAAAACGGCAACCCGGCCTTCCACACCGTGCCAGTGGTCAACGTGCCGGTGGCGCGGCCGGCATGTTGCCGCACCACAATCAGGTAACCGGCAATCATCACCAATACGTTGGAGATCACCCACAACCACAGCACGCTGGCGATGCTCGCGACCCAGCCGAGCATCATCCCGGCCACCGCCAGCAGCGCCCAGAGCCCGGTCTTGATGAAAAACAGCATCGCGCCCCAATTGGCTTTCTGCGCGGAAAACACAAAGGAGTTGAGTTCGAACGACAGGTGCTCGGTGAGCAACAGCAGCGTTACGCAGACGATCAGCGCGGCGCTCACTTCGACCTGCTGCAACTGCGCATAGATCGTCACCATGATCACCGACGCCGCCAGCCCGACGGCGAAATAAAGCAGCAACACTTTGTCGATCACCGGCCGCGAACTGCCGCCGACGCTGATCAGCCGATTGATCTCGGAACTGAAACCGACGCTGTAGAACTTCGAAGCGATCAACGACGCCGCGACCACTACGCCGTAGAACCCCAACGCGTCGTAGCCCAGGTAATGGGTGATGGCCAACACCAGCAGAAACTTCGCGCCTAATGCCCCGCCTCGGAGCAAAAGCCGAAATATCATCGAATGATCCCTTTGATGATGTCGTCCATCAGCAGGGTCTTGGCTTCGATCTCTTTGCAGGTGTCAGTCAGACGCTGGCCGAAGCGGGTCAGTGCATTGGGCGCGTAGACCGTGTCGATAATGGTGTCGACGTTGATGTCGCCGCCATTGATCACCCAGTCTTCGACACCCATGTCCTGATAAGCACCAAAACCTTTGCGCTCGTAACTGATATGAAACGCTGGCACGCCGGACAGCAGCGACTCGATAGCGCCGTGCAGACGCACGGAAATCACCAGGTCCGGTTGGTACTTGGCCAGGGTTGCCTTGAGCGGCAGCAAATCTTCGGTAATGCCCAACTCGCGATAAAACGCGCCGTCATCGTTGCCGCGCACCGCGCTCTGCACCGCGCACACCACTTTGCTCTTGGCGCGCAGGCGTTGCAGCAGCAGCTTCAGGTTGGCGACGTAGGCAACTTTCTTGTCCTTGCTCCACTCCGGCGGTTTGCGCAGCACCACACACACCGTCGCCGGCGAGGCGGCGCAGCGGGTGAACTTGGGTTGCTGGAGGATCTTCTTGGCCAGCGATTGCACCGCCAGGTCCGGCGCGCGGTAGACGTTGTCCTGGGTGTCAAACAGGGCCGAAGAGCGGTTGTCACGGACGAACACCGCGTCGGCACTGGCGTAGTGCTCGACGATTTTGCTGCTTTCGCCGTGGAACGGCCCAATGCTCTGCGGCAAATACACCGACGGCACTTTGCTGCGGATCGCGGTTTCCAGTTGCTTGGCGTGGCCGAGTTTCAACTTGATGTGCTCGAAAGCACTTTTCGAGCGCATGTAACCGCCACCGACGCCAACGATCAGGTCGGTCGAACTCAGCAGGTCCGCCAGCCCGGCATAGGACTGGTTGAGAAACACCGCTTGCTTGACCCGGCCCAGCCCCTTGGCCGCCATGACCGGTGCGTCGAAACGTTTGTACGGCAAATAGCTGAAGGATTGCGGGTCTGAGGCGACCACGCTGATCGACGTGTCGGCGCCGAAGTTTCGCAGCACCAGGTCGATGGCCAGATCCACGAGCAGGCCATCACCGGAATTGGACGCGCTGTAGCCATGCAAAATCGTTACGTTCATGAGCTGAGTTCTACTTGATAAGTTGGTGCGGAATACAGGTCGTAGGTCTGGCGAATCATCAACGCGGCATCGAACTGCTCACGCACGCGTTTGCGACCGGCGTAGCCGAAGTCGAGCAATTGCGCCTTGTCGAGGTCGCGCAACACAGCGGCCAGGGCCTGATGATCACCGGTCGGGAAGATGTAGCCAGTGACCTGATCGGTCACCAGTTCCGGCAACGAGGTGCAGTCGCTGGCGATCACCGGCAAACCCATGGCCATGCCTTCCAGCGGCACCATGGCAAAACCTTCCCAGCGACTGGGGACGATCAGCACATCGGCTGCTTGATACAGCGCATTGACTTCAGTCGGCGTGACCCACGGCAGGTACTCGACACCGTCGATCACCGGCGACTCGACGCCGTCCTCGTTGACCGCGCTACCGACCACGGTCAGTTGCAGATCGCTGCGCCCGGCGCCGGTAAAGCCTTTGAGCAGCACATCGAAGCCTTTCTGATAGTCGAGCCGGCCGACGAACAACAGGTGGATCGGCCCGGGACCGGAGGCGCGCGGCACATCGGGTTTGTGCGGGATACCGTTGTACACAAGGGTCATGCGGCTGCGATCGATGCCAAATGACGCGGCTTTATCCAGTTCGTATTGGCTGACGCAAATGATCACATCCGTGACCTTCTGCAACGCCCGCTCAATCAGTGCATAGACCTTCTGCTTGGCCGGCGAACTCTCCATCAGGAAGGAAAACGCGTGCGGGCAATAGACGATGGTCGGCGAGCGCCACGGCTTGAGCAGCAGGCACACGCAACGGCCAATCACCCCGGAAAAGGTGCTATGCAAATGCACCACATCGGGTTTTTCCTTGAACAGCACACGGGTCAACTGCCAGGCGAACCTGAGCAGCGAGGGCACGTTGCGCCCGGCCCGCTCGAAGGTGCGGATCTGGCGCTCATCGATGCCGTGCATTTCTTTCTTCTGATCCAGCGGGATCAGGTACACCAAATCGTAATTCTCAGCATCCCCCGCCGGGGGCGCCGAGATCGTGCGAATCACCGTGGCCACGCCACCTTTAATCGTTTCGGCTACGTGCAGTATTTTCTTCACAACTCACCCATTTCCTTGTCCGTAATCACAATCGCCGAGACTCAAGTTTTGTCGGACGCGTACTCGTAGTTGTAATAGCCGTAACCGCCGTTGCCGTAGTAACTGGCGGCGCGCTTCTCGACACCGTTGAACACGGCGCCCTTCAACTCGATGCCATTCTGGGCAAAGCGCCGGATCGTCAATTCGATCTCTTTGGCCGGGTTCACCCCGAAGCGGGTGACGATCAGGCTGATCGCCGCTTCCCGTCCGACAATTGCCGCGTCGGTCACCGCCAGCAACGGTGGCGTGTCGATGATTACCACGTCGTACAGCTCGCTGAGTTGCGCCAACAACTCGCGGAAGTTGGCGTGCATCAGCAGTTCGGAAGGATTGGGCGGCACCTGGCCACGGCTGATGAAGTGCAGGTTGTCGACTTCGACGGTGTTGATCGCCTGCTCGATGGTGCAGCGTTTGACCAGCAGATCCGACAGGCCATTGGTGATCGGCGTGTTGAGGGTTTTGTGCAAATGCCCCTTGCGCATGTCCGCGTCGATCAGCACCACGCGCTGCCCACTCTGCGCCATCACTGCGGCGAGGTTGGACGAGACAAAGGTCTTGCCGACCTGCGGGCTCGGACCGGAAATCATGATGCGATTGTTGGTGGCGTCCAGCCCGGCGAAGTGCAGGCAGGTGCGCAAGCTGCGGATCGACTCGATCGACAGGTCGGTGGGGTTGCGCAGTGCCAGCAGGTAGGCCTGATCGGTCATGCGGACTTTCTTGGTATCTTCTTCCTGCTGCAGCGCGCTGTAAGGAATCGACGCATACACCGGCAAACCCAGTTGCTCGATGGCTTCCGGGCCTTCCAGGCCTTTGCTCATGGATTTGCGCACTAGCACCAACGCCACGCCGACGAAGGCGCCGAGGAAGGTGGCGATCAACACGATCAGCGGTTTGCGCGGTTTCACCGGGGTGGTCATGTCGACGTCGGCGGTGTCGATCAGCCGCGCATTGCCCACGGCGCCGGCACGGACGATGTCCAGTTCCTGGGATTTGTTCAGCAACTGCGTGTAGATCTGCGATGCCACTTCGACGTCGCGGGTCAGGTTGAGCAATTCCTGCTGAGTCGCCGGCAAGTCCTGGACCTTGCTCTGCAAGTTCTTCTGAAGCTGGGTCAATTCGCCAATCTGCGACATCAAGGCGCGATACGCCGGGTGCTGCTTGGTGAACTTACGATCCATCTCCGCTTGCTGCATCTTCAGTTCCGAGACGCGGGTGTCCAGGGTGACGATCTGTTCCAGCACCGACTGGGTTTCGAGGGAAATATTCACGGTCTTGCCGCGGGTCTGGTAACCGTTGAGCGCCTCGCTGGCCTTGATCAGGTCACGCTTGACCTGCGGCAACTGCGCTTGCAGAAAATCCAGGCTCTGCGCCGCTTCGGCGGAAGTGCGCTGCACGTTCTGCTGCACGTAGAGGGTCGCGACTTTATTGAGGATCATCACCGCCTGGCGGTAATCGCTGCTGGCCAGTGCCAGGCGGATAATGCCCGACTCCTTGCCCTGCTCCGACACGTCGAGGATCGTCTGGTAATTCAGGATCGCGACGATTCGCGGGTTGCGCACCACTTCGAACTCGGTGCCGGCGTTCGCCGCCAAGTTGCTGATCAAACCTTCCACGCCATTTTGCGCAAAGGCCTGGCCGGCAACACCGTCCGCCAGCAGGCGATCATTGTCGTCGAACAGCTGAAAATGCTTTTGTTCGCCGGCAATCAGCGTGAGCTTCTTGCCCAACAGTTCTTCCGGCAGTTTCAGCTGGGCAATCTCTAACCGTTCACCGCCCCAGGCATAACTGTTGAGGCCAAAGCGTGGCGAGGCGACGCTGTTTTCGGTCTCGCCGCGATAACGTCGGGCAAGGAAGCCGCCGATCATGGGAAAGGTGTTGGGCGTCACTTCGATGTCGAGGTGCAAGTCGTCGACGGTTTTGCCGATCACCGCACGGGACTCGATGATGCCGATCTCGGTCGCCGCCGGGGATTGTCCGCCGAGCATGCTGTTGAGGTCGGAGAAGCCGAGCATGTCGTTCTTCTTCGGCTCGACCTGCACCAGCGCGTTGGCCAGGTACACCGGGGTCGCCAACACGGCGTACGCCACGCCCGTGACCATAAAGGCTCCGGTAATCGCGCCTATTAACCACTTATGGTCAATTAAACTGCCGAATATACCGAGAAGATCGATATCGTCTCGTTCGTTGTCTCGGTTGCCGATTACTGACGGTAACTGCATAAGTCTGTTCTTACCATTTACGAAACTGAAAATTGGTCATCAATGTCCGAGGCGCTGTGCCCATGAGCTAACAGCATCTTCAATCAATGCATGGGCATGAATAAAAGCGGCTTGTCCTTGACGGTACGGGTCCTGTATTTCGCGCTCGCTCTGCCACTTGCCGAGAAGAAACACTTTGCCCCGCGCGTGCGATGCAATCTTCAGTACTTCATTGACGTGTTTTTTTTCCATGACCAGGATCAGGTCGGATTCATTGACGATATCAGCGGTGAGCTGACGTGCCTTGAACCCTTCGGCGGTTTGCCCGCGCGCTTCCAGCACCTGGCGGGCCGCGGGCTCCATGGCTTCGCCAACGCGCGCCTGCAGGCCTGCTGAGGCCACTTCGATCCTGGTGGTTTGCAACGCAGTGCGCAGCATCATTTCTGCGGTAGGACTACGGCAAATATTGCCGACGCAGACAACAAGGATCTTTCTGAACAAGGCTACTTTTCCCGTGTAATGTCGAATCGGCCGACGTGTTACGGAACAATCGCTGAACCAACGAATTATCCCGCACTCAGAAATCGAGCCGCCTTGTAACTATCTGCGTATTAAGTACCACGACACTTAAAAACCACCCAACCAGAATAAACGGACCAAAAATAACGCTAAAAATAACGTAATTACTGGCCCGTTGCCTGCCTGACAAAAAATAACAGTCATGCACTTTTATAACAGCGCGAGTCTCGAAATTAACGTACCCGCTGTTATGTCATACACCGTATGTTGATTCGATTAATTAACTAACGAGGAAACTCGAAATGAACTCAACAACTAATAAGTGGCTAAGTGCCTCAGTTCTGGCCACCCTGATTACCGCCAGCCAGGTTCACGCCAGCGAGCTGTTTCCGGTATTGGCGGCCAACAAAACCGTCGGCGTTCAGGTGAAGATCCAGACCTTCTCCGCCGAAGATGGCGCGCAAATCAAATCCGATGGTTTTGGCTTCGTGCGCTTCGGTGTCTGGACCAACAGCCTCGGCGGCAAGGCTTATCAACAACAGGTCAGCGACGCGTTTGCCGCCGCCAAGTCCGCCGGTTTGCCGGTGCTGCTCACGGTGCGTTCGACTAAAGCGCTGGGCGGCGATGCCGAACTGGCAACGGCCGGTCAAGACTTCGCCAAAGCCATCGGCAGCCTGGAAAGCACCTACCGTTCGCAGTTGGTGGCGATTGAGATCTGGAACGAGCCGGACCTGGAAAAATACTGGCCCACCGGGCGTTTCGACGAAACCTTCGTGCCGTTCATGAACGCCACCTGCAACGCCCTGCAACAAAGCCCGCCCGCGACGCCGGTGGTCGGTTTCGGCTTCGCCAAAGCGCCAACCGCAGGCTCGGCCTCCACCGTGGCCCTGCAATCGATTGTCAGCCAGTACCCGAAATGTCTCAGCGCGGTGTCTTATCACCCTTACGGCATGAGCGGCGCGCAGATCAGCGCGGCGCAGGCGTTTATCCAGCAGAACTTCCATCTGCCGGGGGTGCTCAGCGAATGGGGTTCGCCGTCATTGAGCAACAACGGCGGGATCGAAGCGCAAGCAAGTAAAGTCCGGACCTTTATCAGCGACGTTAAACAACAGAAGATTGCCCTGGCGTCGATCTATGAATGGAAAAACAGCGAAACCGGCGGCAGCGACCGCGAGCGCAACTTTGGCCTGCTGACCGGCGATGGCCAGCCGAAACCGGCCAAACAGGCCGCCTCCTTGATGTTGAATCAGCAGTAGTCTGGTTGCGATGAAGGCATGTGACATCGCGTGGGCGGGACGGTGGTCGGTTGCTTTGAACCAGTGCCCGAATTTGGCATCGTAATAACCGATACCGCCGCCCCGCCTTTCAAACGCCTGTTCTCAGGTTGTTGCCCCTGGGGCCATCGATACGCATACGCACCCTTGAGTGGCTGTCAGCGCTCGGGTAATGTCGTCAGACCCATAGGACAGAGCACGCCCATGACTTCCAAGCTGGAACAACTCAAACAAATCACCACCGTAGTGGCCGACACCGGCGACTTCGAAGCTATTGCTCGCGTTAAACCGGTGGACGCCACCACCAACCCTTCCCTGCTGCTCAAAGCCGCCGCGATTTCCGGTTATGCCGAATTGCTCAACCAGTGCGTCAGCGACTGCAAGGGCGACGTTGGCCTGGCCAGCGACCGCTTCGGCGTCGCGGTCGGCCAGGAAATCCTCAAGGTGATCCCCGGCCGCATCTCCACCGAAGTCGACGCGCGCTTGTCGTTCGACACCGACGCTGTGCTCAAGCGTGCGCACCGTCTGATCGAACTGTACGAAAAGGCCGGCGTTGGCCGCGACCGGGTGCTGATCAAGATCGCTTCCACCTGGGAAGGCATCCGCGCCGCCGAGACCCTCGAGAAGGAAGGCATTCAGACCAACCTGACCCTGCTGTTCTCCTTCGCCCAGGCCGCGGCCTGCGCCGACGCCGGTGTATTCCTGATTTCGCCGTTTGTGGGCCGTATCTACGACTGGTACAAAAAGGCCAACGGCAACGACTACACCGGCGCGGATGATCCGGGCGTGCAGTCAGTGACGCGTATCTACAACTATTACAAGGCCAATGACTACAAGACTGTGGTCATGGGCGCGAGCTTCCGTAACCTCAACCAGATCGAACAACTGGCCGGCTGCGACCGCTTGACCATCAGTCCGGAGCTGTTGGAAAAACTCGCCGCCGACACCGGCAAGCTGGAGCGCAAACTGGCGCCCGGTCATGCCGGCGAAGCGCGCCTGAGCCTCAACGAAGCGCAGTTCCGCTGGTTGTCCAACGAAGACGCGATGGCCACCGAAAAACTGGCCGAGGGCATCCGCCAGTTTGCCCGTGACCAGGAAAAACTTGAGGCACTGCTGCAAGCCAAGCTGTGATCTGACAGCGGCATGCAAAAAGGGCGAACCCTGGTGGGTTCGCCCTTTTTTTGGTTCTGACGATGATGTGGTTTGCCTGGCTTTGAAAATTCTGTGGCGTTGGCTCTGGCGCTTCAGTGGCGCTCTAGCGCGTTCACGAGGTCATGGAAGGCTTCGCGGTTGGAGTCATTCAAGCCCATGAGGATTTTGTGCGCTTCCAGCACTTTGATCCGTACCACTTCTTCCGACTGATCCTGGTCCGGCAAGTCCGTCAGGCACTCGGTGCACGGGATCGGCCGATCAACGATGTTGAACACCTGCTCGAAGCCCATGGATTGCAGCAGTCGGGTGATGTCTTCGTGGGTGGTGACGACCGTCGGCAGCAAGCCGACTTTCTGCCGTGACAGGATCGATAGCTTGGCCAGCAGGCCAAGGGTGGTGCTGTCGATGCTGCGGGTTTCGGTCAGGTCGATCACGATCGCGTTGAAGTTCAACGCGGTGAAGATCCGCTCAATCGTCGCATCCAACGCCGAACACAGGGTCAGGCGAACTTCACCGACGAACTTCAGGACGAAGGTGCCGTCCTGCTCGGCGAACTGGATTCTACCGGTACTCATTAAAGATTCCTGCTCAACACTAGCAAAGCGATATCGTCCGGCATATCACCCAGCGTGGCCAATCCAAAAACCTGCTGCAGGCCTTCCAGGCTGCCGCCCGCCGCCTTGACCCGTTGGGGCAACGCAGCTTCTTTCTCTTTGAGTGTAGGTTCTGGCAATAGATCGAGGATGCCGTCGGACATCAGCGTCAGACTGAATACCGGCGGCAGTTCAAGGACGTGGTCTTCGTAGGTGGCTTCATTGAACAAGCCCACCGGCAGACCGCGGCCTTCGAGATAGCGAACGCTGTCTGGCGTGTACAACACAGGCAACGGCAGATGTCCGCCGATGCTATAGGTCAACAAACCTGTCTCCTCGTCGATGACTCCACCGACCATTGTGACGTGTTTACCCAGCTTACAACTGATCAGTCCCCGGTTGATATGACCCAGGACTTCCGAAGGCTTGAATTCCGGCAGCGTGCCGTTGCGCTTCGATTCAAACATGAGGCGCGTGGTCATGAATTTCAACAGCACGGTGACGAAGGCCGATGAAGCGCCATGCCCGGACACGTCCGCCAGGTAGAACGCGACCCGACGCTCGTCGACACGAAAGTAATCGACGAAATCACCCGACAGGTACAGCGATGGGATGATCTGGTGGGCAAACTGGAACTCGTCGATCGACCAAGGGCTGACCGGCAGCATGTTCATCTGCACCTGGCGACCGGCGTTCTGGTCTTCCTGGAGCAGGTTCAGGCTGGCTTCGAGTTCGCGATTGGCGGTTTCCAGCTTCTCGCGGTAGCGCTGGTTTTCCAGCAGCAGGCGCGCGCGATCCAGGGCCCGGCGCACCGAGTGCTCCAGCACTGCCAAGTCTTCGAGCGGCTTGATCAGGTAATCCGCCGCGCCCAGGCGCAGGGCTTCGACCGCGTCGTTCATCACACCGGCACCCGACACCACGATGACCGGGGTCTGTGGCGACCGGTCGGTGACCTGGCGAATGAGCTCGAGTCCGCCCATCTGCGGCATGCGCAGATCGCAGATGACCAAGTCGGGCTTGTCTTGCTCGAATACCTGAAGACCCTGTTGGCCATTGCTGGCCTGCAGGACGCTGAAACCACTGTCTTCCAAGTAGGCCGCGAGGCTTGCGCGTACTACTTCGTCATCATCGATTATCAGCAGCGTGGCACTGGTTTTTGGCATGTGGGCAAACGGCGCCAGAATTAGGTTGGCGTAGCAGGCGGGGACGGTTGGCCCGGCACTCACTACTGGATTCGCTTTCTAGCCACTCCGCGCACTGTCGCCGAGCGCGGACGCAAGACACAGATGCACCAGAGGTGCCCTTCTAAGGCGCAGACGGTACTCCCATCCGCGGGGCGTTTCAAGCTCATGGCACTGCTTGCCGGGAGACTTCCTTCAGCAAATCACCGACGGTTATAAGAACCCCTGGAACCGAAACCTGATGAAAGGATAAAGCACACTACAGAGTCTTGGCGAAAACCGTTAGTTCTCCGAGGCTTAACACAAATACACGCGTGTACGGATCCAAAACGACGAAGGCGGCCACTAGGGCCGCCTTCTGTAGCAAGTCGAAACAGATCAGAAATCGTCTTCGACCTGACCATCCTTGACCTTGAACTCGCGGTTCTGCAAGTACGCATTGCGGATGAAAATGTACTTGTCGCCGTTGATGAGCTTTTCCGCCGACAGCAGGCTGGCGCGGGTGTCGACGATGTTCAAACCGAAGATCGAATTGCGCACCGGCACGTCGTGAATGTAGCGATACGGACCGGTGTAGCCATCAACGAACTTGGATGGCGCATCACGCAGCGTGCTTGGGCCGAGGAACGGCAGCATCACATATGGACCGCTGCCGACGCCCCAGTAGCCGAGGGTCTGGCCGAAGTCTTCGTCGCTGCGCTGCAAGCCCATTTTCGTGCCGACGTCGAAGAAACCCAGCAGGCCGAACGTGGTGTTGAAGATCAGCCGCGCCGTATCAACGCCTGCCGCGGCCGGTTTGGCCTGGAGGACGTTGTTGGCGAGGTTGGTGACGTCGCCGATGTTGCGGAACATGTTGTGAATGCCGTCTTCGAGAAACTGCGGCGTCACGAATTGATAGCCCTGGGCCAATGGCTTCAGTGCGTAGGTATCAAGGACGTCGTTGAATTTGTAGATCGGGCGGTTGACGCTTTCCCAAGGGTCTTCTTCCGTGGCTGCCTGGGCGGCGAACGGCACCAGCGCGAGGCTGGCAGACACACATAGCTGAGCTAGACGGGGGCTCCAGCGCATAAAAAACTCCTTGGATGGGTACTGGCGCAGGCGCTTGGCGTGCACGGTAAGCGCACGAGTATAAGACGGAAACCCAGTTTAGGCAGCCTCAGACTGGCGCGCTGCTGTAGGAAATTTCTAACAATGCAACGAGCGAGTCCTCGTGTCACCCAACTGTCACGGACCAGCATTAGCCTTAGGACTATTTCAAGGATGTTGCCATGTCCCGCGCTGAAGCCCTGCCCGTTGCCGCCCCGACCCTGACGGCGGTTCTGTTCGGCCTGAGCGGCTGCCTGGTGGATTTCGGCGCAAGGACCCGCGCCAACAGCCCTGCAGCCGCGGAGAACGCTGATTTGACGCCCGGCGCGCAAGCGGTGCTCGAAGACCTGCAACGCCTGCGCATCCCTTGCGCCTGGCTCGATGAACTGCCCTCCCCGCTCAGTCATGCCCTGGTCGGTTCGCTGCCAGATTGGGTGGTAGCACAGAAACTTCCTGCAACACATCAACCTTGGCCGGCCCCGGATGCGTGCTGGCAAGCCTTGATGGCACTGAATGTCGGACGGCTCGACGGATGCGTACTGGTCAGTGGCGAACCACGGCTACTGCAATCAGGGCTCAACGCCGGCTTGTGGACGGTCGGCCTGGCCTCTTGCGGTTCCCTGTGCGGCCTGGCGCCCAGCGAATGGCAAGCCCTCACCCAGCAACAGCGTGAACACAAACGCGGCAAAGCCACCGTGCAACTGTTCGGTCTCGGCGTGCACTCGGTCATCGACCACTTGGGAGAACTCAGCACCTGCCTGGCCGACATCAATCTGCGCCGCCTCAAAGGTGAAAAGCCCTGATCGGGATCATGCAGGCGCGCCAGGAGTGGATTACTCTGAAAGCACAGGGCACGAACCTTTGCCATCGCGGCGCGGTCCATGCCTGTGACTATTATTGAGGGAGAACGCCATGCCTGCCCGCGAACTGCAAGAACAACTCAACACCCTGCGCGAGCAATTGGAGCAGAACCCGCCGCTGTCGGCAGAAGAACGCACGGATCTGCACGAGTTGATGGCGCAGATCGAATCGCAGATCGAACTGGAAACCAAAACCCAGGATTCCAGCCTGTCCGATGGCGTCAACCTCGCCGTGGAACGCTTCGAACTGGAACACCCCGCCATTGCCGGTACATTGCGCAACATTGTGCAGACGCTGGGCAATATCGGGATCTGAACCCGCAAGATGCAAAAAAGCCCTGCCAGTGATGGCGGGGCTTTTTGTTTTTGAAGGTCGTCCATGAACACCGTGGCGAGGGAGCTTGCTCCCGCTTGAGTGCGCAGCGCTCACACGCTTTTTTGCGGCCGCTTCGCAGCCCAGCGGGAGCAAGCTCCCTCGCCACAATGGTTCGCGGAACCTTACTGTCGCACCAAGCGGTGATTCGGCAACTGCACCGCCTCAGTGCTGCGATACGGATTGATATCCAGCCCACCCCGCCGCACATAGCGCGCGTACACCGTCAGTTTTTGCGGCTTCAGCAAGCGTTGCAGGTCGAGGAATATTCGTTCTACGCACTGTTCGTGGAAGTCCGAGTGTTGGCGAAAGCTCACCAGGTATTCCAGCAGGCTCGCGTGATCGAGCGCCGCGCCGCGATATTCCACCGCGACGCTGCCCCAATCCGGCTGGCTGGTGACTGGGCAATTGGATTTGAGCAGGTGACTGTGCAGGCTTTCCTCGACGATCCGCGACTGATCGCAACGCAGCAATTCCGGGCGCGGGTGCTCGTAGTTGCTGACGCTAATGTCCAGTTCATCAATGCACACCCCCGGTAGCGCCACCACGCCTTCGGCTTCTACGTCGCGCAGGCTGCGGATGCGCACGCCCACCGGTTTGCCGGCGGCAGCCGACAGGTCGTTGACCAGGGTCGCTTCAAGGCTGGCGGTGTCGGCAAATGGGGTCTGGTTCAAGGAGTTGAGGTACAACTTGAATGACTTGGATTCGATGATGTTCGGCGAGTCCGCCGGAATGCTGAATTCGCCGATCGCTACCACCGGTTTGCCGGAGGGGAGCAACCACGACAGTTCGAAGCAGTTCCAGAAATCCACGCCCTGGTACGGCAGAGTCTCAGCGGTCAGGCCCAACTCGGCCCATTTCGCGATGCGCGGGATCGGGAACAGCAAGGACGGCGTGTACGTGGCGATGTATTCGCTGGATTTGCCCAGCGGCGAATGTTCGGCTGCGGGATGCATGGCGGAAACCTGACTGAAGAATCAGCGGATTCTATCAGCCTTTGCGCCCGCCTTTGAGTGCTTACTGACTGACCGTCAGCTTGCCGACCATGCCGGCCTGGTAATGGCCGGGAATGTTGCAGGCAAATTCCAGGCTGCTGGCCTGGGTGAAGGTCCAGGTCAGCTCGGCAGTCTTGCCCGGTTCCACCAGCACGCTGTTAGGGTCGTCGTGCTTCATCCCATGGCCGTCGCCGTGGTCCATGCCGGCCATGGCGCTGTGGTCCATTTCCTTCATGCCCGTAGGCGTGAGCATGCCGCTTTGCTGCATCTTCGCCATTTCCTGCTGATGTGCGGCATGCATCGCCGCGTCGCCAAGGTTGAATTCGTGCAGCAACTGGCCCTTATTCACCAGCACGAAGCGAACCGTCTCACCGGCCTTGATATCGATGGCTTTCGGTGTGAAGGACAGATCGCCCATCACCACTTCCACGCTACGGGTCGCCTGAGCCGCCGGGGCCGGTTGGCCAAAATCGTAGTGATGCCCGGACGCAGCCCACAGTGGAGCGCTCAACAGCAGTGTGCAGGCAGCCAGTGCCAGACGGTTTCGCAACAACATGGGTTGTACTCCAACAAGATGATGATCAGCCTGTGGGACACTTTATTCAGCCGCCGCTGGCTTAAAGCTGACGAGCAGATTACAACTTTGTCAGCTTGCCCCGCACCCCGGCCGTCCACGGTATAACGCATGGTCTGTCCTTCAGCGCCGAGTCGCCCGATGAAATTACTGATTGTCGAAGACCAACCCAAAGCCGGCCATTATCTGCGCCAGGGCCTGAGCGAGGCCGGGTTCAACGTCGAGTGGGTGACTGACGGCAGTACCGCTGAGCAGATGGCTCTAAGCGGCGACTATGCCTTGCTGATCCTCGACGTGATGCTGCCGGGGCGCGATGGCTGGCAGATCCTGCAAGCGGTGCGCGGTGCCGGGCTCGATACGCCGGTACTTTTTCTGACGGCCCGCGACGCGGTGGAGGACAGGGTTCATGGCTTTGATCTGGGTGCCGACGACTACTTGGTCAAGCCGTTCGCCTTCGCCGAGCTGCTGGCCCGGGTGCGCAGCCTGTTGCGTCGCGGCGCCGTGGCGCCCTCGGACACCCGCCTGCAGTTAGCCGACCTGCAACTGGACCTGATTCGCCGCCGGGTCGAACGCGGCGGCCAGCGCATCGACCTGACCGCCAAGGAGTTTGCCCTGTTGGAAATGCTCCTGCGGCGCCAGGGCGAAGTGCTGCCCAAATCGTTGATTGCCTCGCAAGTCTGGGACATGAATTTCGACAGCGACACCAATGTCATCGAAGTGGCGATCCGCCGGTTGCGCATGAAGATCGATGACGACTTCCCCAACAAGTTGATCCACACCGTGCGCGGCATGGGTTATGTCCTTGAAGAGCGCCCGGCGTGATGCGCCGGTTGTCCCTGAGCAGTCGCCTGGCGTTGTTGTTTGCCGGGTGCACGGCCGTGGTGTCGCTGCTGGCCGGGGTGCTGTTCAGCCGCGCCAGTGAAGCGCACTTCCTGGAACTCGACCAGCAGATGCTCGACAGCCATCTGACGGGTTTGCGTCGGGCGCTGACCGAGGCTCCGCTTGGCGCCAGCAACGCACGGCTGGTCGACGAACTGAGCCGCCAGGCCGATCTGTCATTGCGCATTACCGACAAGGATGGCCGGCGCCAGTACGACAGCGCGAGCAACATCCCCGAACACCTGCCGCACACACCGGGGCTGTCGACCCTGAATGCGGCGGGCACCGATTACCGCGTGTTAAACGCGCCATTGAGCCCGCAGGCCAGCGACTCGCCGCAATTGACCTTGTTGCTCGACATCACCCATCACCAGCATTTTCTGCAACGCATGCAGCGCTTGATCTGGCTGACGGTCGGCCTGTCCGCACTGGCCACCGCGCTGCTCGGTGCCTGGGCAGCGCGCAGCGGCTTGCGCCCGTTGCGGCGCATGAGTGCGCTGGCCGGCGCGGTGTCGGCGCAGTCGCTGGATGCTCGGCTGCCGGAGGTGAACATGCCCCCCGAACTCGCGGAAATGGCTCACAGCCTGAACGCCATGCTCGGACGCCTCGAGGATTCTTTTCAGCGGCTCTCGGCGTTCTCCGCCGACATCGCCCACGAGTTGCGCACGCCGCTGTCGAACCTGCTGACCCACACCCAAGTCACCCTGACCCGCCCCCGGCCAATCGAGGATTACCGCGAAGCGTTGCACAGCAACCTCGAAGAGCTGCAATGGATGGCGCAACTGGTGAACGACATGTTGTACCTGGCGAAAGCCGATCACGGTTTGTTAATGCCCAAGCGCGACTCCCTGGAGCTAAGCGAGGAAACCGATGTGCTGTTGGAGTTTTTCGCGCCGTTGGCGGAAGACGCTGGCGTGAGTCTGAGCCGCAACGGCAGCGCCCGCGTCGAGGGCGATCGCAGCATGCTGCGCCGTGCGCTGTCCAACTTGCTGGACAACGCCTTGCGGTTTACCCCGGCGCGCGGCCAAGTACGGGTGCAACTGAACGAGGACGGGCGGCGCGTGAGTCTGATGGTCGAGAACAGCGGCGATGGCATACCAGTGGAGCGCCTGCCACGGCTGTTTGATCGCTTCTACCGTGCCGATCCGGCGCGGCACGAAGGCAGCAGTGAACATGCAGGGTTGGGGCTGGCGATTACTCAATCCATCATTCGCGCCCATGGCGGGACGATTCGTTGCGAATCAGCGCAGGGGTGGACGCGGTTTGTGATTGAGTTGCCGCGGGGGGATTGAGGTCGGCAGTGCCGGCCTCTTCGCGAG
>NZ_JAVLSB010000065.1:0-6684 GCF_031583775.1 Pseudomonas rhizozeae
GTTTTGGGTTACCTTTTTGCTGGGCCGGCACACCGGCGTTTGTAAAAGGTGACTCGCCGTAAGGGCGAAACCATAAGTCGCCGTTACCGCAGCAACGGATATACACCCAAAAACCAGTCACCCATTCAGCGCCGCAGCCCTCAAACCACATCCACCCCGACATGAATCGCATCATGCCGCCAAAACTCCAGATCACAATCAATCAACCGCTCATGCTGATCGTAATTAACCCGCGCAATCCGCAACCCCGGGCTGCCCACCGACACCCGTAGCGCCGCTGCCGCATCCACCGACAACGACGTCGGCACTATCTCGAAACGCACCCGCCCGTAGTGCAAATCGTAATGCCGCGCATACAGCTCGGTAATCGACTGATTCAAATCAAACTCGAGAATCCCCGGGAAAAACTGCGGATTCAGGTAGTGCTCCACATACAACACCAACCGCTCATCAATCCGCCGCGCGCGGCAAATCTGGATCACGCTGGACAGCGCCGGCAATTGCAACCATTCGCAGACCGCCGCCGACGCTGGTTGCAGTCGCGCGGAAATCACCTCGGTCGACGGCACTCGGCCCTGGGCGCTGACCATCGCGTGAAAATGGCTGCGCTGCATCAGGTTGTAAGCCAGGCGCGGCGGTGAAACGAACCAGCCGCGACGCTCCTCGCGGTAAATCTGCCCTTGCGCTTCCAATTGCAACAACGCCTCACGCACGGTAATCCGCGTGGTACCGAACAACTCACTGAGCTTACGCTCGGCAGGCAACTTGCTGCCTGGCGACAACAAGCCGTGGTCGAGTTGTTCCTGCAGGACTTGGCCAATGGCTGTCACCGCTTTGGTTGCCTCATCACGCATCAACGTTACCTATCTGGACTAGACCAGCACTGTTTCGGGGCAGGAGCGCACAGCAAAACCCTTTCACTTGGCGCTCCGCAAGCCTAGGCAGCGCAGATGACCGGGACATGACAAAGGTGCTCGACGGTCATCTTCATCGCCACTTAAACCCTGCAATACACCGGCCATGTCCTTGCCTGTCGGGCCTTTGCCCATGGTCTACGCTTACCGGGCAAACGCCCATACCGGGCAATAAACCACCGTTGCTGATAACGGTCGACATGAAAGTGTCATGCACTCCCCTTAAATTGGCTCAGGTATTGCTGACCTAGACCAACACAACCGCAATCGCAGCGTTGAAAACGCCCAAAGGAGCTTCGGATGAAACAGCTTTTCCTGGCATCACTGTTAGGCTCGACCATTGCCATGTGCACCGCCGCCATGGCCGCTGATACGGATTTGAAGACACTGGAAGCCGCTGCGAAAGCGGAAGGTGCGGTCAACAGCGTCGGCATGCCCGATGACTGGGCCAACTGGAAAGGCACCTGGGATGACCTGGCCAAAACCTATGGTCTGAAGCACATCGACACCGACATGAGTTCGGCCCAGGAAATCGCCAAGTTCGATGCGGAAAAAGATAACGCCAGCGCCGACATCGGCGACGTGGGTGCCGCGTTCGGTCCGATTGCCGTAGCCAAAGGCGTGACCCAACCCTACAAGCCAACTACCTGGGACAAAGTCCCGGACTGGGCCAAAGACACTGACGGCCATTGGGCATTGGCCTACACCGGCACCATCGCGTTCATCGTCAACAAGAAATTGCTGCATGGCTCGGAAGTCCCGACCAAATGGGCTGACCTCAAGTCCGGCAAGTACAAAGTCTCGATCGGCGACGTGAGCACTGCGGCCCAGGCGGCCAACGGTGTGCTGGCTGCGGCCATCTCCCTCAAGGGTGATGAAAAGAACATCCAGCCGGCGCTGCTGATGTTTGCCGACATCGCCAAGCAAGGTCGCCTGTCGCTGTCCAACCCGACCATCGCCACCATGGAAAAAGGCGAGATCGAAGTCGGCGTGGTCTGGGACTTCAACGGCCTGAGCTACAAAGCCAAGATGGCCAACCCGGATGACTACGTGGTGCTGATCCCGTCCGATGGCTCGGTGAAATCCGGCTACACCACCATCATCAACAAATACGCCAAGCACCCGAACGCCGCCAAGCTGACCCGCGAATACATCTTCAGCGACGCCGGCCAACTCAATCTGGCGCGCGGCAACGCCCGTCCGATCCGTGCCGAAACCGACCTGAAACTGCCAGAAGACATTGCGAAAAACCTGATCCCGGGTGAGCAATACACCAAGGCCAATCCACAGCCAATCAAAGACGCAGCCGCCTGGGAAAAAACCTCCAAGGCTCTGCCGCAGAAGTGGAACGAAGAAGTCATCGTCGAAATGAAGTGACAGGCTAGCACAAACACTGAAGGTCCCCCTGTGGGAGCGGGCTTGCTCGCGAAGACGGTGTGTCAGTCAACACATGTGTTGGATATGTAACCGCTTTCGCGAGCAAGCCCGCTCCCACAGTGGACCGAGTGGATTTCGAATATCTGTTATCGCGGAGCCCTCGCCCCTATGAAGCACAACGTCATCCTGGTCGTGCTCGACGGTCTCAATTACGAGGTCGCGCGCCACGCCATGGGGCACTTGCAGGCCTATGTCGGCGCAGGACGCGCAGCGCTGTACAAACTGGAATGCGAACTCCCGGCCCTGTCCCGCCCGCTCTACGAATGCATTCTCACCGGCGTCACGCCAATCGACAGTGGCATTGTCCACAACAACGTCTCGCGCCTGTCCAACCAGCGCAGCATTTATCACTACGCCGCCGATGCCGGCCTGACCACTGCCGCCGCGGCCTATCACTGGGTCAGCGAGTTGTACAACCGCTCACCCTTCGTCGCCGCCCGCGATCGCCACACCAGCGACCCGCAACTGCCGATCCAGCACGGGCATTTCTACTGGAACGATCACTACCCCGATTCACACCTGTTCGCCGACGCGGAAAACCTGCGCCTGCGCCATGCCCCGAATTTTCTATTGATTCACCCCATGAACATCGACGACGCCGGGCACAAGCACGGCCTCGACACCGCGCAATACCGCAACAGCGCGCGCTCGGCGGACATCATTCTGGCCGACTACCTGCGCACCTGGCTCGATGAGGGCTATCAGGTGCTGGTGACCGCCGACCACGGCATGAACAACGACCGCTCGCACAATGGCCTGTTGCCGGAAGAACGTGAGGTGCCTCTGTTCGTGCTCGGCGACGGGTTCAGCCTGAACCCCGACGCCGCGCCACAACAGATCGAACTCTGCGGCACCGTCTGCGAACTGCTAGGCGTGCCCCACGACAAACCTGTGTGCCGGGAGTTGCTCAAGTGAATTCCATACTCCGCGGTAAATGGCTGGCGGCCCTGTGCCTGGTGCCCTTCGCCCTGTTCTTCATCGTGTTCGAAATTGCCCCGTTGGTGTGGGTAATGATCAATAGCCTGCAATCGGAAGAGTCCGGCTGGGGCCTGGCCAACTTCACCCGAATCTTCAGCTCGAAGTTTTATTTGCAGGCGATCCAGTACAGCCTGGAGATCAGTTTCTGGTCCAGCGTGTTCGGCATCATCATCGCGGTGCTCGGCGCGTATTCCCTGCGCCAGGTCGATTCGCGGCTGCGCAACTTCGTCAACGCCTTCGCCAACATGACCAGCAACTTCTCCGGCGTACCGCTGGCGTTTGCGTTCATCATCCTGCTTGGCTTCAACGGCAGTTTTACCATCATGCTCAAGCAGGCCGGAATCATTCAGGACTTCAACCTGTACTCGAAAACCGGGCTGATCATCCTTTACACCTACTTCCAGATTCCCCTCGGCGTACTGCTGCTGTACCCGGCGTTCGACGCCTTGCGGGAAGACTGGCGAGAATCCGCCGCACTGCTAGGCGCCAGCAGTTGGGCGTTCTGGCGGCACATTGGGTTGCCGGTGCTAACCCCGGCGCTGCTCGGCACGTTCGTGATCCTACTGGCCAACGCCCTCGGCGCGTACGCCACCGTGTACGCCTTGACCACCGGTAACTTCAACGTGCTGCCAATCCGTATCGCGGCGATGGTGTCCGGCGACATTACCCTGGACCCGAACATGGCCAGTGCGCTGGCTGTGGTGCTGGTGGCGTTGATGACCCTGGTGACCGTGGTGCATCAGTTGCTGTTGAAGAGGAGCTACCATGTCTCGCGCTGAACTGAGCCCCGTCGGGATCTACCACCGTGTGGTGGTGTACCTGCTGTTTGCCATCCTGTTGCTGCCGCTGGCCGGCACGCTGATTTATTCGATTTCCAGCAGTTGGTCGGCCACTGTGCTGCCCAGCGGCTTCACCTTCAAATGGTACTTGCAGCTGTGGAGCGACCCGCGCTTCCTCGGTGCGTTTGGGCAGTCGCTGATCGTCTGCGTCGGCGCCCTGGTGCTGTCGGTGGTGCTGATCCTGCCGCTGCTGTTCGTGGTGCATTACCACTTCCCGAAGCTAGACGCGCTGATGAACATCCTGATCCTGCTGCCCTTCGCGGTGCCGCCGGTGGTGTCGTCGGTGGGGCTGTTGCAGCTTTACGGTTCCGGGCCGTTCGCGATGGTCGGCACGCCGTGGATCCTGATCGGCTGCTATTTCACCGTGGCGCTGCCGTTCATGTACCGGGCGATCACCAACAACCTGCAAGCGATCAACCTGCGCGACCTGATGGACGCCGCGCAACTGCTCGGCGCCAGCACCTTCCAGGCAGCAGTGCTGGTGGTGCTGCCCAACTTGCGCAAAGGCTTGATGGTGGCGCTGCTGCTGTCCTTCTCGTTTCTGTTCGGCGAGTTTGTGTTCGCCAACATCCTGGTGGGCACGCGCTACGAAACTCTGCAGGTGTACCTGAATAACATGCGTAACAGCAGCGGCCACTTCACCAGCGCGCTGGTGATTTCCTATTTCTTCTTTGTGCTGGTTCTGACCTGGGCGGCCAATATCTTGAACAAGGACAAAAGCGAATGAGCTATGTCAGCGTCCAACACCTGCAAAAAAGCTACGCGCAAAAAGGCACCACGGGCACTCCGGTGTTCAGCGACATCAATTGCGAAATCCACAAAGGTGAGTTCGTCACTCTGCTCGGCCCCTCGGGCTGCGGCAAGTCGACTTTGCTGCGTTGCATCGCCGGCCTGACTCCGGTCGATGACGGCAAGATTCTCCTGGATGGCCAGGACATCGTGCCGTTGAGCCCGCAGAAACGCGGGATCGGCATGGTGTTCCAGAGCTATGCGCTGTTTCCCAACATGACCGTGGAGCAGAACGTCGCGTTTGGCCTGCGCATGCAGAAGGTCAATGCCGACGACAGCCACAAGCGCGTGGCTGAAGTGCTGAAACTGGTGGAGTTGGGCGATTTCGCCGGCCGTTATCCACACCAGATGTCCGGCGGCCAGTGCCAGCGCGTGGCCCTCGCCCGCTCATTGGTGACCCGCCCACGCTTGCTGCTGCTCGATGAACCGCTGTCGGCACTCGATGCACGCATTCGCAAGCACTTGCGCGAACAAATCCGGCAGATCCAGCGGGAGTTGGGCCTGACCACGATTTTCGTGACTCACGACCAGGAAGAAGCGCTGACCATGTCGGACCGGATCTTCCTGATGAACCAGGGCCGGATCGTCCAGAGCGGCGACGCGGAAACCCTCTATACCGCGCCGGTGGATGTGTTTGCCGCCGGCTTTATCGGCAACTACAACCTGCTCGACGCCGAGAGCGCCAGCAAGCTGCTGCAGCGGCCGATCAGCGGGCGCATCGCGATTCGCCCGGAAGCCATCGAGCTGAGCCTCAACGGCGAACTCGACGCGCAGATCCGCAGCCACAGCCTGCTCGGTAACGTGATCCGCTACCGCATCGAGGCACGAGGCGTGGAACTGGTGGTGGATGTGCTTAATCGCTCGGCGGCGGATTTGCACCCCGACGGTCAGCGCCTGGCACTTTCCATCGATCCTTCGGCCCTGTGTGAGGTAGCCTGATGGCTTTGTTGATTATGAAGAGAGAGTTGCACTGATGGCCCTGGCAATTTTTGATCTGGACGAGACCCTGATCCACGGCGACTGCGCCACCCTCTGGAGTGAACAGATGGGCCGCTTGGGCTGGGTGGACCCGGAGTCGTTCATGCGCAAGAACAATGAGCTGATGGACGCCTACAGCCATGGCAAATTGCGCATGGAAGACTATATGGACTTCAGCCTGGAACCGATGATCGGTCGCACGCCGGAAGAGGTCGAGCATCTGGTCGGACCGTGGGTCGAGGACTTTATCGAGCCGATCATCTTCAGTGACGCCACCCGCACCATCGCCGCACATCGTAAGGCGGGTGACCGGATTCTGGTGATCTCCGCTTCTGGCACGCATCTGGTCGGACCGATCGCCGAGCGCCTGGGCATCGACGAGATCCTCGCCATTGAGCTGGACGTCGCCCATGGCGTGTACAGCGGCCAAACCGTCGGCACCCTCACCTACCGCGAAGGCAAAATCACCCGCCTGCTGGAATGGCTCGACGCCGAAGAGGAAAACCTCGAAGGCGCGAGCTTCTATTCCGACTCACGCAACGACTTGCCGCTCCTGCTCAAAGTCGACTTCCCGCACGTGGTCAACCCGGACCCGGTGCTGCGCGAACACGCCGAAAAGGCCGGGTGGCCGATTCATCTTTGGAAGTAATGGGGCTGAGGGGGCGGGTCAGTCGGGTGAAGCAAACTGCTCTTAGGGCAATGAGAGATGCTTTTGTGGCAATGAGACCTTCTTTGTGGCAATGAGACCT
>NZ_JAVLSB010000067.1:0-14268 GCF_031583775.1 Pseudomonas rhizozeae
TAGGCTCGGGGTACCTTCGCTCCGGCATTCATCCGGGGGCATCGCCCTCCGGTTGGCTTCGCTGGCACCTACATGCGATGAGCATGACTGCGTCATGCGGCGCTGCGCGCCAATCCCCGGATGAACGCCTCCACTCAGCCTCCCGACGGGGCGGGTGAATCAAAAGCCAAAGCAACAGCAAGATCAAGATCAGAAGCGCGGCGAGCTGACACTCGACCTAGTGGGTGTACGCAATTCTGTGGGTACACGCGGACACTGTGGGAGCTGCGGTGCGACGATTCGACTTGCCAGCGATGGCGGCCTCCAGCCAACCAGTCACTACCAGATGTACCCAATCGAAATGTGGGAGCGAGCCTGCTCGCGAAGGCGGCCTGCCAACCAACTAATTACTGGCGGATGTACCCAATCAAACCTGTGGGAGCGGGCTTGCTCGCGAAAGCGGCCTGCCAGGCAACCAATAAATTCCGGATATGCTCAGGTCAAAAGTGTGGGAGAGAGCCGGTTCCAGGCGGCGTTCCGACGAAGGCGGTGTGTCAGACGATAGATTTCTAGTGCCTGCAATGGCCTCTTCGCTGGCAAGCCAAGCTCCCACAGGGCCTATGGTGTTTTCGAGACGTTCATCAGCAGGCTTGACGCCTTCGTCGGAACACCGCCTGGAACCGGCTCGCTCCCACAGAATTATGCGTACAACCCAAGACCAGGTCGGCTATAAGGCCGCCGAGGCGCACAGCTTTTGATCTGGCTTTTGATCTGCTCTGCCCCGTTAACCAGAGGCTGAACGCAGGTCTTGCGCAGTGGGCAACCCGGCATGGATGCCGGGTTAGCCGCCCCCGGCCAGGGATGGCCGATGGCGGCGGGCCCACGGAGCAAGGCCGGAGTGAAGGTATGCCGAGCCTAGGCGAGGCACCGAATGGAGGGGATTAAAGCCTTTGGTTACTTTGGGCTTTTCAAAGTGACCCGCTGTAAGAGCGGAACCTATATCAGCCGTCACCAAAAGAATGGATATGTGCACCTGCCAAATATTTAGCGCCTGATAAAAAGCCATCGCTGGCAAGTCGAATCGTCGCACCGCAGCTCCCACAGAGTCCATGGTGTTTTCGAGAAACTTGCCAGCAGGCTCGGCGCCTTCGTCGGAACGCCGCCCGGAGCCGGCCCGCTCCCACAGCACAGCTTTGCAGGGCCCATGCTCAGCCAACCTCTACCCCAACCGCACATTACTCAAATTCCCGATAAACCCACCCCCCGTCGAGTCCGTGAGGTTCTGTACCCCGGTGCGCGCCAGTAACGCGTCTTCACTGGAAATAATCGGAATCCGCGGCAAATCCTCCAGCACTTTCCGCTGCACCTGGCGATAAAGCGCCCAGCGCCGCCGCGGGTCATTGTCCACCTGGGCCTGTTCCAGTAACGCGTCGACATCGGCATTCGAATAATGCGTGGCGTTGGAATAGGCGACGCCGGACTGGATGTTCTTCGACCAGTAAAACCGCTGCAAACCAATCGCCGGGTCGGGTGCGGTGGAGGCGGGGGACAGGTTGGTGTCGTAGTCGTAGCGGCCGTAGATGCGGTCGATGAATTGCGCGTAGTCCTGGTTGCGAATCTCCAGTTTGACGCCGATTTTGCCGAAGCTGCTGCGCAGGAAGTTCGCCGTTTGCTGGTACACCGCCGAAGGGCTTGGGTCGTTTTTGATGCGCAGGCGGACGCCGTCCTTGTCGCGTTTCAGGCCCGCTGCTTCGAGCAAGGCTTCGGCGCGTTTGAGGTCAAACGGGTACTGCGGGACCTCGGCGCTGTAGAACTGCGGGAAGTTCTTCGGGATCGGTGAGTCGGCGGTGGTGCCTTGGCCGAGCAGAATGTTTTTCAGGATGAATTCCTTGTCGATCGCATGGGCGAAGGCTTGGCGCACGCGCAGGTCTTGGAATTCCGGGCGTTGCAGGTTGAACTCAAAGGCCATGATGCCGGTGCCGCCGTAGGTGTTGAGGCGGTCGTGCACGGTCAGTGCCGGGTTGGTTTTCAGGCGTCTGATTTCGCTGTTGGACAAGGTGTCGGCGTAAGCCACGTGCACCGCGCCGGTTTCCAGGGCGGCCGAGACCGATGACGGGTCGGCGATGAAGCGGTAGATCACTTGGTCCAGCAGCGGCTTGCCGCTCTGCCAGTAGCTCGGGTTGCGCTCCAGGGTCAGGTAGTTGCCGCGCACCCACTCCTTGACCCGGAACGGCCCGGTGCCGATAGGCGCAGTGTTGGCCGGGTTGTTGAGGATGTCGGTGCCGGCGTAAAGATGTTTGGGCAGCACTTGCGAATCCCGGGCGTTGAGGGCGCTGAGCAGATAGGGCGTTGGCCTCGACAAATTCCACACCGCGGTCAACGGGTCGGGGGTGTCGACGCTTTGTACATTGGGGAACGCCGAGCGCCCGCGGGAGCTGTATTTTTTCCAGATTTCCATCACCGAAAACGCCACGTCCGCCGAGGTGAATGGCTGGCCGTCGTGCCATAACACGCCGGGCCGCAGTTTGAAGGTGACTTGCAGGCCGTCGGGGCTGAAGCTCCAGCTCTCCGCCAATTGCGGTTGCGGGCCGTTGCTCGGGCTGAGGTAGAGCAAGCCGTCGAAGATTTTCGGCGAAATCAACTGGGTGGCCGGCGCCGTGGTCAGGCCGGTGGTGAGCACCGTGGGTTCGGGATTCTGCGCGATGATCAAGGTGCCGCCGGCTGACTCGGCGAAGCTCAAGCGCTGGCCGAGCAAGCCCACCGCAGCGGTGGAGGCCAGTGAATAGCCGATGAAGGTACGTCGGGTAACCATGCAATAGACCTTTGAGACGAGGGCTCCCCGAGTCGGGGAGCCGGTGGGCGGAGACTGGCCGGTCAAGGCTTACCAGTCGTAACTCAGGCGCGCGTAATAGAACCCGCCGCCAATTCCGTACGGCGTGTTGCGGTTGGCGTACGGGTCTTCGTGGTTGATGGTCGAGGCCAGACTGTCGGGCTGATCCGGCGGGCGTTTGTTGAACAGGTTGTTGGCGCCGAGGGTGGCTTTCATGTTGTCGGTCACCAGGTAGCTGATCGCCGCGTCGGTGATGAACGAGTCACTGGTCGTCGAGTCCTGGGCGCGGTTGAGCACGTTGTTGACCGCACGGGTTTTCGAGTAATAGTGCTCGGTCAGTTGCACCTGGAACTTGCCCAGTTGCCAGTCGAGGGAGCCGCGCACGATGTTCTGCGGCAGGGCTTCTTCGAGCAGGGTGATGCGTTCGCGGTCGAGCAGGCTCAGCCCGGCATTGGTCAGCACCGCTGGGTCGTCGACGCTTTTGACCTTGGTGCGGTTGCGCGCATAACTCAGGCCCCAGTGTGCTCGGCCGAAGCGCTCGTAGTCGGCGTCGTAATCGAGCTTGAACTCGATGCCGCGGGTCTGGGTATCGCCGAAGTTAGTGAAATAGCGCACCTGCTGCTGGCTGGTCAGCCCGGCACTGGTCAGCGCTTGGGCGACGGCGGCATTGTTGAAGCCGTTGAAGGCACCGGTCAGGAAGATCCGGTCGCGGATGTCGATCTGGTACACGTCCACCGAGGCCGAGAGCCGGTCGGTGGGGGTGAACACCAGGCCGAAGCTGACGTTGGTCGACTTCTCCGGCTTGAGCTTCTTCGCGCCGAGGGCCTGGGCGGCCGGGGAATCCGGGCGCAGGGTGTCGTAGTAATAGGAGATGTACGAGGTGTTGGTGATCGGGTCGTTGACCGGTTGCACCGTGGCGCTCTGGTAGTTCTGTTCGGCCAGGGATGGCGCGCGGAAACCATTGCTCAAGGTGCCGCGCACGGCCACTTGGTCGGTGAACTGGTAGCGATTGGAAAACTTGCCCGCCACCGCCTCGCCGAAGTCCGAGTAATCTTCGTAGCGCACCGCGACGCCGCTGTCCCACTTGTCAGTGATCTTCTGCGCGAAGTCGACGTAGTACGCGGTGTTGTGCCGTGACTCGTCGAATTCGAACTGCGGACTGAATCCGGTGAGGAACGCCGAACCGGCCCCGGCCAGGCGTCCGCGCAGGTTCACCGCCGGGTAGTCGTTGGGGTAGCGATAACCGCCGCCGGCGTAGGAGTAATACTCGCCGGCGCCCAGCTCCAGGCTGTTGTAGCGGTACTCGGTGCCGATGGTGACGTTGAGCGGATGCTCGAACAGCCCGGTATCGAATGCGCGCTGGCCGGACAGCGAGGCGATGCTCTCGGCAAATTCCAGGTCGCCGGCGTGCATGTTTTGCAGCGGGATCAGCGCGCCGAACGACGGGTTGGTGGTGTTGAGAATGTTGATGTCGGCGCGGTTCTGCCCGTAGCTCAACCCGGCGTCCCAGGCCCAGCCCAGCAGGTTTTCGGCCTTGATCCCGACGTTCAGTTGCAGGTCGTCCTCCTTGGTTTGCAGCCGCGAACTGTAGCCGCCCGGCGTGGTGACGATGTTGGCCGTGGCATTGGTCTCGGAGCGGAACGAACCCTTGGCTTCCGAGGTGCGCGGGCTGTAAGTGGCGAAGGAATACAGCGACAGGTTGTCGTCCAGCGGCAAGCCGAGGTTGTAGGCGAAACTGGTGCTTTCCTGGATCGGCACCACTTCGTAGTTTTCCGGCACGTTGCGATTGGCCGAAGCTTCACGCGGGTCGTTGGGCGCGGCGTAGATCTGCCAGATTGACTGCGATGGCTGCTTCCACGGGCCGACGGTGTGGCTGTCGCCAGTCTTCAGGTACGACAGGCTGAGGTTGGCGAAGCCGCCGTTTTCACCGAGGGCAAACCCGGAGTTGAGGCCGCCGGTGTAGGTCGCTCCGGCGTCGCCGAGGTTGCCGACCTTGGACACGTCGTGGTTGTACTCGCCGTAGGACAGGTCCGCCGAGCCGCCGGAGGCCGATGACTTGAGGATCACGTTGATCACCCCGGCGATCGCGTCCGAGCCGTACTGCGCGGCGGCGCCATCGGTCAGCACCTCGACCCGTTCCACTGCGGAAATCGGGATCAGCCCGAGGTCGGCGGCGGACGAGCCGAGGGTCGCGCCACCGCTGTTGTTGATCATCGAGGTGCCGTGCCGGCGCTTGCCGTTGACCAGCACCAGCACTTGATTGCCCGACAGCCCGCGCAACGACGAGCCGCCGACGTTTTTCGACAGGGCGCCGCCATTGCTGTTGATGTTGATGTAGGACGGCGCCACCTGTGACAGCGCCCGGCGCAGGTCGCTGGCTCCGGTAGAGCGCAGCGCTTCGCCCTTGATCAGTTGCACCGGGGCCAGGGCCTTGAGTGCGGTGGTCTCGACGCGGGAGCCGGTCACCACCACGGTTTCCAGTCGGTCTTTCTCGTATTCGGTTTCGGCTTTGGCGCTGTCAATCGGCGCCAGGCTGACGGCGCCCATGGAAAAAACTACGCCGAGGGTGTGACGTCGGGACGGAAGTGAAGACATGAGAATGTGCCTGGTATTGCCTCTGCATTTTTTCGGTGTGTGCAGTAGTGAGTCGACGCTGGCTGGTTCGAGCCTGGCAAGAAGTGATGCAGTCCGTTGGTTGATGCGGTCCTTTTGCAGCCTGTGAAAGTCTTGAGGGTGGCGCGCGCTCCTATGGTGGTGAGTGGGGCAGGGTGCTCAACCGAGCAGGTGATACTTGCCGATCAGGTTGAATTTCCACGCTACCGGGTCGTGCACGGTGTGGGTGCGAGCGTTGCGCCAGTGGCGGTCGAAGCCATATTCGAGACGGGTCGAACTGGCGCCGCCGAGCTGGAACAGTTTGTTGCTGGCCAGCAGCGCCGCTTCGGTGGTGAGGATCTTCGCGGTGGCCAATGCCGAAGACACCTTGAGCGACGGGCCCGGTCCTTGTTCAGCGGTGACTTGGTCGAACAGCGCGGCCGCCCGTTCCAGCACCGCTTCGCCGGCGTGGATCCGGGTGTGCAGGTCGCCAATGATCGCCAGCACATACGGATCTTCCGCCACCGCTTCAACCCCGGTGCGTGCATAGGGGCGGGCGTGTTCGCGCACGTAATCGAGGGTGTCCTTGAACGCCGCGCGGGCGATGCCCAGGTCGAGGGCGCTGTGGAACAGGTCGGGAATGCCGTAGGTGTTGGCGCTGGTTTTGCCCAGTTCCGAATCCAGCACATGGCTGTGTTCGACCCGCACGTTGTCCAGCAACAGGGTGCCGCTGGCGGTGGTGCGTTGGCCGAAACCGTCCCAGTCATCAATGATGGTCAGGCCCGGAGCGTGACGGTCGAGTACGGCGGTTTTCGACAGGCCGTCTTCATCCACGCAACCGATGGAAATCAGCTGCGAAAACAGTGCGCCGGTGGAGTACGCCTTGGCGCCGTTGACCCGGTAATGATCGCCTTCGCGGGTGATGCGGGTGCGGGTGGTGCCCGCCGGCAAACTGCCGCCCTCGGCGTGGCCGTTGCCCCAGCGATAGCCCTGCAGAATCTTGCCGAAGAACAGCTGTTTCTGTTCTTCGCGGCCCACCGCTTCGATGACGCTGGAGGCGAGGATGATGCTCAGCAGCAGTTGCCCGATCGAGGCGTCGGCTTCACCGATCGCCGCCACCACGCGCGTCAGGGTCAGGTAGGAGACGTGGGCGCCGCCGTATTCCCGGGGCACGCGAATCGCCAGCAAACCACTGCGGGCGGCGTCTTCCAGCTCTTGCCAGGGCAATTGTCGCTCGACATCGCGGCGCTGCGCATTGAGCTTGAACTGCGCGGCCAAGCGTTGCGCCACGGCGATGGCCTCGTCGTCGCTGCGGATAATATGCGCCGGGCTGGTGGGCGGTGCGACTTGCAGGTGTGGGGTGTCGAGCAGAGCTTGAGTCATGGGTGGATCCTGTGTCTGTGTAGCGGTGAAGGTGGGTTGCCCAGCATCCCTGGTGGGAGCGAGCCTGCTCGCGAAAGCGCCGGATCAGTCAACACCGATGTGCTAGCTGGCTTCTTCGAGAGCAGGCTCGCTTCCACAGGGTTCAGGGGTGTGGCTGGCGACTTTTCAGGCTTGGTAACTCGCATCGGCAAAGTTGCCGTACAGCGCTTCCGAGGAGTTGAAGAAGTCCTTGAGTTGTTTCTGCGTGACCACCACCACGGTGGGCGAGACGATGGGGATTTTCGGCAGGTCGGTCAGCACGATCTGCTGGAATTCGGCATACCAGGCCTTGCGCTTGACTGGATCGACTTCACCCTGGCCGAGGTCGAGCAATTCATCGACGCGTTTGTTGGCGTAGCGCGCGCCATTGGAGAAGGCGATGCCGGGCTTGAAGTTGGACGAATGATAGAAACGCTGGGTGCCCATGACCGGATCCGGGCCGGCGGTGGCGCTGATCAGCGTGGTGTCGAAATCGCGACGGGTGTAGACGCGGTTGACGTACTCGGGGAAGTCCTGGGAGCGGATCACCAGCTTCACCCCGATCTTCGCCAGGTTGCTGCGCAAGTAATGGGCGATCTGCAAGGTTTCATTGGCCGGGTTGGGGTCGTTGTAGACCGTCAGCCGCACGCCGTCGGCGCCTTTCTTCAAGCCGGCTTCTTCAAGCAGCGCTTCGGCTTTGGCCAGGTCAAAGGGGTAACGCGGCACGTCGTCAGTGTAGAAATCGCTCATGCTCGCCGGAATCGTGCTGTACGCCGGTTGCGCATAGCCGAAGTAGATGTTCTTGACCACGAAATCCCGATCGATCGCATGGGCGAACGCTTGGCGCACCCGCACGTCCTGGAACACCGGTTTTTCCAGGTTGAATTCGAAACCCACCAGGCCGGGGGAGTAGGGCGCGCTGATCTCGCTGACTTGCAACTGGCTGATGCCGCGCAAGCGCTTGACGTTGCTCAGGGCCACTGAGGCCAGTTGCACCGCTTGGGTTTCCAGGGCGGCCGAGGCGGCGGTAAGGTCGGGGATGATGCGGAAAATCAGCGCATCGAGATGCGGCTTGCCCGGGTCCCAATACTGTTCGTTGCGCACCAGGTTGATCGAGACACCACGGTCCCAGCGCTCGAACTTGAACGGCCCGGTGCCGATCGGCTTGATGTTGTGCGGGTTGGTCAGCGGGTTGCCGGTGTCGTACAAATGCTTGGGCAACACTTGCGCATCGGTGGATGACAGCGCACTCAGCAAGTACGGCGCCGGGGTCGACAGGGTCAGCACCACCTGCAACGGCGTCGGCGTTTCCACCTTGCTCACCGGGGCAAACGTGGTGATGCCCCGGGAGTTGAATTTGCGCCAGATGCTTTCCAGCGAGAACACCACGTCCTGCGCACCAAAGGGTTGGCCGTCATGCCAGGTGACGCCGGGGCGCAAGTTGAAGGTGTAGACCAGGCCATCGGCACTGACTTGCCAATCGGTCGCCAGTCGCGGCACCGGTTGCCGTTGCGCGTTGTACGAGAGCAAGCCGTCGAACAGTTTGCTGGTGACCGTGTAGATGGTGCCGTCGGTGGTCAGTGCGTTGGTCAGCACCGTCGGCTCGGGAAATTGCGAGACCACCAAGGTCTGCTTGCCGTCGACGGCGGCGAATACCCCGGACGCCTGGCTCAACAGGCCGGTGCCCGCCGCGAGGATCATGGAATCCTTGATAAACATCCTTCTGGATAACGACATGCTGCACCTTTGCTCAAACACGTAATAAGAATGCGCGCTGAAAGTGGTTCTATGGTTAGAACCAAAGCGGCGTTTTATTAAACTGGGAGGTGAGTCGTTGTTCTGTTGGGAATCAGAACAGAATCGCGAGCCTAGCGGATGTTTTCCTGATTATTCAAGTAGACGAGTTATAACGTTAAACGCAGTTTCAATGCCTGTGTTGATAATAAGTTTAGAACTTTTTACTCAGTGTTCAGCTGAAAAAATTACTGTATTAGTGTTGGCCGTTGAAACAGTCCCGCTCAATTCGATTGTTTGTAGAGAACTCAATGCCGGTCAGCACTCTTTATCGACGTATTACTCAATGGGCTCATTCCGGTGTACAGGGTTCTGGGGTTCGAGCGATTGTTCGGGCCATTCCAACGGCCATCGGCGTGATTGTCCTCAACTTCATCCTGCTGCAGATGGTGCCGGGCGACGCGGTCGATGCGCTGGTCGCCGAAGCCGGCTCGGCCACTGCCGAAACCACCCAATTGCTACGCCAACAGTTCGGCCTCGACAAATCTTCGCTGGCGCAATTCGGCGACTACATCGGCCAGCTGTCACAACTGAGCCTCGGCGACTCGCCGCGCTACGGCATTCCGGTGCTTGAGGTGATCAGCCAACGCTTGCCCAACACCTTGTTGCTGATGGGCCTGGCGCTGCTGATTTCCTTGGTCGCTGGGGTGAGCATCGGCGTGGTGATGGCGCTGTGGGCCGGCAAGTGGCCGGATCGGGTGCTGTCGTCGCTGGCGTTCGTGTTGTATTCCACGCCCGGTTTCTGGATCGGCCTGATGGCCATCGTGCTGTTCGCGGTCAAGCTCGAATGGTTGCCGGCCGGCGGCGACGGCACCATCGGCGCCGGGTTGACTGGCTTCGATAAATTCGCCGACAAACTGCAATACGCGATCCTGCCGGCGCTGACCCTCGCCAGTTTCTTCGTGGCGATTTATGCGCGGCTGACCCGCGCTTCGGTGCTGGAAGTGTTGACCCAGGATTACGTGCGCACCGCCCGCGCCAAGGGTCTGTCACCGTGGCGCATCACTTGGCGGCACGTGTTGCGCAATGCCTTGTTGCCGTTGACCACGGTGGCCGGCGCGCACCTGGGCGGTTTGCTGGGCGGCGCGGCGGTGGCGGAGACCGTGTTCGGTTGGCCCGGCATCGGTCGGCTGACCCTGGAAGCCGTGCAGGCCCGTGAATACAAGGTGCTGCTGGGTATTTTGCTGATGTCGTCGTTCATCGTGATCGTCGCCAATATCCTGGTGGACCTGCTGCACATGCGCCTCGATCCACGAATTGCGGCACGGGCCAGGGGGCGCTGAACCATGAGCCTTGACCTGCACAATCCCTCATACGAACGACCACCCCTCGAACGCACGCCGCTCAATGGCTGGCGCCAGCAACTCAGCGCTACCTTGCTTGGCCGTTTGCTGCCACAGCCCAAGACGGAGTACATGCTGCCGGAACCCGTGGAATCCCAAAGCCGCTGGCCGGTGACCCGCGCCTTGCTGCGTTCACCCGGTGCGGTGGGCGGCTTGAGTGTGCTGCTGCTGATCGTGTTAACGGCGTTTGCCGCCGGCCTGTTGTACCCCGGCGATCCGCTGGACATGGTCGCCCAACCGCTGCTGCCGCCCGGCGAAGACTGGCAGTTCCCGCTCGGCACCGATGCGCTGGGCCGCGACCTGGCCGCCGGGATCGCCCACGGCGCGCGCGTCTCGCTCTTGGTGGGGCTGACCGCCGCGGTGGTCAGCGTGCTGATTGGCACCTTGATCGGCGCGCTGGCCGGCTATTTTGGCGGCCGCGTCGACCGGGTGTTGACCTGGCTGATCGAAATCTTCCAGACCACACCGTCGTTTCTGTTGGTTGTGGTGGTGGTCTCAATCACCCAGTCCACGGTCAGTATCATCGCCGTGGTCATCGGCCTGACCTCTTGGGACACCGTGGCGCGGCTGGTGCGCGCCGAGTTCCGTGCCTTGCTCAGCGCCGACTTCGTGCTGGCCGCGCGCAGCGTCGGCTACAGCACGCGATGGATCATCTTCCGCGAAGTGCTGCCCAACGCCTTGCCGCCGATCATCATCACCGCCTCGGTGATAGTCGCCTCGGCGATCCTCACCGAATCCTCGCTGTCGTTCCTCGGCGTCGGCGACCCCAATAAAGTCAGCTGGGGCAGCATGATCGGCACCGGCCGCGACATGTTGCGCAGCGCCCTGTACCTGACCGCCATCCCCGGCCTGATCCTGGTGATCACCGTGTTCAGCCTCAATCTGGTGGGCGATGCCCTGATCAACGCCTTGAATCCACGCCTGCGCGGGAGAACCGCATGAACGCTGTAGCCAACATCGACAACCACGGCCAGGCGTTGCTGAACGTCGCCGATCTGCGGGTCAACTACGGCGATTATCAAGCCGTCAAAGGCGTGAGCTTCCAGGTGGCGCGGGGCGAAACCCTGGCGCTGGTGGGGGAGTCCGGTTGCGGCAAATCGACCACGGCCATGGCGATCATGCGTTTGCTCGACGGACGTGCCGACCTCAGCGGCACGGTGGATTTCGACGGAATCAACCTGTCGACGATCAGCGATCCGGCGATGCGCGGCCTGCGCGGCAACGAAATTTCCATGGTGTTTCAGGACCCGATGACGTCGCTCAACCCGGTGCTGAGTATTGGCGAGCAGATCGGCGAGGTGCTGCGTCGGCATCGTGGTTTGTCACGCAAGGATGCCCGCGCCGAAGCCCTGGCCCTGCTGAAGAAAGTACGGATTCCCAACGCCGCTGCACGCCTCGACGACTTCCCGCACAACCTCTCCGGCGGCCAGCGTCAGCGGGTGATGATCGCCATCGCCGTGGCCTGCAACCCGCGCTTGCTGATCGCCGACGAGCCGACCACCGCGCTGGACGTGACGGTGCAGGCGCACATTCTGCAACTGCTCAAGGAACTCAGCGAAGAGTACGCCATGGGCCTGCTGCTGATTACCCACGACCTCGGCGTAGTCGGGCAATGGGCGGACCGGGTGGCGGTAATGTATGACGGCTTGATTGTGGAAACCGGCAGCACCGAAGCGATCTTCACCGCGCCGCAGCACCCGTACACCAAAGGTTTGCTCGGTGCCTCGCTGCGCCTCGACAGCCCCTCGCATTACGCCAGTGCCTCGCTGCCGGAGATCAACGTGCGGCCCGGCGCCAACGGCCTGATCGAGTTCGATTTGCACAGCCATGCGCGCTACCTCACCGCCCGCGATCCGGGCAGCGATGCCGCGCCGATTCTCGACGTGCGCAACCTGCGTACCGAGTACAAGACCCGCCAGGGCCTGGTGACGGCGGTCGATGACGTGTCGTTCCAGATTCGCCCCGGCGAAACCCTCGGCCTGGTGGGTGAGTCCGGCTGCGGCAAGTCGACCCTGAGTAAAACCATTCTCGGGCTGATCCGCTCCAGTGCCGGGCAAATCCTGCTCAATGGCAGCGATATCGCGCAGTTGGCAGAGAAGCAACTGCGCGCCCATCGCCCGTTCGTGCAGATGGTGTTCCAGGATCCCTACGGCTCGCTCAACCCCAAGCACAACGTGTATCGGATTCTCGACGGTGTGCTGAAGAACCACGGGATCAAGCAGGCGCAGGAACGCAGCCGACGTATCCTCGACATCATCCAGCGCGTCGGCCTGCCGGCCTCGGCGGTGTGGAAGTACCCGCATGAGTTTTCCGGTGGCCAGCGCCAGCGCATCGGTGTGGCACGGGCGTTGATCCTGCGGCCGTCGCTGGTGATTCTCGATGAAGCGGTGTCGTCGCTGGACGTCTCGGTGCGCGCACAGATTCTTAACTTGCTGGCGGATTTGAAGGAGGAGTTCGGCCTGTCCTACCTGTTCATCTCCCACGATCTGTCGGTGGTCAAGTACATGGCCGACCGCGTGCTGGTGATGCACGACGGCAAAATCGTCGAGGAGGGCGCCCACGAGGGCATCTGGAAAAACGCCCGCCACGACTACACCAAAAAACTCATCGGCTCGGTGCCGGTGCCGCGTTACCCGGTGGCCGACGATGAATCGGTGCCTTACACGAATTCGGCCTGGCAGGACCTGCCGGTGGCCATGTTGTTGTCGCGTTTTGCGATCTAGCTGTTATTTCAAACCATCCGAGAAAGACCATTAGGGGAGTGAACATGAGCGCTATCGAATACCGCAACCTGGGCCGCAACGGCATCAAGGTCTCGCCGATTACCCTGGGCACCATGATGTTCGGCGGCCAGACCGACGACGCCGTGGCCAAGCGCATCGTCGACAAGGCTTATGAGCAAGGGATCAACTTCATCGACACCGCCAACGGCTATAACGGCGGCGCGTCGGAGGAGAGCGTCGGCCGCCTGATTGCCGACCGTCGTTCGCAGTGGGTGCTGTCGACCAAGTTCGTCAATCCCAACCCGGGCGCCTTGGGGCCGAATGATCGCGGGGCTTCGCGGCATAACGTGATTCAGTCGGTGGACGCCAGCCTCAAGCGCCTGAACACTGATTACATCGACCTGTTCTACCTGCACCGCGAAGACCACAGCACGCCGGTGGAAGAGACCTTGCGCGCATTGTCGGACCTGATTCGCGCAGGCAAGATCCGTTCGTATGGCTTGTCCAACCATCGTGGCTGGAAGCTGGCGGAATTCAGCCGCACCGCCGATTTGCTTGGCATCGAACGCCCGGCCGCCAGCCAGCCGCTGTACAACCTGGCCAACCGGCAGATTGAAAACGAGCATTTGCCGGCCGCCGAGTATTACGGGATTGGCGTGGTGTCCTACAGCCCGCTGGCCCGTGGCGTGCTGACCGCCAAGTACGACCCGAGCCAGCCACCGTCGGAAGGCACCCGCGCCGGGCGCAACGACAAACGCCTGGCCCAGACCGAATGGCGCCCCGAATCGCTGAACCTGGCGCAACGGGTCAAGGACCACGCCCAGGCCCGCGGCATCACCCCGGGGCAGTTCGCCCTGGCCTGGGTGCTGAACAACAAACTGATCACTTCCGCGATTGCCGGGCCACGTACCGAAGAGCAATGGAACGACTACGTTCCGGCGCTGAACTACGTGTTTACCGCCGAAGACGAAGCCTTCATCGACGACCTGGTCATCACCGGCCACTCCTCGACCCCAGGCTACAACGACCCGAGCCATCCGTTTGCCGGGCGTAAATCGCGGGTCTGACACACCTTGGTCAATGTGGGAGCGAGCCTGCTCGCGAATGCGGTGTGTCAGTCGGCAGAGATGTTGAAGCTGATGGCCTCATCGCTGGCAAGCCAGCTCCCACAGTGATCTTCAGTGGTTATGAAATCTAGACCAGCCACAAAACCCTGTGGGAGCGGGCTTGCCCGCGATGGCGGTGTGTCAGTCGGCAGGGATGTTGAAGCTGATGGCCTCATCGCTGGCAAGCCAGCTCCCACAGTGATCTTCAGTGGTCATGAAATCTAGACCAGCCACAAAACCCTGTGGGAGCGAGCCTGCTCGCGAATGCGGTGTGTCAGTCGGCAGAGATGTTGAAGCTGATGGCCTCATCGCTGGCAAGCCAGCTCCCACAGTGATCTTCAGTGGTCATGACATCTAGACCAGCCACAAAACCCTGTGGGAGCGAGCCTGCTCGCGAATGCGGTGTGTCAGTCGGCAGCGATGTTGAAGCTGATGGCCTCATCGCTGGCAAGCCAGCTCCCACAGTGATCTTCAGTGGTCATGACATCTAGACCAGCCAC
>NZ_JAVLSB010000068.1:0-11809 GCF_031583775.1 Pseudomonas rhizozeae
TCTGATGAAAAAGTCCTTTCGCAACAAAGAGCTGTCACTCTGGCGCAGGTTTTTCCAACGCCGACTGCTGACGCCACAGCGACTATGCTGAAGACCGGGAAAGTCACTCGACGACGGCCCACACCGGTCGGCGCCACCCGGCGAGAAGCGTTAATATTTGTAATTATTTTTTTCTACAGGGATTGGTAACTTGGCTCGATACCTCCATCCTGTCGCGCACAATCCAAGAGGTGATTGATGCGCGCCAACTCGTCTGATCCACAAGACACCGTCACCGCGACCCAACCGATCAAGGCCCAGCGTTTACGCCTGCTCGATCTGGTCAGCAAGTACCGCCAGCCTATAGGGCTGGCGGTCACCTTGCTGCTGTTCGCGATTGCGCTGATTGCCTGCCGCCACCTGTTGAGCGAACTCGACCTGTACGCGCTGCACGACTCGATTCTCGAAGTGCCCAAGCCCGCGCTGCTGGGCGCGCTGGCCGCGACGGTGATCGGCTTCATCATTTTGCTCGGTTATGAATGGTCGGCCAGTCGCTATGCCGGGGTGACCCTCGCACCGCGCACCCTCGCCCTGGGTGGGTTTACCGCGTTCGCGATCGGCAACGCGATTGGCCTGTCGATGCTCTCGGGCGGTTCGGTGCGCTACCGTTTATATGCACGCAATGGCCTCGGCGCCTCCGATGTGGCGCGCATGACGCTGTTCGCCAGCCTCTCGCTGGGCTGCGCTTTGCCACCGCTCGCCGCGCTGGCGACCCTGAGCAACCTGCCCGCCGCCTCCACCGCGCTGGGCTTGTCCGAGATGTTGCTCGGCCTGGTCTCGGTCGGCGTGCTGCTCCTTACGGCCGTTCTGGCGGTCGGCCTGTACCGTCGGCGCTTGCCGGAACAACCGCTCGCCGACAACCTGCTGGTGCAAATCGGCCGCCGCACCTTGCGCCTGCCGGGTCGACGCCTCACGTTGTTGCAACTGCTGATCACCGCCCTCGACGTCGCAGCCGCCGCCACCGTCCTTTACCTGCTGCTGCCGGAAGCCCCGCCCTTCGGCGCTTTCCTGCTGGTGTACCTGCTGGCGCTGGCTGCCGGCGTGCTCAGCCACGTGCCCGGTGGCGTCGGGGTGTTTGAGGCGATTCTGCTGGCGGCGTTTGCTGACACCCTTGGCGCCGCGCCGCTGGCCGCCGCGTTGCTGCTCTATCGCCTGATCTACGTGGTGCTGCCGCTGCTGGTGGCGTGTATGTTCCTGCTGATCAACGAAGGCCAGCGCCTGTTTCAATCGCGCCAGTCACTGCGCGCCGCGTCGGGGCTGGCGGCGCCGATCCTGGCGGTGCTGGTGTTCCTGTCCGGCGTGGTGCTGCTGTTTTCCGGGGCTACGCCGGAAATCGACACGCGCCTGGAACACATCGGCTTCCTGATCCCCCATCGCCTGGTCGATGCCTCGCACTTTGGCGCCAGCCTGATCGGCGTGCTCTGCCTGCTGCTGGCCCAGGGCCTGCGGCGGCGCTTGTCGGCGGCGTGGATGCTGACCACCATTCTGCTGCTGGTGGGCGCCCTGCTCTCGCTGCTCAAGGGCTTTGACTGGGAAGAAGCCTGCCTGATGACCCTCACCGCAAGCCTGCTGGGGGTGTTTCGCCGCTCGTTTTACCGCCCGAGCCGCCTGACCGAACTGCCGTTCTCGCCGCTGTATCTGGTGGCCAGCCTGTGCGTCCTCGGCGCGTCGGTGTGGTTGCTGTTGTTCGCTTATCAAGACGTGCCGTACAGCCATCAGCTGTGGTGGCAGTTCACCCTCGACGCCGACGCCCCCCGCGGCTTGCGCTCGTTGTTGGGTGCCTTGGTGCTGCTGGTGGTGGTGTCGCTGACCTGGCTGCTGCGCACCGCGCGTCCGGTGATCCATTTGCCGACCCCGGATGAACTGGAACGCGCGCAGAAGATTCTCATGGCTTCGGCCCAGCCCGACGGCGGCCTGGCGCTGACCGGTGACAAGGCGCTGCTGTTCCACCCCAATGACGAAGCCTTCCTGATGTATGCCCGCCGTGGCCGCAGCCTGGTGGCGCTGTACGACCCGATCGGCCCCAGCGTACAGCGCGCCGAGATGATCTGGCAGTTCCGCGACCTGTGCGACATCCATCACGCCCGCCCCGTGTTCTACCAGGTGCGCGCGGAGAACCTGCCGTACTACATGGACATCGGCCTGACCGCGATCAAGCTCGGCGAAGAAGCGCGGGTCGACCTCAAGCGCTTTGATCTCGAAGCCAAGGGCAAAGAGATGAAAGACCTGCGCTACACCTGGAACCGTGGCACCCGCGATGGCCTGTCGCTGGAGATTCACGAACCGGGCCAGGCGCCGATGGACGAGTTGAAAGTGATTTCCGACGCTTGGCTGACGGGAAAGAACGTGCGCGAGAAAGGCTTCTCCCTCGGCCGTTTCAGCGATGACTACATCAAGCACTTCCGGGTCGCAGTGATTCGTTTCGAAGGGCGCCCGGTGGCCTTCGCCAACCTGCTGGAGACCTACGGCCATGACCTGGCCAGTCTCGACCTGATGCGCGCCCACCCCGAGGCGCCCAAGCTGACGATGGAATTCATGATGGTCGGCCTGATTCAACACTATAAGAGTCACGGCTACGCACGCTTCAGCCTGGGCATGGTGCCGTTGTCGGGGTTGCAACCCCGGCGCGGCGCGCCGCTGACCCAGCGTTTGGGCTCGATGGTGTTCCGCCGGGGTGAGCAGCTCTACAACTTCCAAGGCTTGCGCCGTTTCAAAGACAAATTCCAGCCTGACTGGGAACCCCGTTATATGGCCGTGCCCGCCGGACTCGATCCGCTGGTGGCGCTGGCCGACACTGCTGCCCTGATCGCGGGCGGCTTGACTGGATTGGTGAAACGCTGATGATTCAACGCTCCTTGCGGTACATCCTGGCCACGCTGGTGGTGCTGGCCCTGATCCTGGGCGGTGTGTACTGGTACCTGAAACGCCCGGCCCCGGCGCCGACCCTCGAACAACTGACACCGGCCGACGGCGCCGCCATGACTCGGGTTATCCCCGGCACTACGCCCAAGGCGCAGGTGATTGTCGCAGTGAACGCCGAGCAAAAACTCAGCGACGCGCAACTCATGACCCTGAGCCGCAGCGCGTCGGCGCAAATCGTCCAAGTGATACTACCCAAGGAATGCCTGCTGCAAAGCCGCGCCCTGCAAGCGGCCCAACGCGAGCTGAAAGGCCCCGCCACCCTGGTCAGCGGCATCGGCCCCGGCGCGGTGCTGGCCTGGCGCTGGTTGGCGGAACAGAAAGACGACAAGGCGCAAGCCGTGTCCGTCGACCTGGCCCTAGAAAAACCCGGCTGCACCCACCTACTGCCAAAAAGCTCGGCCCATGGTCACTGGCTGGTGGCGTGGAACGACAACCCGGACGACACCAGCGCCGGTTTTGTACGTGACCAGCCGAATGCGGAAACCAGCATCAGCGACTACGACATTAACTTGCCACAAGTGCTGAACAACGAACTGCGCAAGATCCTGGTGGGCGGCGATAAAGCCGCCGGCGGCCTGCAGATCCCCGTGGTCGAAGTGCCGGCCGGGCAGTCCAACGACACCGTGACCCTCTTCCTCTCCGGCGACGGCGGCTGGCGCGACCTGGACAAAGACGTGGCCGGCGAGATGGCGAAAATCGGCTACCCGGTGGTCGGCATCGACACCCTGCGCTACTACTGGCAACACAAAAGCCCGGAACAAAGTGCACTCGACCTCACCGAACTGATGCAGCACTACCGGCAGAAATGGGGCACCAAACGCTTCATCCTGACCGGCTACTCTTTCGGCGCCGACGTACTGCCAGCCATCTACAATCGCCTGGCCGAGTCCGAGCAGCAACGGGTAGATGCAATCATCCTGCTGGCCTTCGCCCGCACCGGCAGCTTCGAAATCGAAGTCGAAGGCTGGCTCGGCAACGCTGGCAAAGAAGCCGCTACCGGCCCGGAAATGGCCAAACTGCCCGCCGCCAAAGTGGTGTGCATCTACGGTGCAGAAGAAGCCGACGAAAGCGGCTGCACCGACAAAACCGCTGTCGGCGAAGCTGTGAAACTGCCGGGCGGCCACCACTTCGACGAGAACTACCCGGCGCTGGCCCAACGTCTGGTTGAACTGATCAAAAAACGCCAGACCAATAGCACCGTCGCTGAAGATTGAACTGACACCGCGAATGAAAAAGCCCCCGATGGCCGTAAGGTACCGGGGGCTTTTTCGTGGTCGCCTAATCGGGGTGAACGGTCATCACACTGCCGGCTCGACGTTATCCAGCATCCGGTTTACCGCCAGTTCCGCCAACGACACCATTTGCTGAATCGCCAGCGCCGTACTTCGCGATGGGCCCTGAAGGTCGAATGCCAAGTCGCTGGCCATGACATTGAGCGAGGCCAGGGTTTCGCAGGTGTGGGCGAGCAATGTCTCGGTATCGATGCTGGGACTGATCACAAAAATCGTGCTTGAGCGACGATCAGCCTGCGCCTGTTTCTTAGCGGGTGGCGCCAGGTAATGATCAAGGGCGCGAAGCGCAGCATCGTGGAGTTTCTTGCTGTTGAAGCCAACATAGGGAGAGCCAGGATCGGACTCGAGGAAATCGGTTTCTGCTTCGGGGGGATTTGGGGTTTCTTTGATCATGTGAAGCTCCTTGATGAGTGGAGCCACCACCCTGCGCGGTCAAACGAAAAAGTGGCAGCTGTACGCGGGTTGACCGACCGGACATCAAGGAATCCGGCACACCCGAAGGTGTCCCACGCACAGCCGCCGCGACACGATACCTCAGACGAAAAAAAATCGCCTGAGACAAGCCTGGAGCACTGGTGCGCCTTGATGTATTCGGACGGTCAAGTCCGGTCGCCAAATTCGCGGCGACAGAAAAAGGTTAAAGACGCCGCGTCCGACCGTCGACCTGAAAAAGGTGTGGGAAAGTTCTGTAGATGGGACTGATCGATAAACATCGTCGACTGAGAGTCAGTCTTCGCGAGCAGGCTCGCTCCCACTTTTAGGCCTTAGGTACATCCGACAGTAGGTAGTCGGCTTTCAGGCCGCTTTCGCTGGCAAGTCGAATCGTCGCACCGCAGCTCCCACAGGTTTGATTTGGGTACATCTGACAGTGATTGGTTGGCTGTGAGGCCGCCATCGCTGGCAAGCCAGCTCTCACAGGGTTCCGGGATGTCCGCAATAGCTGCGGACACCCCATCAGGTCGAGTGTCAGCTCGCCGCGCTTTTGATCTTGATCCACCCGCCCCGTTGGGAGGCTGAGTGGAGGCGTTTATCCGGGGATTGGCGCGCAGCGCCGTTCGACGCAGTCGAACTCATCGCATGTAGGTGCCAGCGAAGCCAACCGGAGGGCGATGCCCCCGGATGAATGCCGGAGCGAAGGGACCCCGAGCCACAGCGAGGGGCCGTACATTGGGGCGAGCGTTTTGGGTTACCTTTTAGGCGTTTGTAAAAGGTGACTCGCTGTAAGAGCGAAACCATAAGCAGCCATTACCGCAGCAACGGATATACACACAAAAAACACAATCGCCGCCTACATCTCCACCTGCGTCCCCAACTCAATCACCCGATTCAACGGCAAATTAAAAAACCGCAAATTCCCGTTGGCATTCTTCAACATGAACGCAAACAACGCCTCGCGCCAGCGCGCCATGCCTTCGAGCTTGGAGGCAATCACCGTCTCGCGACTGAGGAAATACGTCGTGCGCATCGGACTGAAATCCAGATCATCCAGATGACACAACTTCAACGCCTGCGGCACGTCCGGCTCGTCGATGAAGCCAAAGTGCAGGATCACCCGGAAAAAACCCTCGCCATGGGATTCCACCTCGAAGCGCCGGGTCGGCGGTACGCGCGGGATGTCCTCGTAGACCACCGTCAGCAACACCACCTGCTCGTGCAACACCTGGTTGTGCAACAAGTTGTGCAACAAGGCGTGGGGCACGGCGTCCGGGCGGGCGGTGAGGAACACCGCGGTGCCTTGGACCCGGTGCGGCGGCTGCACGCGAATGCTGCTGATGAAGATCGGCAGCGGCAAGCCGCCCTCGTCCATGCGTTCGACCAGCAACTGCTTGCCGCGCTTCCAGGTGGTCATCAGCACGAACAGCGCAATACCGGCGATCACCGGGAAGGCCCCGCCCTGGATGATTTTCGGCACGTTGGCGGCGAAGTACAGACCGTCTACCAACAAGAAACCGACCAACAACGGCACCGCGAACAGCGGTGGCCATTTCCACAACAGCAGAATCACCGCCGACACCAGGATCGTGGTCATCAACATGGTCCCGGTCACCGCCACGCCGTAGGCCGAGGCCAGTGCGCCGGATGATTCGAAGCCCAGCACCAGCAACACCACGCCGACCATCAGTGACCAGTTCACCGCACCGATGTAAATCTGCCCCTGTTCGGCGCTGGAGGTGTGCTGAATGTGCATGCGCGGGATGTAGCCGAGCTGGATCGCCTGGCGAGTCAGGGAGAATGCGCCGGAAATCACCGCTTGCGAGGCGATCACCGTGGCCATGGTCGACAACGCCACCAGCGGGATCAGCGCCCAACTCGGCGCCAGCAGGTAGAACGGGTTGCGCGCCGCTTCAGGGTCACCGAGCAACAGCGCGCCCTGGCCGAAGTAGTTGAGCACCAGCGCCGGCAGCACCAGGATGAACCACGCGCGGGCAATCGGTTTGCGGCCGAAGTGGCCCATGTCGGCGTAGAGCGCTTCGGCACCGGTCAGCGCCAGCACTACCGCGCCGAGGATCGCCACGCCCATGCCCGGATGGACGATAAAGAAGCGCACGCCCCACATAGGGTTCATGGCTTGCAACACTTCCGGATGCTGCATGATGCCGTACACACCCAGAGCGCCGAGCACCACGAACCAGGTGACCATGATCGGCCCGAACAGAATGCCGATACGCGCAGTGCCATGGCGCTGGATCAAGAACAGCGCCACCAGCACCACCAGCGACAGCGGCACCACCCAATGGTCAATGCCGTCGAACGCCAGCCCCAGGCCTTCAATGGCCGAGAGCACGGAAATCGCCGGGGTGATCATACTGTCGCCGTAAAACAGCGCCGCGCCGATCAGCCCGCACACGACCAGGAGCGTACGCAGCCTCCGACGCCCCGCCGCCGCCCGCCGGGCCAGCGCGGTCAACGCCATGATGCCGCCCTCGCCCTGGTTATCGGCGCGCAGCACGAACATCATGTACTTGATCGAGACCACCCAGATCAGCGACCAGAAGATCAACGCCAGAATTCCCAGCACCCCGTCATGGTTGACCGGTACACCATAGGCGCCGGAAAACACTTCCTTGAGGGTGTACAACGGGCTGGTGCCGATATCGCCGTAAACCACCCCGACCGCCGCGACCAGCATACCGATCGGTTTGGCTGCCGAATGCCCGCCGTCCGCCACCTGACTACTTGCCTGACCCATCCACCACTCCCACTGCTCAGACTGGACGCTTTATAAGAAGCGCTATGCTTCACATCTCAGCATGCGCTGTTTTACTTACGGTTACAGACGTTTTCTTGACTGCGAAATTACAGCAAGGCGTAAAGGCGCGAAGCATAGCGCAGCACTCGTCGTATTTCCCTGCATAAAGCTGGTCAAGTGGACGTGCCATCGCTAGAATTGCGCACTTTTTGACCAGAGACGCAACATAGCGTCCGTCTGTCGCCTCGCCGTCACTGGCTGGAGGCGTCACCCAAACCGAGGTTAGACATGTCCACCACTACCGCGCCGGCCAATCCCAAGGTTGGCTTCGTATCCCTGGGTTGCCCGAAAGCACTGGTCGACTCCGAGCGCATCCTCACGCAACTGCGCATGGAAGGCTATGACGTGGTATCCACGTACCAGGACGCCGACGTCGTAGTGGTCAACACTTGCGGTTTCATCGACTCGGCCAAGGCTGAATCCCTGGAAGTGATCGGTGAAGCGATCAAAGAAAACGGCAAGGTGATCGTCACCGGCTGCATGGGCGTGGAAGAAGGCAACATCCGCAACGTGCACCCGAGCGTGCTGGCCGTGACCGGTCCGCAGCAGTACGAGCAAGTGGTCAATGCGGTGCACGACGTCGTGCCACCGCGCCAGGATCACAACCCGCTGATCGACCTGGTGCCGCCGCAAGGCGTCAAGCTGACCCCGCGCCACTACGCGTACCTGAAGATTTCCGAAGGCTGCAACCACAGCTGCAGCTTCTGCATCATCCCGTCGATGCGCGGCAAACTGGTCAGCCGCCCGGTGGGCGATGTGCTCGACGAAGCCCAGCGCCTGGTCAAGGCTGGCGTCAAAGAGCTGTTGGTGATCTCCCAGGACACCAGCGCCTACGGCGTCGACGTCAAGTACCGCACCGGTTTTTGGAACGGCGCGCCGGTCAAAACCCGCATGACCGAACTCTGCGAAGCCCTCAGCAGCCTGGGCGTGTGGGTGCGCCTGCACTACGTTTACCCGTACCCGCACGTCGACGAGCTGATCCCGCTGATGGCCGCCGGCAAGATCCTGCCGTACCTCGACATCCCGTTCCAGCACGCCAGCCCGAAAGTGCTCAAGGCGATGAAACGCCCGGCGTTCGAAGACAAGACCCTGGCGCGGATCAAGAACTGGCGAGAGATCTGCCCGGACCTGATTATCCGTTCGACCTTCATCGTCGGCTTCCCCGGCGAAACCGAGGAAGACTTCCAGTACCTGCTGGACTGGCTGACCGAAGCGCAACTCGACCGCGTCGGCTGCTTCCAGTATTCGCCGGTCGAAGGCGCCCCGGCCAACCTGCTGGACGCGGCCATCGTGCCGGACGACGTCAAGCAGGACCGCTGGGAGCGCTTCATGGCGCACCAGCAGGCGATCAGCTCGGCGCGCCTGCAACTGCGCATCGGCCGCGAAATCGAAGTGCTGGTGGACGAAGTTGATGAGCAAGGCGCGGTGGGCCGCTGCTTCTTCGATGCCCCGGAAATCGACGGCAACGTGTTTATCGACAACGGCAGCAATCTCAAGCCGGGCGATAAAGTCTGGTGCAAGGTCACCGACGCCGACGAATACGACCTGTGGGCCGAACAGATCTAATCTGTAAAAAATTGAAAGCCCCGCACGCTGAACGAGCTGCGGGGCTTTTTTTTGACTATCGTTTGCCTTGAGCGCGAGGGATCGCGTGCCATCAACAGCACAGGGGCCGGCGGCGATGCGCCAATACGCGGTTATCCACACACCGAAACAAAGCGATTACCCGGAATTGACGGCGGTTTGGGAAGCTTCGGTGCGAGCAACCCACGACTTCCTCCCGGAAAGCTACATCCTTTTACTGAAAAACCTGGTGCTGACCCGCTATCTCGACGCGGTGATGCTGATCTGCACCAAAGACGCGCGCCAACGCATTACCGGGTTCGCCGGAGTAGCGGCGGGCAAGGTCGAAATGCTGTTCATCGACCCGCAGCACCGTGGCGAAGGCCTTGGCAGGCAACTGCTGCACTACGCCCTGCAACACCTGAACGCCGATGAACTGGACGTCAACGAGCAAAACCCGCAGGCGCTGGGGTTTTATTTCAAGCAAGGATTCGAGGTGGTGGGTCGGTCCGAGCATGACGGAATGGGCCAGCCTTATCCGTTGCTGCACATGCGTTTGCGCCGAAGCCAGCCGATGGCCGGCCACGGCTGACACACGACACTGTGGGAGCGAGCCTGCTCGCGAAGGGGTTTGTCATTCAGCATCAATCCTGGCTGACAGATCGCATTCGCCAGCAAGCTCGCGCCCACGAAAAGCCAAACGGTGAAATGGAGCCGGGATAAACCGGCGCCAGGCAGGTACAATGCCCACCCCTTTTTTGTTACGGCCCTGTCATGACTGACCCGATTCGTCTCTCCAAACGCCTCATCGAACTCGTCGGCTGCTCCCGTCGCGAGGCTGAGCTGTTCATCGAGGGCGGCTGGGTCACCGTGGACGGCGAAGTGATCGACGAACCGCAGTTCAAGGTCGAAAACCAGAAGGTCGAGCTCGACAAGGACGCCAAGGCCTCCGCCCCCGAGCCGGTGACCATTCTGCTGAATGCCCCGGCCGGCATCGATGTCGACAGCGCCATGCTGACCCTGGGCGCCGGCAGCCTGAGCGAGGAGCACAGCTTCAGCAAGCGCCCGCTCAAGGGCCACTTCCTGCGCCTGACCGCCAGCGCCGACTTGCAGGCTAATGCCAGCGGTTTGCTGGTGTTCACCCAGGACTGGAAAATCCTGCGCAAGCTCACCGCCGACGCGGCCAAGATCGAGCAGGAATACGTGGTGGAAGTCGAAGGCGACATGGTGGCCCACGGCCTCAATCGCCTGAACCACGGCCTTACCTACAAAGGCAAGGAACTGCCGCCGGTCAAAGCCAGTTGGCAGAACGAAAACCGTCTGCGCTTTGCCATGAAGAACCCGCAACCCGGGGTGATCGCCCTGTTCTGCCAGGCCGTCGGCCTGAAAGTGGTGTCCATCCGGCGCATCCGTATCGGCGGCGTGTCCATCGGCAAAGTGCCGGTCGGCCAATGGCGCTACCTGTCCGGCAAAGAGAAGTTTTAAGACCTCTCACGCCACCCTACTTTTCAGCGCCGCGCCTTGTGCGGCGCCACTGCTGACTATCAGGATTGCACACCATGATTCATAACGACGTACTGCGCAGCGTGCGCTACATGCTCGACATCAGCGACAAGAAAGTCATCGAGATCATCAAGCTCGGCGGCATGGACGTGCGCCTGGAGGATCTGCTGACCTACCTCGACAAAAAAGAGGAAGACGAAGAAGGCTTCGTGCGTTGCCCGGACGAAGTCATGGCGCACTTCCTCGATGGTCTGGTGATCTTCAAGCGCGGCAAGGACGACAGCCGTCCGCCGCAGCCGATCGAAGTGCCGGTGACCAATAACATCATTCTGAAGAAACTGCGCGTGGCGTTCGAGCTGAAGGAAGACGACATGCACGCGATCCTCAAGGCCGCCGAGTTCCCGGTGTCCAAGCCTGAGCTGAGCGCGCTGTTCCGCAAGTTCGGCCACACCAATTACCGCCCGTGCGGCGACCAGTTGCTGCGCAACTTCCTCAAGGGCCTGACCCTGCGCGTGCGCCCGCAATAACCGCTGACCATGGCCTACGGCGTCTCCCCTATCGGCTTCGTGCGCTCCTGCTTCAAGGAGAAGTTTGCCATCCCGCGCCAGCCGCAACTGGCCCCGGCCGCGCGCGGGGTGCTGGAACTGCTCGCGCCGTTCGATCAAGGTGACGCGGTACAAGGCCTGGAGCAGGTCAGCCATGTGTGGTTATTGTTTCTGTTCCACCAGGCCCTCGAAGACAAGCCGCGATTGAAGGTACGGCCGCCGCGCCTGGGCGGCAACAAGTCCATGGGTGTGTTCGCCACCCGCGCGACCCACCGGCCAAACGGCATTGGCCAATCGGTGGTGAAGCTGGACAAGGTCGAGGCCGGACGCCTGTTGATCTCCGGCATCGACTTGCTCGACGGTACGCCAGTACTCGACATCAAACCCTACGTGCCCTACGCCGACATTATCGACAGTGCGTCCAACAGCATCGCCAGCGCCGCGCCACAGTTGATTGCCGTGCAGTGGACGGACACTGCCCTGCAGCAGGCCCATGGCCATGCTCAGCGTCTTGCCGAGCCGCTAGTTGAGCTGATCGAGCAATGCCTGGCGCAGGATCCACGCCCGGCCTACCAGACACCCGCGCCGGAGCGGGAGTATGGCGCGCAGTTCTGGGACCTGGATGTGCGCTGGCACTATCCGTCGGCGGAGGTGATTCGGGTGCTGGAAGTGATCCCCGCAAAAACCTGAACACC
>NZ_JAVLSB010000069.1:0-274896 GCF_031583775.1 Pseudomonas rhizozeae
TGCAGGTGTACATATCCATTTCTCTGGTGATGGCTGGAATTGGTTCCGCTCTTACAGCGGGTCACTTTGAAAAGCCCAAAGTAACCAAAGGCTCTAATCCCCTCCATTCGGTGCCTCGCCTAGGCTCGGCATGCCTTCACTCCGGCCTTGCTCCGTGGGCCCGCTGCCATCGGCCATCCATGGCCGGGGGCGGCTAACCCGGCGTCCTGCCGGGTTGTCTGGTTAACGGGGCAGTGCAGATCAAAAGCCAGATCAAAAGCACAGCGCCCGAGGCGGCCTTATAGCCGACCTGGCTTCGGGTGGTACGCATTCCCCCTGTGGGAGCGAGCCTGCTCGCGAATGGCTGCGCCGCCAATTTTGTGGCGTGAATCTCCTCTTATTAATCACCGCTTAACCGCCCTGTCGTTTATTCCCGCTATTCAGTGTCGCGCCCCTGGCTCTCAAGCCTATGGTGTGCGTGTAGACTGCCCGGCAAGCGAGATTGAGAAGGGAAAGGCAATGAGTGAGGAAATGATCCGGTTGGGCCGCGAGCGGCGCTTTCTGGTGTTGCTGGGCATCATCTGCCTGGCGCTGATCGGCGGCGCGTTGTACATGCAGGTGGTGCTGGGTGAGGCGCCATGCCCGCTGTGCATCCTGCAGCGCTACGCGTTGTTGTTGATCGCGATTTTCGCGTTCATCGGCGCCGCCATGCGCACTCGGGGCAGCATCACCTTGTTTGAAACCCTGGTGGTCATCAGCGGCCTGTTCGGCGTCGCGGTGGCGGGGCATCACGTTTACACCCAGTTCTACCCGGCCGTCAGTTGCGGCGTCGATGTACTGCAACCGATTGTCGATGGCTTGCCGCTGGCCAAGGTCTTCCCGTTGGGTTTCCAGGTCGATGGCTTCTGCTCGACGCCGTACCCGCCGATCCTCGGGTTGTCGTTGGCGCAGTGGGCGCTGGTGGCGTTCGTGCTGGTGGTGGTATTGGTGCCGGTGCTGACTCGTCGTAACCGTAAACGCCTCAACTAGGGCCGCTAGTGCGTCCGGCAACGGCATAAAAAACGCCCCGTCCTTCGTCGAGAGGGACGGGGCGTTTTGCCTTTCTGCGTGGCTGTCAACCGGTCGTGATGTGGGGCAAGCAAACCGTGCGACAGATGTGCGACACGTTGTCACAGCGCACTTGCCGCAGGGCGGTTTGGATAGATAAAAGCCGACGTATTGAAAGCACTCTTTAGCTTTGTTTCAACGTGAGTCTGCGGCCGTTGATGGATGATCCGGCAGGCACTTTTAACAGACATAGAAGAATCTCTGAAGGCCTTGTACGGTGCGGCCTGCACCGTCACCGATGCTTGCACATCGCCACCGAAGCTGTCTGAACTGAGGGCAGTAGGCCTACCTTTTTTGGGGTTCTTGTTGCGAACCTATAGCGATAAGATGCGCGCCGATCGCAACAATCATTCAATATTGTTGCTGTATTAGATAAAAATTATTTCTGGATAAGACATGGTTTATAGGTCGCTACATATCTACAATCGCCCGCACTGAACTACCGGCACTGCTCACCCCTGAGCACAACAGGTGATCGACGAGCAATGAATGCTCCATGCGATCCCGGGTGTCGGGCGCCTCCAATATCCGCACCAAATGGAATTGGTCTGTAACAAGGCCTTTGACCACGAATTCGAATAAGAACTCACCGCCAGCTCAGGATTTGTCGAACAGCGTCTGACGCGCGACGGGCCGGCACTTATTCAATCCAAGAAAAATGCCAACCCTTGGCAGGGTGAAGTGTTGGCGATCAAAACCCAACTGCATTGCGCAAGCTGCTTTAGAGGTCGTGAGATGAGTAAAAACAGGTACCCCCGATTACTAGGCTTATTGCCGCTGCTCGGCACGTTGTTGCTGTCAGGCTGCAACATGACCTTGCTCAATCCCAAGGGCCAGGTTGGCCTGGACGAGCGAAACCTGATCATCACCGCCACGCTGCTGATGCTGTTGGTGGTGATCCCGGTCATCGTCATGACGTTCCTGTTCGCCTGGAAATACCGCGCGTCCAACACCGCCGCCACCTACACGCCGAAGTGGTCGCACTCCACCAAGATCGAAATCGCGGTCTGGGCTGTGCCGGTGCTGATCATCATTGCCCTGGGTTACGTCACCTACAAGTCGACCCACGCCCTTGACCCGTACAAGCCGCTGGAATCCGACGTCAAGCCGATCACCATTGAAGTGGTCGCGATGGACTGGAAATGGCTGTTCATCTACCCGGAACAAGGCATCGCCACGGTCAACAAGATCGTGTTCCCGGCGAACACCCCGCTGAACTTCCGGATCACCTCCGACGCCGTGATGAACTCGTTCTTCATCCCTGCGCTGGGCGGCCAGATCTACGCGATGGCGGGCATGCAGACCAAGCTGCACCTGATCGCCAACGAACACGCCGAGATGGACGGTATCTCCGCCAACTACAGCGGCGCAGGCTTCACCGGCATGAAATTCAAAGCGATCGCGACTTCCCAGGAAGATTACGACGCTTGGGTAACTGAAGTGAAACAGTCGCCTAAAAAGCTTGAACAAGCTGAATACGCGGCCCTTTCCAAGCCAAGTCAGAACAACCCGGTCGAGCTCTACTCCTCCGTGACCCCGAACCTGTTCCAGACCATCGTCGACAAGTACGAAGGCATGAAGCCGGGCCCTAAGGTCAAGCACGAGAAGAAAGAGAAAGAAGTGGCCGCTACGGACATGAACTCGCATCCAGCTGCCGGGGCAGAGGAGTAAACGATGTTTGGTAAATTAAGTTGGGAAGCGGTCCCGTTCCACGAGCCGATCGTGATGGTGACCATCGCCATGATCGCGCTCGGCGGTCTGGCACTGTGTGCAGGTATCACCTACTTCAAGAAGTGGACCTACCTGTGGACCGAGTGGCTGACCTCGGTCGACCACAAGAAAATCGGTGTGATGTACATCATCGTGGCCATGGTCATGCTGCTGCGCGGCTTTGCCGACGCCATCATGATGCGTACCCAGTTGGCCATGGCCACCGAGGGTTCGCCTGGCTACCTGCCACCTGAACACTATGACCAGATCTTCACCGCTCACGGTGTGATCATGATCATTTTCATGGCGATGCCTTTCTTCACCGGCCTGATGAACCTTGCAGTGCCGCTGCAGATCGGCGCCCGTGACGTGGCGTTCCCGTTCCTCAACTCCCTGAGCTTCTGGTTGCTGGTGTCCGGCGTCGTGCTGATCAACCTGTCCCTGGGCGTCGGCGAGTTCGCCAAGACCGGCTGGGTTGCCTATCCACCGCTGTCGGGCCTGCAGTACAGCCCTGGCGTGGGGATGGATTACTACATCTGGGCGCTACAGTTATCCGGGTTAGGTACGACGTTAACGGGGGTTAACTTCCTCGCGACCGTACTGAAAATGCGTACCCCTGGCATGAAACTGATGGACATGCCGATCTTCACCTGGACCTGCACCTGGGCCAACGTTCTGATCGTGGCGTCGTTCCCGATCCTGACCGCTACCCTGGCACTGCTGACCCTTGACCGTTACATGGATTTCCACATTTTCACCAATGAACTTGGTGGCAATCCAATGATGTACGTCAACCTGTTCTGGGCCTGGGGCCACCCTGAGGTTTACATCCTGATCCTGCCGGCGTTCGGCATCTTCTCGGAAGTGATCTCGGCCTTCACCGGCAAGAAACTGTTCGGCCACCACTCGATGATCTACGCCTCGGGCGCGATCTCGGTACTGGGCTTCATGGTCTGGCTGCACCACTTCTTCACCATGGGTTCGGGTGCCAGCGTCAACGCCTTCTTCGGTCTGGCGACCATGCTGATCTCCATCCCGACGGGTGTGAAGCTGTTCAACTGGCTGTTCACCATTTACCAGGGCCGTCTGCGCTTCACCAGCCAGGTGATGTGGACCCTGGGCTTCATGGTGACCTTCGCCATCGGCGGCATGACCGGCGTACTGCTGGCCATCCCGGGTGCTGACTTCGTATTGCACAACAGCCTATTCGTTATCGCGCACTTCCATAACGTGATCATCGGCGGTGCGGTATTCGGTTACATCGCTGGCTTCGCGTTCTACTTCCCGAAAGCGTTCGGCTTCAAGCTGCACGAAGGCTGGGGTAAAGCAGCGTTCTGGTTCTGGATCTCCGGCTTCTTCGTCGCGTTCATGCCGCTCTATGCACTGGGCTTCATGGGCATGACCCGTCGTCTGAACGCCACCACCAACCCTGAGTGGGTGCCGTACCTGTACGTCGCCATGTTCGGTGCGGTGATGATCGCTGTCGGCATCGCCTGCCAGTTGATTCAGCTGTACGTCAGTGTGCGTGACCGCAACAAGCCAGAGAACATGTGCGAACACGGTGACCCGTGGAATGCCCATACCCTGGAATGGTCGACCTCGTCGCCACCACCGTTCTACAACTTCGCTGTGCTGCCTAAGGCTGACTGCATCGACCCGTTCACCGAAGCCAAGGAAGACGGTACCGCGTACCAGGTTCCGGCCAAGTACGAGCCGATCCACATGCCGAACAACACCGCCACTGGCGTGGTGATGGGCGCGCTGTTGACGGTCTTCGGTTTCGCGATGATCTGGCACATCTGGTGGCTGGCAATCGCGAGCCTGGTAGGCACCGTCGTTTACTTCGTGATCCACGCTGCACGTGACGACCAGGGCTATATGGTTCCGGTTGAAACCATCGAGCGTATCGAAGCCGAGCAGCACAAGCGTCTGGTGGCAGCAGGGAAAATCCCGGCCAATGCCACCCGTGTTGAAACCCTGGAACAGGTTTAAACCATGTCGAACTTAGTGACCAATGTTGGACACGCCCATGGTGACCATGGGCACGATGACCATCACCACGACTCGGGCGAGATGACCGTATACGGTTTCTGGCTCTACCTGATGACCGACTGCATTCTGTTTGCGTCGATCTTCGCGGTGTACGCAGTCCTGGTAAACAACGTTGCCGGTGGCCCAGCGGGCCACGACATCTTCGAACTGCCTTACGTGCTGGGCGAAACCGCTCTGCTGTTGTTCAGTTCGATCACCTACGGCTTCGCCATGCTGGCGTTGTACAAAGGCAAGAAGCAGCAGGTCCTGGGCTGGTTGGCCCTGACCTTCCTGCTCGGTGCTGGCTTTATCGCCATGGAGATCAACGAGTTCCACCTGCTGATCTCCGAGGGCTACGGTCCTAGCCGTTCGGGCTTCCTGTCGGCGTTCTTCACCCTGGTCGGTACCCACGGTCTGCACGTTTCGGCGGGTCTGATCTGGATGGGCATCATGATGTACCAGGTGCAGAAAAACGGCCTGACGGCGACCAACAAGACCCGTCTGAGCTGCCTGAGCCTGTTCTGGCACTTCCTGGACGTGGTGTGGATCTGCGTATTCACCGTTGTTTACCTGATGGGGACCCTGTAATGGCTAACGCACACTCCCATGACAGCCACGACGCCGGCCACGGCAGCGTCAAGTCCTACGCGATTGGCTTCATCCTGTCGGTGATCCTGACCGCTATCCCGTTTGCGCTGGTGATGTACCCGACGCTGCCAAAGTCGGTCACGCTGATGATCGTCCTGGCCTTCGCCGTGATCCAGGTGGTTGTCCACCTGGTGTACTTCCTGCACCTGGATCGTTCGGCCGCGCAACGTAACAACGTGATTGCCTTCGTGTTCGCCGCGATCGTGATCGTGCTGCTGGTTGGCCTGTCGCTGTGGATCATGTTCAGCATCCACACGTACATGATGGCGAAGTGAGGTAGACCCGATGTCGCTCAAGCACTTTATCCAAATCACCAAACCGGGGATCATTTTCGGTAACGTGCTTTCTGTGGCAGGCGGGTTCTTCCTGGCCTCGAAAGGGCATGTCGATCTGGCAGTGTTTCTGGCCGCCATGATCGGTACATCCCTGGTCGTCGCCTCCGGTTGCGTGTTCAACAACTGCATCGACCGCGACATCGACCTGAAGATGGAACGCACCAAGAACCGGGTGCTGGTCCAGGGCTTGATCTCCCTGAAACTGGCCCTGGTCTACGCGACCATCCTCGGTGTGCTCGGCGTTGCGCTGTTGTACAAAGTTGCCAACCCGTTGGCCGCGTTGTTCGCTGTGATCGGTTTCGTCATCTACGTCGGCTTCTACAGCCTGTACCTCAAGCGCAAGTCGGTTCACGGCACGCTGGTGGGCAGTCTGTCGGGCGCCATGCCGCCGGTGATCGGTTATGTGGCTGTGACCAACAGCTTCGACATGGCCGCACTGACGCTGCTGGTGATGTTCAGCCTGTGGCAGATGCCGCATTCCTACGCCATCGCGATCTTCCGCTTCAACGATTACCTGGCCGCATCGATTCCGGTGCTGCCGGTCAAGCGCGGGATCGAAGTGGCGAAGAAGCACATCCTGCTCTACATCCTGGCCTTCCTTGTGGCGACCTTGATGCTGACCTTCAGCGGCTACGCTGGCATGAGCTACCTCGCCGTCGCCGCCGCCATGGGCATGTACTGGCTGTACATGGCCTGGACCGGTTACAAAGCGGTGGACGACACCGTTTGGGCCCGCAAGCTGTTCGTGTTCTCGATCTTCACCATCACCGCGCTCAGCGTGATGATGTCCCTGGACTTCAAGGCACCGGCCGAGTTGCTGCTGACTTACGCGCCTTAAGCACCAGACGCTGCACAGAAAACCCCGCGTTCCGAGAGGAGGGCGGGGTTTTTTAATGCCCGGGATATGGCGGTGGCTGGGCCGGCCTTTTCGCGAGCAGGCTCGCTCCCACTGCAGGCAACGCACAACCTAGTGGGAGCGAGCCTGCTCGCGAAGGCCGCGGCGCGGTGTGACATGGGATTGCAGCCGCCGCTAGCGCCACGGGCTCCGACCTCGGTTGTGATGTAAAAACAAGTTGAGTAAGGTTTCGCGAAATGGCTAACCGTCGCACTTACGTTGGATACGAGATTTGGAATGAAAGAGCGGAATCTATTTGTTGAATTAATGCAGGGTGTTAGTGAGATGGCGGCTGAGCGAGAAGGAAGGACCAAGAGTGAGGATCCCAATCGTTACCGAGAAACCCTGACGGCCGTCGCGCTAGAGTCTCATTGCTCGGACTCTACGGCTGATCAATTGGCGGAAAAGCTTTCCGGACATGATTGATCGACTCAGGACTGTGTGAGCGAACAGCCGTGAATTCAACAACCCGCCTTCGGCAGAAGAGCGGGTTTTTTTACAAATACGATAACTATGTACCGCACCCGCTACCGGTCGATGGAGGATAGTTCGGGCACGTCCTTAGGAACAGGGCGTTTTTGAATGAGCCTGAACCTGAGCAGTGATCAAGTGATCACCTCGTACAGTTTCGGCTAAGCAAAAAAAAAGCCCCTGAAAAGGGGCTTTCCTGCATCCGCCAAGGTTATTGCTGAGCGATGGAATAGCCGTCGAAGGCTTTCTGCTGCTGCAACGCAGTGACGATGCTTTTGCGCGACACCGGTTGTTCGGCGCCGTCGTTGTCGAGGAAGGTTTCGCTCTCGAGTTCCGCCTCGTCGCCTTCACCGACGAAGGTGAAACCGAGGAATTCCAGCGCTTCGCGGTCGACGTTGAGTTTGGAGCGCGGCGTGCGCAACGGCAGGGTGACGCTGATGCCGTCCTTGCTGATGACGAACACCTCGGCCTCTTTCTTGGCGCGGGCGGTTTTGCTCTTGCCGCTGCTCGGGTTGCTGATGGCTTGATGCGTCTGGTTCAGCACCTTCAGCGCCAGGCCGTAGACGATTTCCTGAAACTCAGGATCGTCCTTGTAGGTGGAGAGGATGCGGCTGATCGGGAACTTGCTGCTCAGGTCTTCCAGCGCCGCGATGTCGGCAGCCTCGGCGTCCTTGAGTTGCTTGAGCTGGCCCATCAGTTCGTAAGCCTGGTCATCGTCGAAGCGGTCATGGGCCTGGCGAATCGCCGTGCGCAGTTGGCGAATCTGGTCGCTTTCCCGGGACGATTGAAAAGCGTCGAGCACCATTTCGCTGATGTTCTTGGCCTGCGGCACATGCTGTGAAAGATTGATGGAGTTTTCGTATTCCGCTTTGGACGACAAGGTGACGGCGGATTCAGCGGTATTGGAATCGGACATTGAAATTTCACTACTTCTTTTAGCTTGAATTAAGACAGGAAAGGCACAGGGCGTTTTTCTGGTCGCCTAATCTATTGGACCGGGCGCGCGTTGTCACGGTTTACCCCATGCCTGTAACGCGAAGGCCACGAAACAGCGCAGCTTGGGCAGGCGATAACGGTCTTGGGCGTAGATCAGGTTGAGCGGGCGTCGCGGCAAGCGATAGTCGGGCAACAACTTCACCAGTTGCCCGTCGAGCAGGTCTTTCTCCACCAGGGCGTCGGGCAGCATGGTGATCCCCATGCCGGCCCGTGCGGCCTGGTAGATCCCGGCGGAACTGTTGATCAGCATCGAGCCACTGACCGGCACGTCGATGTCCTCGCCGGCGGGACCGGCGAAGCGCCACTGTTTCTGCGCCGAGCGCCACTCGTCACCGGCCAGGTACGCAAACGTCAGGCAATTGTGCTGGGTCAGGTCTTGTGGCGACTGCGGCACGCCGCAGCGATCCAGATACGCCGGGGCGGCGCACAGGGTCAGGGTGTAATCGATCAGCGGGCGGGCGATCAGGTTGGATGACTCAGGGCTACCGAGGCGGATGGCTGCGTCAAAACCGTTCTCCAGCAAGTCGAGTCGCTGGTTGGTCAGCACCAGGTCCAGCTTGAGTTGCGGGTACTGCCGCGTGAACTCGCTCAGCGCCGGGGCCAACCGTTCGCTGCCGAAGGTCAACGGCGCGGTGATCCGCAGCGTGCCGCTGGGTTCGTTCTGGGTTTGCTCCGCCAGGCGCTCGGAGTCGGCCACAAGGCCCAAGACTTCCAGGCAACGCTGGTAATACGCCGCGCCAAATTCCGTCAGCGCCTGCCGTCGGGTGGTGCGTTTGAGCAGGCTGACGCCGAGCCTTTGCTCCAGGGCGCGCAGGTGATTGCCGACCATGGTGGTGGACATTTCGCAGGTCTGCGCCGCTGCGGTCAGGCTGCCGGTTTCCACCACTTTGACGTACACGTTCATTGCCTGGAACAAATCCATTATCAAGCCCAGCTTTTAAATGATTGAAGTATTGCAGCGTTTATCCAATTCAGGTGGCTAACCATACTGCAAAAACACCGACTACTGATGGAGCCTGATGTCATGACCGCCGCCTGCTTGATGAGCACTTACCAACCCTTGGCCCTGAGTTTTGCTAAAGGCCTGGGCACGCGCTTGTGGGACCAGGCCGGGCGCGAATACCTGGATGCGGTGGCGGGTGTGGCGGTGACCAATGTCGGGCACTCGCATCCACGGCTGGTCAGCGCCATCAGCGAACAGGCCGGGTTGCTGCTGCACACCTCCAACCTCTACAGCATCGACTGGCAGCAACGGCTGGCGCAAAAACTGACGCAGCTTTCAGGGCTGGAGCGGGTGTTCTTCAACAACTCCGGCGCCGAGGCCAACGAGACCGCACTGAAACTGGCGCGGATCTACGGCTGGCAGAAAGACATTGAGCAGCCACTGGTGATGGTCATGGAAAACGCCTTCCATGGCCGCACCCTTGGCACTTTGTCCGCAAGCGACGGGCCGGCGGTGCGCCTGGGTTTCAACAAGCTGCCGGGGGATTTTCTGAAAGTGCCGTTTGGTGATATCGCCGCGTTGGAGCGCGCGCATCAAGTGTACGGTGAGCGGATTGTCGCCGTGTTGATGGAGCCGATTCAGGGCGAAAGCGGCGTACAACTGGCGCCGCCCGGCTACCTGAAAGCCGTGCGCGACGGCTGCAATCGCCACGGGTGGTTGATGATGCTCGACGAAATCCAGACCGGCATTGGCCGTACCGGTCACTGGTTCGCCTTCCAGCACGAAGGCATCGTTCCGGACGTAATGACCCTGGCCAAAGGCCTGGGCAACGGCGTGCCGATCGGCGCTTGTCTGGCGCGGGGCCGGGCCGCCCAGCTATTCACGCCTGGCAGCCACGGCAGCACGTTCGGCGGCAACCCATTGGCCTGCCGGGTCGGCTACACCGTGCTGGACATCATCGAAGAACAAGGCCTGCTGTTCAATGCGCAGCGCCAGGGCGAACGCCTGCTCAGCCGCCTGCAAGCGGAACTGGCCGACGCCGACAACGTGCGCGAAGTGCGCGGCCAAGGCCTGATGATCGGCATCGAACTCACCCAGCCCATCCGCGACCTCAGCCTGATCGCCGCCCGCGACCATGGCTTGCTGATCAACGTCACCCGCGGCCAAACCATCCGCCTGCTGCCACCGCTGACAATTGATGAGCGGGAAGTGGAGATGATTGTCAGGGGTGTCGTGCGGACGATTGAGGGAAATCCCCCAAATCCGGCTCAATCATCCGCGTCTTCGGTTTGCCATTCGCGTTGTGCTGATAAATCGCCGCGGGCTGTCCCTGTGGGTTGAAGAACACCTGACCAATGCCGGCGGAGTTCCACAGGCGTTCGCCGGCTTCGGCGTGTTCGGGGATGTAGGGGACGATGCGCATCAGGCGGCGTTTGGTCAGCCAGTTGAGCGGCGAGCGCGGTGAGTAGAGCCAGCGGTTGAGGCGGTCGAACCATTCCAGCAGGGCCGGGGGGAATTCGTTCTTGATGCCGCTGCTGGTGATCTGCCAGATGCGCGGCCCAGCCTTGCGGTGTCGGATCAGCACTTCGTAGACGAAAGAATAATGCACATCGCCGGACAGCACCACGTAGTTACCGGGCGTGCGCGAGTGGCGGAAAATATTCAGGATCACCTGCGCCGCGCCGCGATGGGCCATCCAGTTTTCCGCGTCCACCAGCAGCGGATAACCGCACCAGCTAAACACCCGCTGCACGGTTTCGATCAATTTGACCCCGAAGATCGGCGCCGGCGAAACGATGATCGCCGAGGGGTGATCGAGCAGTTCCTGTTGCAGTTCGCTGAGGGCTTCCCAGTCCAGCAGGCCAGAAGGTTGCTTGAGGGTCATTTCGCTGCGCCAGCGCCGCGTGCGGGTGTCGAGCACCACCAGCGCCGGGGTCGTCGGCAACACATAATGCCAGTTCTGGAATTTCAACAGTTCATCGATCAGCGCATCCTGCGGGCCGCTGTCAAAGTAGCCATCCTGCGCCGTGTCGCTCAACTGGCGGGTGTGTTCCAGCACTTCGGTGAACGCATCCGCGTTATTGCCCCAACCCTGGCACAGCATGTACGCAATCAATGCATTGCCGATGATGCGTTTGGAGAACGGATGGCCGTAGGCGGTTTCCTCCCATTGCGCGGACAGGTTCCAGTCATCGGTGATGTCGTGGTCATCGAAGATCATCAGGCTCGGCAAGTGTGCCAAGGCCCGCGCGACCTGGCCGAGGCCTGCCGTGAAGCCGTCGATGCGCGTCTGTTCCAGGGCATAGCGTTCGCGGCGTTCGGCGGTCAGTGATGGCGGTTGCGGGGCGATCAGGGTCCAGGGCGTCGGCGACCACACCAGCACATACATGGCCATGACTTCAGCCAGGGTCACCAGGTGATTGTCGGCGCTGCTGCTGGTGAAAATCGGTTTGCGCGCGCCGCCGAAGAAACGCTCGCGCAGGGTTTTGTTGCTCTCCAGCGCTGGCAGCAGGTCCGCGCGATGGTAGTAGCTGGCCGGGTGTGTGTAGAGTTTGGCACTGTCGCTGACCACCGCGCCGTCGAGGCGCTCGTCGAACAGCCCAAGGCGTTCGATTAACGCATGAATCGCCCGTAGCATCGGCCCGGCCACGTCGTCGGCGTACACCTGATCGCCGCTCATCATTAACAGCGCCGGGCGCTCGCTGGGTTCGTGGGCGGTGGCCAGCAATTGATCAACGCACAACAAGCCGTCAACGGCGGGGTGATGCGGCTTGCGGCAGGAGCCATGCAGCACTTGGTCGATCTGCGAGCGCAGCACGAAATTCGGGCAGCGCGCCGCACCGTACAGCAGGTGCGGCGCCCATTCGGCGATGCCGTCCTGCCCGTCAATCAGCAAGTCGTAGTCGATCTGCACATCCAGCGGCAGTGCGCGGTCCAGGGACACATCGATCAAGTGCACGAAGGCCCGGGTGCCGATCGCCAAGACCTTGCACTGCGTGGCGTCCAGTGCCAGGTCGGCGCGGTCCTGCAGACGCAGGGTCAGGCTCAGCGGCCGCGAACCGACCAGCCACAGCAACAACCGCTGCGGCTCCAACCGGCGCAACAACGGGCCGGCCAGCACCGGCGGCAATGAACGGGAATCCTCAGGCAGGGCAGGTGAAGCGAGCATTCGGGGTCAGGCTCTTGGCGAACAGGCCGCAGATGATAACGCAGCGGGCCATCCGAATAGTCTTGCCAACATCTTGCAACATTTGCCGAGCGTCGGTGCCTTCATCCTAGGAAAATGGCCAGCGGTCCGAACCTTGTACGCGGACCTCGCCCTTGGCCACCATCCAGCGAAACAACTCGCTGACCGACACCGAGTGGCTGCGCTCGATCCAGCGCACCAGCGCCGGGCCGTAGTGCTCGGTGTAGCGGCTGAGCACCAGTTGCCGGCAGTCCGGCGACAGGCGCAGGGTGATTTCCCGGCACTGTAGATTCGCCGGGTCGTGGCGCACCATCCGTTGTTGCAAAATCAGGCTGTCGTGTTCAGAAACCATCGGTCTCGGCTCCGTTGCATTGTTGGGTGGAGGCGCCCAGCGCCCCGCGTTTGCCCTCGACCACATACGCGGCGCGGCGCTCGGCGACCACGTTGCGCAGGGCGCTGTAGTAGTCCGGCAACTGTTGCAGGCTGTCGGTGAGCGGCAAGGCTTCGGCGCGACCATCGACCACGCCACCGACCGTGTTGATGGTCGACAGGGTGTCGACGGTGTCGCTGTTGCTGCCGAACGGGTCGACCACGAAACTCAGCACCCGGCCGGCGGCGTCGCGGATGTTGGAGGTGCCGAACAGCGGCAGCTCGATGATCGGCCCGTTGCCGACGCCCCACACGCCGAAGGTCTGGCCGAAGTCCGCCTTGTGCCGGGGGATGCCGGCCATGCCCGAGACGTCGATCAGCCCGACCACGCCCACCGTGGTGTTGAGCACGAACCGCCCCAGGGTGGTCACCGAGCGACGCGGGTTGCCCTGCAGCAAATCGTTGATAAACACCTTGGGCTCGCCGAAGTTGGCGACGAAGTTATGCACGCCGGTCTGGAAGAGCGTCGGCAAATAACGATAACCACGCGCCACCGGGGCCAGGGCGTAGTCGTCGACCACGCGGTTGAAGGCAAACAGGCCACGGTTGAGCGGTTCTGCCGGGTCGCTGACCGAGTAGCCGATTTCGGCACAGCTCACGGTCTCGCTCGGCGTTGGCTGGCTGCTGCAACCGGCCAGCGTGAGGGTCAGCACGACCACCGAGGTATTGCGGGTCAACCAGGGCGCACACTTGAACGGCAACATGAGGGCAAGTCTCGTGGGGGATTCGCCGTGATGCTGAGCCCCAAGCCTTGCGCAAAGATGTCTGCTTTATTGCGCCGCCGACGCTTTATTGCACGATTGAAATATATGACGCGCTGCCACGAATGGTTTTAGATGGCGGTTCATTCGAGCCGTGAAGTGACCTGTGGTGAGCAGCCTGCTGATAGTCGACGACGACCTTGAAGTCCTCGCGCTACTGAAAAAATTCTTCGTGCAACACGGCTACGGCGTCGAGGTCGCCACCGATGGCGCGTCGCTGTGGGCGGCGCTCGAACGCCAGGCGCCGGACCTGGTGATCCTCGACGTCATGCTGCCGGGCGACAACGGCCTGGTGCTGTGCCAACGCCTGCAAGCGCAACACGGCATGCCGGTGATCATGCTGACCGCCATGAGTGAGCTGAGCGACCGGGTGGTCGGCCTCGAACTGGGCGCCGATGACTACCTGACCAAACCTTTCGACGCCCGCGAATTGCTGGCGCGGGTGCGGGCGGTGCTGCGGCGGGTCGGCGAGCGAACGCCGGTGGCGCAGGAGCGTCCACGGCCGCTGATCGACTTCGCCGATTGGCACCTCGACGTCACGCGCCGGGAATTGCGCTCGCCGGATGACGTGATGATTCCATTGTCCGCCGGGGAGTTCGACCTGCTGCTGGTGTTCGTCGAGCATCCGCAACGCATTCTCACCCGCGAGCAATTGCTCGACCTGGCCCGCGGGCACAGCCACGAGGCGTTTGATCGCAGCATCGACGTTCAAGTCAGCCGCTTGCGGCGAAAACTCGAATCGGACACCAAGCGCCCGGCGATGATTCGCACCGTGCGCAACGGCGGCTATTTGTTCACCCCCAGCGTGACCCGTCGATGAGCGGCCGCCCGCGCCAGAGTTACCGCACCCACGACACGGTGGCGCGCTGGATCGCCCTGACCACCATTTTGGCGATGCTGATTTCCCTGGGACTCAACGCCTTGTTCATCCAGCTCGCCGGGGTTTGGGCGCGCCCGCCGCTGACCGAGATCGGTCTGCTGGAGAAAGCCGCCGCCATCACCCGGATCATTGAAACCGCGCCGGCCGCGCAGCGCAGTCAATTGGCAGCCGCCGTGAGTGACGAGGCTTTTGTCGTCAGTTGGCACCTGGATCGGCGCGAGTTGCGTTTGCCTTATGTCGAAGACCCGATGTTTAACAGCGGCGCAAAAATTCTGCTGCCGCTGCTGAAATCCACCGATCGCCGCATCGAGGTGTACGAACCCAGCGACTGGACGCAAAACCAGGCCGAGGCGCACTACGCGCTGTTGATCCAGTTGCAGGACCAATCCTGGTTAGTGTTCGCGGCACCGTCGCGCAGTTGGGGCCTGGACGAGTTGCCCCGGCAGTTGATCGTGCTGTTGTTGATGCTGGTGTCCACGGTGCTCGTTGCGCTGATCGCCACTCGGCGCCTGGCCACGCCGCTGCAACGTTTTGCCGAAGGCGCTCGGCGTTTTGGCGTGGACTTCCGCGCGCCGCCGATCGAGCCGCTGGGCCCGCAGGAAATCCGCCAGGCGATCCTCGCGTTCAACGCCATGCAGGCGCAGTTGCAGCACTTCATCCGTGATCGCACGCAAATGCTCGCGGCCATTTCCCACGACCTGCGCGCACCGCTGACGCGCATGCGCCTGCGCGGTGAATTCATTGAAGACCCCGAGCAACAGCAGCGGCTGTTTCGCGATGTGGACGAGATGCAGGCGATGATCAATTCGGCGCTGGAGTTCTTCCGAGACGACGCGCGACTGGAGCCGGCGACGCATTTTGATCTGGCCGAACTGCTGCAAACCTTGCTCGACGATTACCGCGATCAACACTTGGATATCGACTTCAAGGGTCCGGCGCGGCTGGTGTATTTCGGTCGGCCGCTGGGCCTGAAACGGGTGCTGACCAACCTGCTGGACAACGCCATCAAGTACGGCAGCCAGCCGTCCATCGAGCTGCGAGCGACGGCCGATCAGGTGCGCATTCGGGTGCTGGATCGTGGCCCGGGGATTCCTGACGCCAGCCAGGAACAAGTGTTTGCGCCATTTTTTCGCCTTGAAGCCTCGCGCAATAAAAGCACCGGCGGCGTCGGCCTGGGGCTGTCGGCGGCGCGGGCGATTGTGCTGGAGCACGGCGGCGAACTGACGCTGCGCAATCGCTACAAGGGTGGGCTCGAAGCGTTGGTGGTGTTGCCAGTCCAGGCGGGCTAAGGCTCTTTTCGTGGGAGCGAGCCTGCTCGCGAAAGCGATATCTCATCGAGCCGCGATGTGCCCGACCTGGCCCATTCGCAAGCAGGCTCGCTTCCACCTGGTCAGCCTGCCGGGTTTTTCGGCGCGGCTTGGGTGACAGGGGCGGTAGTGGTGTCGGGCTTCTCCACCGGAAAGAAACCGTTGTGAATAATCAGCACCACGGTCGACACAATAAACCCGGCCGCCGCGCCGGCGAGGTTGGCGAAAATCAGGTTCCAGGTGCCGCGGCACTTCACCACCCAGCGCCACACACCCGCCCAAACGCCAAATACGAATAACGCCAAGATCATCGTCGTCCAATCCCTTTGTGGTTTGTCATCATCGGTAAAAACGCACCCGACCTTGGTCTAAGCGCTCATCGTGGGCGGCAAGATATCAAAATAATGGCGATGTCCGACATCCCCTGATGGCTCAAGGGTTGCGCCTTACCCCTGCACGCAGCATCAAAAATTTTGCCTATTGGGCTCATTAATATTCAGTAATGGTTTCTAAAACCCTGGCATATGATTTTTGCAGACCCCGCCGACGCAAATTTCAAAATTCACCTGATGGGTAAGGCTTGACCATGCAGACTGATTTTACGAGTGCCTCTGAATCCTCTTTCGCTAAAACCAAGGCCCACCAATTCGTCGAAAATCTATTGGAGCAGGCCGGTATACACCTCAACGGCAGTGCACCGTTCGACATGCAGTTGTTGGGCAAAGGCGTGCCCGAACAAGCGTTGTCACGCGGCAACCTGGGCCTGGGCGAAGCGTATATGCAAGGGCAGTGGGACTCGCCCAAACTCGACGAGTTTTTCGACCGGCTGATGCGCTCCGGCGTCACTGACAGCGTCAGCCCAATGGCATTGGTCTTCCACGCGCTCACCGTCAAACTCACCAACCGCCAGACCACTAGCAAAGCCTGGGAAGTTGGCGAACGGCATTACGACTTGGGTAACGACTTCTACGCCAACATGCTCGACAGCCGCATGACCTACACCTGCGGTTACTGGAAGGACGCCGAGAATCTGGCCCAGGCGCAAAACGCCAAACTGGATTTGATCTGCCGCAAACTCAATCTCAAACCCGGCATGCGCGTGCTGGACATTGGCTGTGGCTGGGGCAGTTTCATGTCCTACGCCGCCGAGCATTACGGCGTCGAATGCGTGGGCGTGACCATCTCCAAAGAGCAGTGCGAATGGGCGAAGAAACAGTACGCGCACCTGCCCATCGAGTTCCGCTTGCAGGACTACCGCGAGATCAACGAACAGTTCGACCACATCGTCAGCGTCGGCATGTTCGAACACGTCGGCCGCAAGAACCACCGCATCTATATGGAAACCGTTGCCCGTTGCCTGAAAGACGACGGCTTGTTCCTGCTGCACACCATCGGCAAAAACGTCACCAAGTCCACGCCCGATCCGTGGATAGACAAGTACATCTTCCCCAACGGCGACCTGCCTTCCATCGCGCAAATCGCCACGTCCATTGAAGGCGTGTTCGTGGCCGAAGACCTGCACAACTTCGGCGCCGACTACGACAAAACCCTGATGGCCTGGTTCGACAACTTCGACGCCCACTGGGGCGAGTACGCCGAGGAATTGGGCGAGCAGTTTTATCGGATGTGGAAGTACTACTTGCTGTCCTGCGCTGGCGCGTTCCGCGCGCGGGATATCCAGCTGTGGCAGTGGGTCCTGTCGAAGAAAGGCGTGGTCGGCGGCTATCAGCGAGTGAGTTAAAGGCTGTTAAACCGATCGCTCCCACGCCGCGCGTGGGAGCGATCTGGCGTGAGTTTTGTACCGAACTGTGTAGCACCCGCCCGCCGATACGAAAGTGGCGATATTCCCCCGTTTCACGCACACATCCCCGATACACCCCCGCGATTTAATAACCCCATCAGAACGGCACAGCGCTGAACAAGGCTTCAGCAGCCGCTCTGCCACAGTCCTCTCAGCCGTTATTAGCGGAGTCGATTGTCACCATTGACACAATGAAGTTCTGTAAAAAATTTCGCCGCGTAACATCGGCCCCATAACCACTTGCAACCACTTCGGAGTACACCACCATGAAACGCCAACTGATCCTCAGCATTGTTTTCTCGGTATTCGCAGCCAACGCATTCGCTGCTTCCCACTCCCGCGACGCCCTGGCCGCTGACGGCTACGACCGCACCCCTGGCGTCCAGGTCGCCGCCGACGGTTCCGACCGTTTGAAAGGCAACCAGGTTGCTGAAGGTGGTTCGGAACGTCTGCAACAGAACCGCGTTGCACTCAGCCCAGCCAACGCCATCACCAACGGTGTCCTGGTCGCCGAAAACCGCGCCGAATTCGGTTCGAAGTATCAGCGCTACTGATCGGCCCCAGCGGCCCGCTAAACCCCAAAAGCCCGGAGAACCCGGGCTTTTTGCTGGGTGCGATTTTTCGTTTTAAGAATCAATCCAACTGCCAGCTCAAAGCACGTGTTTTGAAATGAGCTTCGATATCTCGACGATTGAAGTCTTCCCGGTAAATTCAAACTTCACTTTGCCGACGGCTGAGAAGTAGATTTCCAGTTCGGAATCCAGATCGAAAGTACCTGACGTCTCTACTGAGTAAGCGACGATGTTTTTGTAGGGTAGGGAGGTGAAGTCTTTTTTGCTGCCGGTGATGCCTTGCACGTTTACCGCGATGATTCGTTTGGTGGTGAAGACCACCCCGTCACGCATGGCCTTGTAGGAGTCAATAACTTCCTCGCCTTCCAGCAGCAGTGACTTAACGCGCTCGGCGTACTCATCATTTCGCTTGAGCTTAAAAAAACCTTTGTTATTGAAGTCGATCATTTTTTTCAGTCCTTGAGTAGAGGGAAGTCCAGGGTTGGCGACTGCCCTGACTGTCTTTCAAGTCGCACGGCAGCGCAAGGTCTGTCGCATCTGTTTCGTCGCTATAAAAATCACGCGTGATCCCCCTGTGGCGAGGGAGCTTGCTCCCGCTGGACTGCGCAGCAGGCCCAAAACCATTCAGCTCGGTGTGTCAGAAAAAACTACTTTCACCCGGATCAGGGCCGCTGCGCGCCCCAGCGGGAGCGAGCTCCCTCGCCACAAAAAAGCACAGCAGTTCGGTGTTGTCCGCTCTAGCTCAGGCCTCTCAGCCCCCATTGGTTTGATCGATGTTCATCATCACGTCAATGAAGTTCTCATAAGTACGGCGCGGCGCAACACTAGCGCCATACCAACTCACAACGACTTTCGGAGCACACCATCATGAAACGCCAACTCATTCTCAGCATCGTTTTCTCGGTTTTCGCTGCTAACGCTTTCGCCGCTTCGCACTCCCACGACGCACTGGCCGCTGATGGCTACGATCGTACCCAAAGCGTTCAAGTCGCTGCCGATGGTTCCGATCGCACCCCTGGCGTTCAAGTTGCCGCTGATGGTTCGGATCGCACTCCTGGCGTACAAGTCGCCGCCGATGGTTCGGATCGTCTGCAAGGCAACCAAGTAGCCGCCGATGGTTCGGATCGTTTGAAAGGTAACGAAGTCGCCGCTGATGGTTCCGATCGCCTGCAAGGCAACCAGACTGCATGATCCAACCCACCGCAGCCCTCGACAAAAAGCCCGGCCAAATCAGCCGGGCTTTTTCATGTCTGCGTTTCGTTAAACGCTAAGGGCTAGGCGCGCAACTTCTGCCCCAGCACATCCAGCAAATCGCAGCCCTCGCGCAGCGACGTCACCAACACCCGCGCCAGCTCACTGTGGATGCCTTCGCCATGGGCGATGTTCTCCAGTAATTGCGTGGCGGTACGAATACGGTACGCGGCGTTTTCATGCAGCACGTCAATCGGCGCTTCGGTGTCGATCAGCAGGGTAGGAATGCGGCAGTCAATGCCGGTAATGGGCAGGTATCGATCCATGATCAGCCCTCCTTTCAATGCGGCGAAGTAGGTTGAGCATCGCACGGCGAATCCGGCGGATCGATGCGGTCCAGCGCGCGGTTGACCAGCAACTCGCTGAGCACCGTCATCTGTTGCAACGCCAGCACCAGATTGCGCCGCGAGCCTTCAAGTTGAAAGGCCAGGTCGGTGGCCATGACGTTAAGCGACGCAAGGGTTTCGCTGGCGTGGGCGAGCAGGGTGGCGGTGTCGATATTGGGCAGGATGGTGAAGATGTGGCTGATGAAGTGGTCGGTGATGTCGGGTGGATTGGGGGTGATTTTCTTCATGGTGGAGCTCCTTGCATTTTTAAAGGAGCCGCCAGACCCCCTGCTGTCAAACAGGATTGGGTGGCAGCGGTACGCGGGTTGACAGACCGGGTAAATGCAAGCAAACCGGTGCATCCGAAGACGCCCCACGCACAGCCGCCATATAAATTGGCGCGCGAAAGCATGCCGTTTTATCCGGTGGAGTGAAAGCTTGCGATTTTTTCAGCCTGTCAAAGCCGATCGCTGATAGTCAGCGACCCCAGAAGGCTATCCCCGAAAAACCACGCCCGCCAGTTCACCAAAGGCGACGCGACTTGCAGGAAATTTCCTAGGACGGGACTACACCACCATCCCCTGTGGCGAGGGAGCTTGCTCCCGCTGGACTGCGCAGCAGGCCCAAAACCATTCAGCTCGGTGTTTCAGAAAAACCACTTTTACCCGGATCAGGGCCGCTGCGCGCCCCAGCGGGAGCAAGCTCCCTCGCCACAAAAAAGCACAGCGATACCGCGCTAGCCGCTCTAGATCAGGCCTCCCAGCCCCCATTGGTTTGATCGATGTTCATCATCACGTCAATGAAGTTCTCATAAGTACGGCGCGGCGCAACACTAGCGCCATACCAACTCACAACGACTTTCGGAGCACACCATCATGAAACGCCAACTCATCCTCAGCATCGTTTTCTCGGTCTTCGCTGCCAACGCTTTCGCCGCTTCGCATTCCCACGACGCACTGGCCGCTGATGGCTACGACCGTACCCAAAGCGTTCAAGTCGCTGCCGATGGTTCGGATCGCACTCCTGGCGTACAAGTCGCCGCCGATGGTTCGGATCGCACTCCTGGTGTTCAAGTCGCCGCTGATGGTTCGGATCGCACTCCTGGCATCCAAGTAGCTGCCGATGGTTCGGATCGTTTGAAAGGTAACGAAGTCGCCGCTGACGGTTCGGATCGTTTGAAAGGCAACCAAGTCGCCGCTGACGGTTCGGATCGCCTGCAAGGCAACCAAGTCGCCGCCGATGGCTCCGACCGCCTGCAAGGCAACCAGACTGCATGATCCAACCCACCGCACCCCTCGACAAAAAGCCCGGCCAAATCAGCCGGGCTTTTTCTTGTCTGCGATTCCTCAAGCACTCAGGGCTAGGCGCGCAACTTTTGCCCCAGCACATCCAGCAAATCACAGCCCTCGCGCAACGAAGTCACCAACACCCGAGCCAGTTCACTGTGGATGCCTTCGCCATGGGCGATGCTCTCCAACAGTTGGGTGGCGGTGCGAATGCGGTATGCGGCGTTTTCATGCAACACGTCAATCGGCGCTTCAGTGTCGATCAGCAAGGTAGGAGTGCGGCAGTCAATGCCGGTAATGGGCAGGTATCGATCCATGATCAGCCCTCCCTTCAGTGCGGCGAAGTGGGTTGAGCATCGCCCGGGGAATCCGGCGGATCAATGCGGTCCAGTGCGCGGTTGACCAGCAACTCGCTGAGCACTGTCATCTGTTGCAACGCCAGCATCAGGTTGCGCCGCGAGCCTTCAAGTTGAAAGGCCAGGTCGGCAGCCATGACGTTAAGCGACGCAAGGGTTTCGCTGGCGTGGGCGAGCAGGGTGGCGGTGTCGATATTGGGCAGGATGGTGAAGATGTGGCTGATGAAGTGGTCGGTGATGTCGGGCGGATTGGGGGTGATCTTTTTCATGGTGGAGCTCCTTACACTGTTTTGGGAGCTGCCAGTCCCCTGCTGTCAAACAGGATTGGGTGGCAGCTGTACGCGGGTTGACAGACCGGCAGTGTAAGACCCGGCGCATCCGGGGATGCCCCACGCACAGCCGCCATTGAAACTGCACGCGGAAGCGCATGCCGCTCAAATTGCGGGAGCGGAAGATTACACTGTTCAGCCTGTCAAAGCCGATCGCTGATCGTCAGCGACCCCAGAAGGCTATCCCCGAAAAACCACGCCCGCCAGTTCACCAAAGGCGACGCGACTTGCAGGAAATTTCCTAGGACGGGACTCCACCACCATCCCCTGTGGCGAGGGAGCTTGCTCCCGCTGGACTGCGTAGCAGGCCCAAAACCATTCAGCTCGGTGTGTCAGTAAAACCCGCGTGCTCAGGATTTAGGGCCGCTGCGCGCCCCAGCGGGAGCAAGCTCCCTCGCCACAAAAAAGCACAGCGATACCGCACTGGCCGCTCTAGCTCAGGCCTCCCAGCCCCCATTGGTTTTATCGATGTTCACCATCACATCAATGAAGTTCTCATAAGTCCGGCGCGGCGCAACACTAGCGCCATACCAACTCACAACGACTTTCGGAGCACACCATCATGAAACGCCAACTCATCCTCAGCATTGTTTTCTCGGTCTTCGCTGCCAACGCTTTCGCCGCTTCGCACTCCCACGACGCACTGGCCGCTGATGGCTACGATCGTACCCAAAGCGTTCAAGTCGCCGCTGATGGTTCGGATCGCACTCCTGGTGTTCAAGTAGCCGCTGATGGTTCGGATCGTTTGAAAGGCAACGAAGTAGCTGCCGATGGTTCGGATCGTTTGAAAGGTAACGAAGTAGCCGCCGATGGTTCGGATCGTTTGAAAGGTAACGAAGTCGCCGCTGACGGTTCGGATCGCCTGCAAGGCAATCAAGTAGCCGCTGATGGTTCTGACCGCCTGCAAGGCAACCAGACTGCATGATCCAACCCACCGCAGCCCTCGACAAAAAGCCCGGCCAAATCAGCCGGGCTTTTTCATGTCTGCGATTCCTCAAGCACTGATGGCTAGGCGCGCAACTTCTGCCCCAGCACATCCAACAAATCGCAGCCCTCGCGCAACGAGGTCACCAACACTCTCGCCAGCTCACTGTGGATGCCTTCGCCATGGGCGATGTTCTCCAGTAATTGCGTGGCGGTACGAATGCGGTACGCGGCATTTTCATGCAGCACGTCAATCGGCGCTTCGGTGTCGATCAGCAGGGTAGGAATGCGGCAGTCAATGCCAGTGATGGGCAGGTATCGATCCATGATCAGCCCTCCCTTCAGTGCGGCGAGGTGGTTTGAGCATCGCCCGGGGAATCCGGCGGATCGATGCGGTCCAGCGCGCGGTTGACCAGCAACTCGCTCAGCACCGTCATCTGTTGCAACGCCAGCACCAGGTTGCGTCGCGAGCCTTCAAGTTGAAAGGCCAAGTCGGTAGCCATGACGTTAAGCGACGCAAGGGTTTCGCTGGCGTGGACGAGCAGGGTGGCGGTGTCGATATTGGGCAGGATGGTGAAGATGTGGCTGATGAAGTGGTCGGTGATGTCGGGTGGATTCGGGGTGATTTTCTTCATGGTGGAGCTCCTTGCATTTTTAAAGGAGCCGCCAGACCCCCTGCTGTCAAACAGGATTGGGTGGCAGCGGTACGCGGGTTGACAGACCGAGTAAATGCAAGCAAACCGGTGCATCCGAAGATGCCCCACGCACAGCCGCCATATAAATTGGCGCGCGAAAGCATGCCGTTTTATCCGGTGGAGTGAAAGCTTGCGATTTTTTCAGCCTGTCAAAGCCGATCACTGATAGTCAGCGACCCCAGAAGGCTATCCCCGAAAAACCACGCCCGCCAGTTCACCAAAGGCGACGCAACTTGCAGGAAATTTCCTAGGACGGGACTCCACCACCATCCCCTGTGGCGAGGGAGCTTGCTCCCGCTGGGTGGCGAAGCCGCCCCAAAACCAGTCGCCTCGGTGTGTCAGGTTCAATCGAGTTCACAGCATATGGGCCTGCTTCGCAGTCCAGCGGGAGCAAGCTCCCTCGCCACAGAAAAGCACAGCAGTTAGGTGTTGGCCGCTCTAGGCCGGGCATTCCAGCGCCCATTGGTTTGATCGATGTTCATCATCACGTCAATGAAGTTCTCATAAGTCCGGCGCGGCGCAACACTAGCGCCATACCAACTCACAACGACTTTCGGAGCACACCATCATGAAACGCCAACTCATCCTCAGCATCGTTTTCTCGGTTTTCGCTGCTAACGCTTTCGCCGCTTCGCACTCCCACGACGCACTGGCCGCTGATGGCTACGATCGTACCCAAAGCGTTCAAGTCGCTGCCGATGGTTCGGATCGCACTCCTGGTGTTCAAGTAGCCGCTGATGGTTCGGATCGCACTCCTGGCGTACAAGTCGCCGCCGATGGTTCGGATCGTCTGAAAGGCAACGAAGTAGCTGCTGATGGCTCGGATCGTTTGAAAGGCAACGAAGTAGCCGCTGATGGCTCGGATCGTTTGAAAGGCAACGAAGTAGCTGCCGATGGTTCGGATCGTCTGCAAGGCAACCAAGTAGCTGCCGATGGTTCGGATCGCCTGCACGGCAACCAAGTAGCCGCTGATGGTTCCGACCGCCTGCAAGGCAACCAGACTGCATGATCCAACCCACCGCAGCCCTCGACAAAAAGCCCGGCCAAATCAGCCGGGCTTTTTCATGTCTGCAATTGCGTCGCTGATCGCGACTACGCGCGGCGCTACGGCTTGCCGGCAACGTAACCAGCAACATAGATCGTGACCAGCAACGCGGCGAACACACCGGCCAGACCACCAATAATGTGCCGCACCAGTTGATTGCCCGGCGTGTGGTTGCCCAAGGCAATGACCTTCCACGTGCCGTACCCCGTGGCGACGATGACGAGAAACCCGAACAGCGAGGGGATGGCTTTCGCGTCGGCCAACTCGGGCTCAAACAGCCGGCTGTGGAGCATGAGCAACAACGACCCGACCATCAGCCCACTGAACACCCCGGCGATGTTGGCGAAGACAAGGTTCCACTCGCCGCGCTCCTTCACCGTCCACACCCACAGGCCGGCAAATGACCCGAAGAACATCAACAAACCCATCATTCAATGCGTCCTTTTACAGAATGGCTTTCAGATAATCCTTGAGCGCCCGCAACGGGGCATCCAGCTGCTGCAGCGTCTGCGCGTCGTTGAAATCGGCGGCTAACTTCTGCAGTTCACGCCCCAAAGGCTTGGCCGTGCCACCGACTGCTGTCAGCGCGAGGTGCACACACTCCGCCACTTTCGCCTGAATCCCCGCAACATCGCCGCGACGCACCAGCAATTCAAACACATCGCGGTTGTAATCCCCCATCACCAGATCATCACGCAGGATCGGGCTCTGATCTTCCGTCTCATAGGCCAGCTTGAGGGAAAACAGGGCGACGGTTTCCAGTGGTGTTTCCATGGGGGGCTCGTGATGGGGGGCGGAGGGGTGGGTATGTTCACTTTTCTTCGGGCGAAAAAAAAGGCTCCTACTGCGAGTTCTTTATGTTGGTGCCGAGGGAAGCTTGTGCGTAGCCTAAAAGGTGTGTTGCAGACGGATCATGGTCAGGGATACAAGCTGATGTACGTTGGCTCGACTTCTATCCCTTTGCGAGTTTACGAAAGTGATCGAATAACCGGAATCCCACATAATTTTGCCGGTTCTTATACAGGTGACGGTAATAGCAATCCCAGTAACTGATCATCCGATCTTGGAGAGCTTTAAAATATTGGGGATTATCCCTAATGAAGGCTCCGTACAGCTCAGGGCTGAGTGCTGGCAGATGAGCCTCGCAGGTATCGAGTATTTCGATCACGTATTCGCCAGTAAGCTGCAGAACGAACGGGACGACCCAAGGCTCGGGCACAGGAAGAATCTGCATTAGCTGACGTTGTCGGACATGACCGTCGTGATGCCGTGTGAAGATGCACGAGTACATCACTCTTCGAAGGCCATCGAGCTGTAGGCATCCTTGCTCATTGCCCTGGTGATGAATTCGATAGGGGATGACCAAATCCTCGTCACCTACTCTGACCACAATGCCTGAGTGTGTTGCTTGGCTTGTGTTGCCTAATATCTGATACAAGCTTTTAGCCCTGAACGTGAGATCAGAGGGGAAGGCGGTTGTGATTGAGCCCATAGGCATTCTAAAGTTGGATGCTGGGTTGGATGGCATTCGTATTCTCGGCAGTCAGGACTATGCGCTGTGCATCCATCCATCCTACAGAAATCAACGTGTTCATTTTTTTTGAATTAGTAGCGCAGTGGGCTTCACCGCCGACGGCCAACTCGAAATGGTATGCGCATCTCCGTACGTCCGCGCAACTGACATGGTCTTTGAGAACCTAAGGTGTTCTCAGGAATGGCGTCGGAACTTACGACATCGTAGGCCTAGAGCCAAGCACAACCAAATCCCAGAAACTAAAAAACCGGCTCAATCGGCCGGTTTTTCCGTGTCTGAAAATGGGTAGAAGCTTTGAGTTGTTGCTGATTGGTGCCCGAGGGAGACTTTACTAATCCAGTAAACTCAAGGCCTCCAAAGAGGTTTGCTATCTAGGGATACAAGGAGGGATACATGATCGCGCTCGCTGGACAAGTGTGAAGAGTCTGTAGGGCACTATGCAAACCCTTCGAAGGCCGATTCGGGTGGGCACCTGGTTAGGCCAGGGCTTTTAAGGGGCGTCGAGAATGTGTGTCGGGGCCGATTTTGAGATTTTGACAACAGCCGTAGCTTTGCTAGGACGTTTTTAGGTGGGATATTGACGTCTTTCAAAAGGCGTGAAGCACCCAAGCAATGCGGCCTTGGGATCTGATTTCATTGAGCTGCTTGATAGTATCTGGCTTAGTGACTGGGATATTTTGCAGTAGTTCGGTGAACGTCTAACCTAAACAAGGAGAAATGGCATGGATTGGCTACCGGTTTTGAGAGAGCTGCACTTATATGGTGGTGGACGTGTTCTTAATGGGATGGATCAAAAGGCGGATCTCAGTCCCAATGCGATGAATGGAAAATCCGCAAGCTTCAATGTTAAAAGCTTTAAAAGTTTTTATAGTGACGTAAAAGGGTTAGGGCTGCAGATCGTCGGGTGTGATTTTTTCCATACGGAAGATCAAGCGAAGAGTTTCGCCCCTCCAGAGTGGAGGTCTATAAACCCTGCAGCCTCCCCACTGTGGCTTTGTACGGAGCAAGGGCACAATTGGTCTTTCATAGCAAACTCCGCATTTTTACAAAAAGATGGGCTGTTTTACGATATAGCTTCCCGTATTTCCCACCAGATAAGAACTTGTGAGTGGAGGCTTCGACAACTATCTGAAGCATACTCTGATCAGTTGAATGGTCGTTTACTCTCGAAAAAATTTACACCCAATGACCGTTTTCTTGATGGTTATACCTCATTGTGTTATTTGGCTCTGCAGTCATTTCTGGTAGATGCCTGCACCCTAAGAGATTATCTTTCGGAATTTTATTATGAGGCAATGATAAGAAAGGAGGATCCCTCTGCTGCAAAAATTACCGCTTTAGCTGGCTTGTTAAAGGTTTGGAAATCTCAGCCTCCCCAGGATAAAGCAGGTAAAGAGCTGAGAGCTTCATCTCTGCCAGACAATTGGCTCTACGAGCTTGGAGCGTATCGCGATTTAGTGGTACATGTCGCGCCTTTAGCAAACGCATCAAAAACTTTATTGGTATTTACAAAGATAATAGAGATTCAGGGCGGGCTATTGCCAGCAATACAGGTGCCTATTCCCCTGAAACCAGCACAGGTTAAGAATAGCCGTACTACCGGGCAGTATTTTGAGGATCCCGATTTGAATTTTGCGCGGGGTCTAAACTTTATTAAAGATATGGAGTCTGCTCGGGATGCACTTGAGTATGCGCATATCTCTATGCAGCAGCTCGGTGCGCTTTGTAATTCAATTGCTGGCATATCCCCCTTTGCTCCCGAAGTGCCGATCATCACGCCGATAGACATGAAGGTTACAAAGAGGTGAGAAGATAATCATTGAGTCTCAGATGGGACAACTTTCGTGATTGGGTTCAGAACTGGGCGTCAAGAGACGGCTTAAGGTCGTGATGCGGACAGTTGGTGGTTTTCTGATATAGCTGTTTCTCGACAGCTCTGCCCACAAGGTTGCTCTTCCTCCCTCAGTTTTGCGAAGAAGTAGCGAGAGTGGGAGATTCTGCCGGGGCCTCTGAGGAGTTCTGACCGATACGGGGTCGGAAACCCGCGACATCGTGTCAGCGACAGGCTATGCAGCTTACTGAAATTTCAAACGTTGAAATTGAAAGGATCTTGAAGAAAAAGGGGCATCGTTACCGTGTCGGTAATGATGCTCCTTTGTGTTGCTGATAACGCACGTTTGGCGTTGGTCAACCGAGTCAACTCCGTCAACCTGTCAACTAACTTAAAAAATCCAACCGCTAAAACGAACGCGCGGGTTCTCTGTCCCGTACCAATCGCAATTATCCAGGGTCCCCGACGACCTCCACAGCCATAGGGCAAATGCACAGGTGAACCGCAGTTCACCAAGTTCACCTGTTCACTAAGCTGGGCACCTTTCCGCTAACAAGATCGGGCGGCTCGCCCCGTGTCGAGGTGAGTTCTTCAGGGGCCCCGGCACATTTCAGTTGCCTGTTAACCGATTTTTTGGTGGGGAACGCCCTAATCGAACGCTCAGCCGGGCAGCGCAGAAAAAGTGCCAGCAATCCTGGTTCGCGCGCTGATGGCAAATTCTGTAGTGGGGTGTGGGGTGTCTATACAAGGTTTTCTCAGAATCAGTGTAACAGGTGCAACAGGTGTAACGAGATACTCTAACTCGTTGAATATGTTGGTTTATTATCGGTCACACCTTTTTTTTACACTGTGCTACACCACATTTGCAAAGAGTGTCTCGTGTGACAATTTGAGTGCTTTGGACCCCAGTCAAAAAATTAAGCAGTCGACACCTACGTCCTAGAATGTAGTCATTCCTGTGCTTAGGTTGCACGCCCGTCCGTTCTAAAAATGGACGGTGGATTCAACCAACACCAACCGCCCGAATTATAGGAAAATTCAGTGCTCGCTTTCTGGAAAGGCTTTGTCATGCTCTGTTATTACAGCCTCATATCGACCTATGTTGGCTTGGATGAACGTGTCACCTGAATTTATCAATAGCTGGCGCCATTCTAGGGGTAAGTTCTCTAGACCTACCCCCTTGCCTTGCCATTTTGAGAACGCTTGACACAACGTGGCTAGGGTAAGTAAACGGAGCCATAGGACGGGTTTTTGTTGGGGCGAAAATCCCGTGAATAGCCTCGGAAGCGGTGCTAGTAGCTTTTGATTACTCTCATTGGATACGTATTGGTTGTACTCGTCGAAGCGCATTACTCGTTCGCCAGTCTGAGAGTCAGCTACCACTAAGCGTGAGGCGATCGCGCTGAGCGTATCGTAAAAAATGTGCTGATTCTGGTTGTTCCAGTCGTTGGCTGGATGATCCAGTGAAACCCGATCACTAGATAAGCAAGAGAACGCCAGCTTTTTGAAACGAAGAAGTGTTGGAAAAAAAGGATCTACGGCAAAATCCGCGTAAGCAATCTGTCGCTCGATTAGCTCAAGAACTGCAAACATTCTTAACAAGCGATAAGACGTGCTTCGGCCGAAGTAACCATCAAGGGAGGTGTCGAATACATACCTAGTATCACCGAGTCGCGCCACGCGGTTGGAAAACTCGTTTGCTGCTAGGAGTAGCTGAAATCGCAATGGGCCGACTGCCGCATATAGCCTTTTTTTTGCTTCAACGCGATATTGCCTTTCGGCCGCTTTCTCTCCCAAAAGGTCTTCAACCTCTATTCGAAGTTTCGCATCCAATTCCGCCTTGTAGCTAGTGAATCGACGCTGAATGTCAGCGTCGTGATCCTTCAATGCCCTGGAAAGACGATGCTCGACTAGACGCTCTGTCAGCCAGCGAGCAAGTGCGACACTGATCAAGCCCGTCCCGGCTAAGCTGGTTAGAAATGTTGATATATCCACGGATTGCTTCCTTGTATTTGCGATGAGCGTCTAAAGCCGTCTCTGATGAACTCGTTTTTTAGTTGAACAGGTAGGTGATCTTTTGGTAAAGGCATTTCGAATGCTGCTTCGGTCGCCGTCGCTCAGTGAACGGTCCGCCACAGGTATTTCCATTGATCTCTTGGAGGATATCTGACCCTCGTCCTAAGAGGGCTAACAAATGCACCGGCTTCCGTCTTGTTGAGGTGCGGTTAATTTGTAACCGGTATGATTTTTGCCCGGTTCTACGGTTCGCTAGCACCGAATAAGTAGCATCGTACGGCGTGTAGCCAGCTATAGTCGAATGATTGGCCATGAGGATCAGGGATGAGTAGCTATCAGCAATACCGAAGATTTATGGCATGGCTTTCGCAGGAGCATGTGCTTGTGGAGCCCGATGTCTGCAGGTTAGTGAATATTGTAGATGCCAATTTTGAAGATATTGCCCAAACCACCTCTGCTGCACGGAGTCGTTCTGTACTCGTAGCTCGTTTGTTGACGCAGAGATTTACTAATGCTTCGGCTAACCTTCCCAATATTCAAGTTCAAGAAGAAAAAAATGCCATTACTTGGACACGGATAGTCCATTTGACGGTAGGACCATTTCGAGGATTTCGCTACTCGGAACCGTTTGATCTAGATCATAAGGTAGTTCTCTTCTACGGGCCTAATGGTTCTGGGAAGACCAGTTTGTGTGAAGCAATCGAGCAAGCGCTATTGGGTTCTGTTGATGAATCAAAAGTAAACCGCTTGGGTGAGGATTATCTCAAAAACCTACATGAGCAAGCATTCGTAAAACCCGTATTACTTGTTAAGGGCAAGGATAAAAAAACTTATCAAGTTACTCCTGATGCGGACCTTTACCGTTTCTGTTTCATTGAAAAAAATCGAATAGACGCATTTTCTAGGATTGCTGCGCGTACACCCGGTCAGAGGAAGGATCTTATTGCGGCTTTATTTGGTATAGAGGACTTCACTGACTTTGTAGGGAATTTCAACGACACAGATGTTTTGGAGCGACTACTCCAGCCACCTACAACGAAAAGAGATTTACTTACCCGAGCACAAGAAACAAATGAAACGGACCAAAAAACTTTGATGGGTGAGGCTGCAGATTTGACGCTGCGCGATATTGAAGAGGCTCAGGTAGCGTCGGATTACCAACAGGGCATGACTTATAATGACGCTTTAGTTCTTCTAGGTACCTCCGAACTTCCAGGCAGGCTCCAAGAGCTAACTGATGAGTTGTTAGCCGTTCCGGCGATAGTCGTCGGAGTGACCGTTAAAGGCATGCAGGATGGAATGCAAACTTTAAAGCAGGCTTACGCAGTATCAAAATCTTTGGATAGAGTCCGGCAGGAAAGATCCACCGATATTTCATACAAAAGTCTTTATGAAGCTGTACGTAATCTTAAATCTTTAGGGTTGGATCATTGTCCGGCCTGCGACACACCTTTAGAAGTAGTGACTGCAAATCCTTTTAAGAAAGCTGGCGCGGTGTTTGACTCGCTAATTGAGTTGGTAGAGTTGGAGGAAAAAATAATTGAAAGTAAAGCGGACTGGAAATTAATATCAGAAGCTTTATTTTCAATGCTGTCTACGATTGCAATGCAATCTTATGATCATAGGTCTGAGTTGGAGAAAGTGATCGCGGACATTGATATTACTACGATATCTGCATGGTGGAAGCCCTTGCTTGCCGAGATCAGATTGGGATCGCAACCGTCTTGGGACGTTTTTTTGGCCGAAGCCAAGCGCATAGAAGCTATGGATGCTCAAATCTGTAACCGTGCTGAGCAGCGTGACGCCGATAGGCGAGAGTTAGTTCGTCTAACCCAGCTGAAGCAGCTTGCAACTGAGTTGAGCTTTATGCGACGCCAGGTGCAAGAAAATGCGGCAGGTGCCCGAGAGCGAATAGCGGCGTTCGAATGCACGAATGCGGCAATAATTGCTGAAGCTGCCGATGAGGCAGTAGAGGCTGAAAACGTCCAAAGGCATTTAAAGGCGTATGAGACGTTCCGCTCTGTTTTAAGAAAATACTGTAGTGCTTTACCCGGGGAGCTAGTTGCTAACCTAAATATAATAGTTTCGGAGTTGTACAATAATTTTAATCAGGATGATTTAAAAGAAGATCTCTTGGAGGAAATTCGGCTTCCTACGACTGAAGGTGACCGAATTGAGATATCGTTTAAAACCGAACCTGAACAGTTTGTTGATGCCTTGCATGTTCTTAGTGAAGGTCATATTAGGTGTTTGGGTCTAGCTATTTTGCTTGGTAAGAATATTCAGCAGGGTGTGCCTATGGTTCTTTTTGATGATGCAGTTAACGCCATCGATCACGACCATCGACGGGGAATTCGTGAGACTCTATTCCGGCATCCTTCTCTTGAAAATAAGCAAATCGTGTTGACTTGTCATAGTGATGATTTCATTACTGCGATACAAAATCTCTTGCCTAAAAATGAGCAAGCACAACTCTACGTTTTCAGACCACACGAAGGGGCTCGTCATCCGAATATTTTAAGAAAAACTGGCTCTAGACACTACTTGGAGCAAGCTAACATCGCTTTCGCTGAAGGGCGAATTGCTTCGTGCCTTCAGTATTGTCGACAAGCTTTAGAATTGCTAAATCTTAAAATCTGGTCGTGGCTTTTCTCTCATAACCAAGGTGTATTAACTCTTCAGCTGTATTCTGCAAACTCCACTCCCGGTAGTAGAAATGTAACGGATGCACTTCGCATAAAGCTTGAAGTTGTTACGTTTGCTCCTTCTGAAAAAGAAGTGCTATTGGCTGGGTTGAGAAAGCTTTTGAATATCTCCGAATTCAATCTTGTTTGGAAATATCTTAACAAGGGTACTCATGTTGAAGGTGACAGAGATGATTTTGAGCTGCCGACTGTTGCTCTTGCATTGGAAGTGATAGGTGAGTTAAGCGAGTTGAAATTAAAGAAGGGGTGATGCGAACTTTGTTAGAAGCTTTTTTTTGTGTTGTGTTTGGCGCGATTTTTAATATTTTTCAATTTATATTAGAGGAATAACTAAATGGTAGCTCCATCTGACTTTCGACTTACGTGGTTGTGGCGCCATGCTTTCGTTAATCCGCTACCAGATGTGACTGTTGTTGAGCAGGAGTATTTTCGGGATCGCTTCCTATCAATGCGGGATAAAGCCGCTGTTCTCGTCTCGCAAATCTCATCGGCTATACCAGGGTTAACCGTTCATGACATAACCCACTTGGATGCGCTATGGGAGACAGCTTCGCTAGTCTCGGAAGGTGCAATCACGGTCAGTCCAGCCGAAGCCTTCGTATTTGGAGCCAGTATTCTGCTTCACGATTCTGCGATGAGTTTGGCGGCCTATCCGGGAGGCTTGGACCAACTGAAGCAGACAGTTGCCTGGAAGGATACCGTCACGACGCTGCTCGGGGATTCGGAACACGGACCAGACACAGTAGAGCAACCGCCTAAAGAAATTATTGAGCGAGCAGTACCCGAAGTATTAAGACAATTACACGCTCAGCAAGCAGAAGCTCTAGCCAAGCAAGGCTGGCCATCAGCCAATGGTGACATCGTCTATCTCATTGATGATTCTGAATTGCGTTTTTTCTACGGCGAAACTATAGGGCAAATAGCACATAGCCATTGGTGGTCGGTTTCACGAGTAGGGCAAGATCTTGCTGAAAACCTCGGAGCATTTCCTAGCAGAACAAAGAGTCAAATCGATCGAGTAAAACTGGCATGTTTGCTCCGTATTGCGGATGCACTTCATCTTGATCAACGACGGGCACCGAGGTTCATGCGAGCACTGACGAATCCACGTGGTTTTTCCGCACTGCACTGGACGTTTCAAGAGCGTCTTGCCGTGCCGCATATAGAACATGAAGCGGTGGTTTTTACAGCTGGGGCTCCGTTCACGATAGCTGATGCCGATGCTTGGTGGCTCGCTTATGACACAATTTCGGCTGTAAACCGTGAACTGCAAGACGTAGATTTGTTGATGCAAAACAGAGGGAAGGGACTTTTTTTTCGAGCTCGGCGAGTCAAAGGCGCGGGGAGCCCGGAAAGCCTTTCGCGGACGATCCAAACGCGAGGGTGGCGTCCTATTGATACCCAGCTTCGGGTATCTGATATCCCAAAAGTGGTCGAGACATTGGGCGGGGCAAAACTTTATGGTGATGACCCAACAGTTGTTTTGCGTGAGCTCATACAGAATAGCGCTGATGCTATTCAAGCGCGGCGCTGCTATCAGCAAGGGCGCCGTGAGGATTGGGGTAGCATTAAGGTTTCGTTAACCGAAGATTCAGTTGGTCACTGGTTATCTGTAGAAGATAACGGAGTAGGTATGTCTGAGGTTATATTAACGGGCCCGTTAATTGATTTTGGCACATCATTTTGGAGTTCGTCTCTTGTTACTCAGGAGTTTCCGGGGCTAGTGTCAAAAGGGATGAATGCTATAGGCAGGTATGGAATAGGTTTCTTTTCAGTATTTATGATAGGTAAAGTAGTTCGAGTTGTTTCTCGGCGGCTTGATCAGTCAGAGGATTCTGCGCGTGTATTAGAATTTCGCGATGGAACTGCTTCTCGACCAATACTATCTCCAGCTGAGCGAGGTCAAGCACCAATTGACGGTGGAACGCGTATCGAAATTTTGTTGAAAAATAATCCCAGGAACGAAGGAGGATTATTGTATGTAAATAAAAATGGAACAAAAAATCTATCTCTAAAGCAACTTGTGGCATCTCTCGCTCCTAGTCTTTCTGTCTCTATTGATGTAGAAGAAGCGGGGGTGGCCGTGGAAGCAGTTAGGTCGGGTGACTGGTTAAATCTTACGGATGATGAGCTGCTTGCTAGACTAAGTCCTTTAGGGCGGCCTGAAAATGGTAAGGATCGTAGACTTCGCGCTCAATCAACGATACGTCCTATGTTTGATAACGAGAATAAGCCAGTGGGGCGTGCTTATATTCGCCCTGACAGCTTCTTTACAGTAGATGGTGGATGGGTAACTATTGGAGGGCTGAGAGCTTCGCGCCTTTCCAATATTCAAGGTGTTTTACTCGGCGAAACTATCACTGCTGATCGTAACTCGGCACTGCCAAAGGTTTCTGAAGAGAATCTTGCGTTGTGGGCGACCGAGCAAGCGTTGATCGTGTGCCAATCAAAGTCTGATGAACTCATAAAGGCAAAGTGTGCAGAAGTAGTCTTAGAGTGTGGTGGAGATGTGGGGGAATTACCCATTGCATGCTGGGGGCAAGACGACTGGCTTACTTCGAGTGAGTTGCGAAAGCAAATTTCTGATATTGAAGAGTTAGTAATTAACTTTGATGGCGAATTTTCATATGATGAGGACCTGGATGATGTGCATCCGAAACAGTTTCGGAGTGGATTCGAGATAGAATATGATGTCATGACAGTTCCAAAGCATAACGGATCAATTCTCAGTATTGGACAAAAGCATTGGCCTAAATCAGGTGAAGGCCGTTCCTATTGGAAGAGTTCAAATTTAGCGAATAAGGTACGATCCATTGTGAATGAAGTTTGGGGTGAAGATACTGACGAATATTCAGAAAGTAGGAAGGTTGGGACAGTGGAAGGCGAATCGATTACTCGAGAGGTAACTATTTTTGCGCGTGTGTGGCCTGACCCGGAAGAATAACTTTGGTGTTTTAAGGGTTAATACTGATGAGATAACGCCTAATTTCGAATTTCCGTATCCTCAAAGTATAAAAAGCCGACTCATGTCGGCTTTTTCGGGTGGAGATTTACAATGCCGAACGCTACATGGCTAGCACGTCTTGCACACGGTATTGACCGGCGCGGTCCGCCAAGTCTCCCCACCTCCAGCTGCCAAAGTTTTCACCCTGCTCAAGGATATCGAGCTTAAACAGCGATACCGGATCCCGCTGGATCATGCGAGTCGCGGCATAGAGCCTGCCGCCTACATCGAGTAGAGCCCGGGCGGCCTCATTCCACTTTTCTTCTAACGCGTCGTGCGCGAGATGCAGGGCTTGGTTTTCTATTTTCTTGTGTTCTTCCTGAGCCTCAGTGATGTGCTGGTCAACGATGGTGAGCTCCTGCTCCAGGGCAGTGATAATCAGCTGCTGACGACGATGTTGTTCAGTAGCAGATGAGAGGTTTTTGGCCGCCTTCTGGGCATCGGTGTTCGCAGCTTTTTCGCCTTCTACATCGCCCCAGGCCACGGCTTGTGCGTAAGCTGTGGCCGCCTCGGTCTCGGCCCGCCGTGCACTAGCAATATCCTCCTGAGCTTGCTTGCGGATCTCCTCTAGGCGAGTGTTGAGGCTGTCGCGTTTCGCGTTCAGTTCCAGCTCATCCGCTGTCCAGTTCGCCATGTCGGCAATGTAATCCGCCATCAGGCTTTCTCGGTCGGCCAAAGCCTCCCGACGAGCCTATTTCATATCCACCGTATGGGCATGCGTACTTCCATACCGGCTTTCAGCTCCTTGTTGGCTTCGGCCATGTGCTGCGCTAACGTCTTTTCACCGGTCGAGAGAAACAGCAAGCGCCACTCCTGCACCTGTCGGCCGGCTTGTCCGCGATCATTGGCGCGAGCCTTGCCGGTGCCGTTGCCGAGCATGTAGACCGTTTCGCCAATGATGCGCGGGTCGCACATGCCGATTTCATCTAAATCCAGAAGGTCGTCGGATTGCGCGGCGGCGATAGATTCCAGCGCGTTATCGGTCGAGCGACACGAACGCACTAGACGCGGCCCGCCGTAGACCGAGGTCGCAACTTGCAGGTGAGTGGTCTTGCCGCCCGAGCTATCTCCTTAGAGGTGAAAGCCGCCCGACTCATGTCCAATTAGGTGCAGCACCAGACCGGCAAACGCCACGCTGGCCACAAACGCCAAGCGATAGTTGCCGATGCACAGAGCACCTATCTGATCTTAAGGAAAATTTTAAGAGGGGAAGGGAGAGCCGACTGAACACTCATGCAGGTCCTTCATGCGAACCGAGCTAAATCGTGGGGCTCAACATCAGCCCTCAATCAGCAGCTTGTCCACAACAACAAAACCCCGCACAACCAAATCCCAGCCACAAAAAAACCGGCTCAATCGGCCGGTTTTTCCGCGTCTGAAAACCTGGTAGAAGCTTTCAGTTGTTGCTGTTTGGTGCCCCGAGGGAGACTCGAACTCCCACTCCTTTCGAAAACGGATTTTGAATCCGCCGCGTCTACCAATTCCGCCATCAGGGCTCAATGGCGGCGAAGTATAGAGAGGTGATTACCGTCGGTCAATCACGTTTCATGGAGAATTTTGACTATTTCCGCTAGACTTCCGGCCCCTGCTAGACGAACCCCATCATGCGCGTTGCTGACTTTACTTTCGAACTCCCTGATTCGCTGATTGCTCGCCACCCTTTGGCTGAGCGTCGCGGTAGCCGCCTGTTGACCCTGGATGGGGTCAGCGGCGCTCTGGCACACCGTCAATTCACTGATTTGCTTGAGCATTTGCGCCCGGGCGATTTGATGGTGTTTAACAATACCCGGGTGATTCCGGCCCGTTTGTTCGGCCAGAAAGCCAGCGGCGGCAAGCTGGAAATTCTGGTGGAGCGGGTGCTCGACAGTCACCGCGTGCTGGCCCATGTGCGCTCCAGCAAGTCGCCGAAACCGGGATCGAAGATCCTCATTGACGGCGGTGGCGAAGCCGAGATGCTGGCGCGGCATGATGCGTTGTTCGAGCTGGGTTTTGCCGAGGAAGTCTTGCCGCTGCTCGACCGTGTCGGGCACATGCCGTTGCCTCCTTATATAGACCGCCCGGATGAAGGCGCGGACCGCGAGCGTTATCAGACCGTGTACGCCGAGCGCCTGGGCGCGGTGGCGGCGCCGACGGCGGGGCTGCATTTCGATCAGCCGTTGCTGGAGGCGATTGCCGCCAAAGGCGTCGAGACGGCGTTCGTGACCTTGCACGTGGGCGCGGGCACTTTTCAGCCGGTGCGGGTCGAGAAAATTGAAGATCACCACATGCACAGCGAGTGGCTGGAAGTCGGCCAGGATGTGGTCGATGCCGTCGCCGCGTGCCGGGCGCGCGGTGGTCGGGTGGTGGCGGTGGGGACCACCAGTGTGCGTTCCCTGGAAAGCGCCGCGCGCGATGGCATGCTCAAGCCGTTCAGTGGCGATACTGACATCTTTATTTTCCCCGGCCGGCCGTTCCATGTGGTCGATGCGCTGGTCACCAACTTCCATTTGCCGGAATCCACGCTCTTGATGCTGGTGTCGGCGTTTGCCGGTTATCCCGAAACCATGGCTGCCTATAAGGCTGCGGTGGAGCATGAATACCGCTTTTTCAGCTACGGTGATGCGATGTTCATCACCCGTAACCCCGCGCCACGCGGACCCGAGGATCAAGTATGAGTCGCACCAGTCGTATGTCGTTCGAGTTGTTGGCTACTGACGGCAAGGCGCGTCGCGGTCGGCTGACTTTCCCCCGTGGCACGGTCGAGACCCCGGCGTTCATGCCGGTGGGCACCTATGGCACGGTCAAGGGCATGCTGCCGCGCGACATTGTGGCCACGGGCGCGGAAATCATCCTTGGCAACACCTTCCACCTGTGGCTGCGCCCGGGCACCGAAGTGATCAAGAAGCACGGCGACCTGCACGATTTCATGCAGTGGAAAGGCCCGATTCTGACTGACTCCGGCGGCTTCCAGGTGTTCAGCCTCGGCGCCATGCGCAAGATCAAGGAGGAGGGCGTGACCTTCGCCTCGCCGGTCGATGGCGCCAAGGTGTTCATGGGGCCGGAAGAGTCGATGCAGGTCCAGCGTGACCTGGGCTCGGACATCGTGATGATCTTCGACGAATGCACCCCGTACCCGGCCGACGAAGATGTGGCGCGGGTGTCGATGGAGTTGTCGTTGCGCTGGGCCAAGCGTTCCAAGCAAGCCCATGGCGACAACACCGCCGCGCTGTTCGGCATCGTCCAGGGCGGCATGCACCAGGATTTGCGCATGCGTTCGCTCGAAGGCCTTGACCAGATTGGCTTCGATGGCCTGGCCATTGGTGGTCTGTCGGTGGGCGAGCCGAAGCACGAGATGATCAAGGTGCTGGATTACCTGCCGGGCCAGATGCCGGCTGACAAACCTCGTTACCTTATGGGCGTTGGCAAACCGGAAGATCTGGTTGAGGGTGTGCGCCGCGGGGTGGACATGTTCGATTGCGTGATGCCAACCCGTAATGCCCGCAATGGGCATCTGTTCATCGATACCGGCGTGCTGAAGATCCGTAACGCGTTCCATCGCCATGATGATTCGCCGCTCGATCCGACCTGTGATTGCTACACCTGCCAGAACTTCTCCCGTGCTTATCTGCACCATTTGGACAAGTGCGGCGAAATGCTGGGTAGCATGTTGAATACCATCCACAATTTGCGCCATTACCAGGTGCTTATGGCTGGTTTGCGCGAGGCTATTCAACAGGGTACATTGGCCGCCTTTGTCGATGCCTTCTACGCCAAACGCGGGTTGCCTGTTCCGCCTTTGGACTGAGTTTTCTGACCCCAAGATTCAACATTTGCAACTGGAGTGCTAAATGAGCTTTTTTATCTCTAATGCCATGGCCGACGCTGCCGCACCGGCTGCCGCAGGCCCAATGGGTGGCGGTTTCGAGTGGATTTTCCTGGTCGGTTTCCTGGTCATCTTCTACCTGATGATCTGGCGTCCACAGGCCAAACGCGCCAAAGAGCAGAAGAACCTGCTGGGTAGCTTGCAGAAAGGCGACGAAGTTGTGACCACTGGCGGTATCGCCGGCAAGATCACCAAAGTTGCGGACGATTTCGTTGTTCTCGAAGTTTCTGACTCGGTTGAGCTGAAGTTCCAGAAAGGCGCTATCGCTGCCACGCTGCCAAAAGGCACGCTGAAAGCGATCTAAGTTTCATCTTTTACCAATCGACGGGGCGCGCAAGGCGCCCCGCGTCATAAGCGGGCGGCGTGATGCTGAACAAATACCCTCTGTGGAAATACGTACTGATCCTGGCGGTGCTGGCGATCGGTTTTATTTATTCCGCTCCCAATTTATACCCTGATGACCCGGCCATTCAGGTCAGCGGCGCAAGCACTGCGTTGCAGGTCACCCAGGCTGATCTGGACCGTGTGAGCAAGGTGCTCAACGACGCCGGGATCAAGGTCAAGGCCGCCACGCTGTCGGCCAACAGCAAGGGCGGTTTGTTGCGCCTGGTCAAGGCAGAAGATCAACTGCCGGCCAAGGACGTGGTACGCAAGGCATTGGGTGACGACTACGTCGTTGCACTGAACCTGGCCCAGACCACCCCGCAATGGCTGCGCAGCCTCGGCGCGCATCCGATGAAGCTGGGTCTGGACTTGTCCGGTGGTGTGCACTTCCTGCTGGAAGTGGACATGGACAAAGCCCTCGATGCTCGCCTGAAAGTCTACGAAGGCGACGTCAAGAGCCTGCTGCGTAAAGAGAAGCTGCGCTATCGCAGCCTGCCGCAGCTCAATGGTGCCATTCAGTTGGGCTTCAGCGATGAAGCGACCCGCGAACAGGCCCGCGCGCTGGTTCGCAAGAGTTTCACCGATTTCGACATTGTTCCCGCCGACCTCAATGGTCAGCCGGTGCTGCGTCTGGCGATGACCCCGGCCAAGCTGGCGGAAATCCGCGAATACTCCATCAAGCAGAACTTGACCACGGTCCGTAACCGCGTCAACGAGCTGGGTGTGGCCGAGCCGATCGTTCAGCGTCAGGGCGCCAACCGCATCGTGGTTGAATTGCCAGGCGTACAAGACACCGCAGAAGCCAAGCGTATCCTCGGCAAGACCGCCAACCTGGAGTTCCGCCTCGCCGCGGAGCCGGGCGCGTCGAAAGCCACGTCCGAAAGCTTCGAGTTCCGCGAGGGCAATCGCCCTGCCGCGCAAATCGAGCGCGGTCTGATCATCACCGGTGACCAGGTAACCGACGCCAAGGCTGGCTTCGGCGAGCACGGTTCGCCGGAAGTGAACATCCGCCTGGACGGCCACGGTGGCGAACTGATGAGCCGCGCTACGCGCAGCAACGTCGGTCGCAGCATGGCGGTGATCTTCATCGAGCAACGTCCGGTCACCACGTACACCAAGCAAGTGGTCGACGGCGTCGAAAAAGACGTTGCGGTGCAGACGTTCAAGGAAGAGAAGAAAATCATCAGCCTGGCGACCATTCAGTCGCCGCTGGGTGCGCAGTTCCGTATCACCGGCCTGAACGGCCAGGGCGAATCGTCCGAGCTGGCCCTGCTGTTGCGTGCCGGTGGTCTGGCGGCGCCGATGTACTTCGCTGAAGAGCGCACCATTGGCCCGAGCCTGGGTGCCGACAACATCACCAAAGGTATCGACGCCTCGCTGTGGGGCATGCTGTTTGTCTCGCTGTTCATCATCGCCATCTATCGCTTCTTCGGCATCATCGCCACCGTCGCGCTGGCGGTGAACATGGTGCTGCTGCTGGCCTTGATGTCGCTGCTGGGGGCTACGCTGACCCTGCCGGGTATCGCCGGTATCGTGTTGACCATGGGCATGGCGGTCGACGCCAACGTGCTGATCTTCTCGCGGATACGTGAAGAGATCGCCGCGGGCATGACCGTGCAGCGAGCGATCAACGAAGGCTTCGGCCGCGCATTCACTGCGATTCTCGACGCCAACTTGACCACCTTGCTGGTCGGCGGGATTCTCTTTGCAATGGGCACCGGCCCGGTCAAGGGCTTCGCAGTGACCATGTCCCTCGGGGTCTTGACCTCGATGTTCACGGCCATCATGGTCACCCGCGCGATGGTCAATCTGATCTTCGGCGGTCGTGACTTCAAGAAGTTGTGGATCTAAGGGGCTGCCATGTTACGTACAATCAATTTCATGGGCGTCCGCAACGTTGCGTTCGGCGTCACGGTACTGCTCACGCTTCTGGCGTTGTTCAGCTGGTTCCACAAGGGCCTCAACTACGGCCTGGACTTCACCGGCGGTACGCTCATCGAGCTGACCTACGAGCGTCCGGCCGATGTGACCAAGGTGCGTAGCCAACTGGTGACCGCCGGTTACCACGAAGCCATCGTGCAGAGTTTTGGCGCAACCACCGATTTGCTGGTGCGCATGCCCGGCGAAGACCCGCAACTGGGTCACCAAGTGGCTGAAGCGCTGCAGAAGGTCGGTGGCGACAACCCGGCAGTGATCAAGCGCGTCGAGTTCGTGGGCCCGCAGGTAGGTGAAGAACTGCGCGACCAGGGCGGCCTCGGCATGCTGATGGCGCTGGGCGGCATCCTGATCTACCTGGCGTTCCGCTTTCAGTGGAAGTTTGCGGTCGGCGCCATTGTGTCGCTGATCCACGACGTGATCGTGACCGTGGGGATCCTGTCGTTCTTCCAGATCACCTTCGACCTGACGGTGCTGGCGGCGGTGCTGGCGATCATCGGTTACTCGCTCAACGACACCATCGTGGTGTTCGACCGGGTGCGTGAGAACTTCCGCGTGCTGCGCAAGGCGACGCTGATCGAGAACATCAACATCTCGACCACGCAAACCCTGCTGCGCACCGTGGCGACGTCGGTGTCCACCTTGCTGGCGATCGCGGCGCTGCTGTTCTTCGGCGGCGACAACCTGTTCGGTTTCTCGCTGGCGCTGCTGGTGGGTGTGTTGGCGGGTACGTACTCGTCGATCTACATCGCCAACGTGGTGCTGATCTGGCTGAACCTGAGCACCGAGGATCTGATTCCTCCGGCGGCGACCGAGAAGGAAGTCGACGACCGTCCATAACGGCCATCGCTTTTCCAGCTGTCTGCCGAAAAAGGCGCGAGTTGAACTCGCGCCTTTTTTTATGCTCCAAGGCTGGGAGAAGCGCGGGCGTGTCCCGCATGTGATGGTCAGGAGGTTCATGTGAACAAGTCGTTGCTGGTTGGTGCGGTATTGGGTGCTGTCGGTGTAACTGCCGGGGGTGCTGTTGCCACCTACAGCCTGGTTAAAAGCGGCCCTGAGTATGCGCAAGTATTGGCTGTCGAGCCGGTCAAGACACAGATCAAGACTCCACGTGAAGTATGCAAGGACGTTGCTGTCACCCGTCAGGCACCGGTGAAGGATCAGCACCAGTTGCTCGGCACGGCCATCGGCGCGGTCGCCGGCGGTTTGCTGGGTAACCAGGTCGGCGGCGGCAACGGCAAGAAAATCGCCACGGTCGCCGGTGCGGTCGGCGGCGGGTACGCCGGGAACAAGGTGCAGGAAGGTATGCAAAATCGCGATACCTACACCACCACCCAAACCCGCTGCAACACGGTGAATGACATCAGCGACAAGGTTGTTGGTTACGATGTCCGTTATTCGCTGGATGGCAAGGAAGGCAAAGTGCGCATGGATCGTGATCCAGGCAACCAGATCCCGGTGGACAAGGAAGGCAAGCTGGTCTTGTCGCAGAATGAGCCGGGGCAGTGATTCAGTCGTAAGTATGAAAAGCACTCGAAAGGGTGCTTTTTTTATGCCCGGATTTTTTGAGTTCGCATCAATCGACTGTGGGAGCGAGCCTGCTCGCGAAGGCTTTTTGTCAGTCAGGGTGATGCCGACTGACAGATGGCTTTCGCGAGCAGGCTCGCTCCCACAATGTTTGTGGTGTTTTTGAGATTAACTCAGGCAAAAAAAAGCACCCCGAAGGGTGCTTTTTTGTGGCCGGGCGCTTAGCGCTTCAGCGAAGCCGGCAGGTGCGGCTGGATGGCCGTCAGCACAGCCTTGAAGCACTTGGTGTTGCCGGCAACGACGTGGCCTTTTTCAAGGAAATCGTGACCGCCGGTGAAGTCGCTGATCAAGCCGCCGGCTTCCTGGATCAACAGGGCGCCTGCCGCCATGTCCCATTCCGACAGACCCGACTCCCAGAAGGCGTCGAAACGGCCAGCGGCCACGTAGGCCAGGTCGAGGCTGGCGGAACCGGCGCGGCGGATGCCGGCGGTCTGGCCGACCAGGGCGCGGAACATGCCCAGGTAGTTGTCGAGGTTGTCCATCTGGTCGTCACGGAACGGGAAGCCAGTGCCGAGCAGGGCGCCTTCAAGGCTGGTGCGACCGCTGACGCGCAGGCGACGACCGTTCAGTTGAGCGCCGCGACCACGGCTGGCGGTGAATTCTTCTTGGCGAACCGGGTCGAGGACCACGGCGTGCTCCAGGCGACCACGGTATTTGCAGGCAATGCTGACCGCAAAATGCGGGATGCCGCGCAGGAAGTTGGTGGTGCCGTCCAGTGGGTCGATGATCCACAGGTACTCTTCGCCTTCGATGCCGTTTCCGGCGTGCAGGCCGGTTTCTTCACCGAGGATGGAATGGTTGGGGTAAGCCTTGCGCAGGGCGTCGATGATTTTCTGTTCAGCGGCGCGATCCACCTCGGATACGTAATCCTTGGCGTCTTTTTCGTCGACCTTGATGGTATCCAGGCGCTCGATGGAGCGGAAGATCAATTCACTGGCGCTGCGGGCGGCGCGCAGCGCGATATTCAGCATGGGCTGCATGGATGTGTCACCTAAGGTTGTTAAAGAAAGCCGGGCATTCTAGCAGAAAGTTTCTGGAGGTGAAGGTCGGTGTTCGCTTTCATAGCTTAACGGTAGGCGCTTCTGTAAGATTTGCTCCCCTTTCCCGTGTCCGAGAGCGCCTCCCTTGCTGCAGAACATTCGTGTCGTCCTGGTTAATACCAGCCACCCAGGCAACATCGGCGGGGCTGCGCGTGCCATGAAGAACATGGGCCTGTCGCGGCTGGTACTGGTCGAACCGCGGCTCTTCCCGCATCACGAAGCCGACGCCCGCGCCTCGGGTGCCGGTGACGTGCTTGAAAACGCGCAGGTCGTCGCCACCTTGGAAGATGCCTTGGTCGGCTGCAACCTAGTGCTGGGTACCAGCGCCCGCGACCGACGCATTCCCTGGCCGCTGCTGGATCCACGCGAATGCGGCGTGAAGGTGGTCGAGGAAGCGGCCGAAGGCGCCGAGATCGCGTTGGTGTTCGGTCGTGAAGATTCCGGCCTGACCAATGAAGAGCTGCAGCGATGTCACTATCACGTGCATATCCCTTCGGACCCTGAGTTCAGTTCGCTGAACCTCGGGGCCGCGGTGCAGGTGTTGGGCTATGAAGTGCGGATGTCGTGGCTGGCCGCGCAGGGTCAGCCAAGCAAGGTCGAGAAGGATGAAGTGGCGTCCACTAAGAGCGGTGAACTGGCGACCATGGATGAGCTGGAGCGATTTTATGAGCACCTGGAGCAAACCCTGGTGGCCATTGAATTTCTCGACCCGGACAAGCCTCGGCACTTGATGGCACGCCTGCGTCGGCTGTATGGACGAAGCTCGGTGAGCCGGGCGGAAATGAATATATTGCGTGGCATCCTCACGGAAACCCAAAAAGCGGCCCGTGGCGAGCTTCTTAAGCGGAAGGATTGAATGATGTTCGAGCGTTTGCGTGAAGATATCCAAAGTGTTTTCCATCGAGATCCGGCGGCGCGTAACGCTTTTGAAGTCCTGACCTGCTACCCGGGCATGCACGCCATCTGGATCCATCGCTTGTCATCGGCGCTGTGGACCATGAACTGGAAGTGGCTGGCGCGGGTGGTGTCGAACCTCGGTCGCTGGATGACGGGAATTGAGATCCATCCGGGCGCCAAGGTGGGTCGGCGGTTTTTTATTGATCACGGCATGGGCATTGTCATTGGCGAAACCGCCGAGATTGGCGATGACGTTACCCTCTATCAAGGCGTGACCCTTGGCGGCACCAGTTGGAACAAGGGCAAGCGTCACCCGACCCTGGAAAACGGCGTGGTAGTCGGGGCGGGCGCCAAGGTGCTCGGGCCGTTCACTGTGGGCGCCGGAGCGAAGGTCGGCTCGAACGCCGTGGTCACCAAGGCTGTGCCCGCCGGGGCAACTGTGGTGGGCATTCCGGGGCGGATCATCGTCAAGTCCGATGACGAGCAGGAAGCCAAGCGCAAGGCCATGGCCGAGAAGCTCGGGTTCGACGCCTATGGCGTCAGCGAAGACATGCCGGACCCGGTGGCGCGCGCCATTGGCCAGTTGCTCGATCACCTGCAAGCGGTGGACGGGCGCCTGGAGGGCATGTGCGGCGCCCTGACCGAGCTGGGCAGTAATTACTGCGCCAAGGACCTGCCTCAACTGCGCGAAGAGGATTTCGCGATTGTGAAGGATAAGGATCAGAGCCAGGCCAGTTGAGCCCATTCGCGAGCAGGCTTGCTCCCACATTAGAACTCGATCGAATGTGGAAGCGAGCCTGCTCGCGAAGAACCATAACGCGGTACCGCTGGCTGTTACCGACCAGCGTTTGCTATGATGCGCGCGCTCTTTTGCGGGTAAACCCGACTAAAGCACTAGGTCTTATAGTTGACTTAAACACTCGGGAATTGCATACTCGCCCCCATTCCGAACTCCGTGGTAATTGTCCATGAGACTGACTACAAAAGGCCGATACGCCGTGACCGCCATGCTCGATCTGGCGTTGCACGCGCAGCACGGGCCGGTGTCCCTGGCCGATATCTCCGAGCGCCAAGGCATCTCCCTGTCCTACCTCGAACAGCTGTTTGCCAAATTGCGCCGCAGCAATTTGGTCTCCAGTGTCCGTGGACCTGGTGGTGGCTATCAGCTGTCCCGCGACATGCAGGGCATCCAGGTTGCCCAGGTGATCGACGCGGTCAACGAGTCGGTCGATGCAACCAAATGCCAGGGCCAGGGTGACTGCCATCAAGGCGACATCTGTCTGACCCACCACTTGTGGTGCGATCTAAGCCTGCAGATTCACGAATTTCTGAGTGGTATCAGCTTGGCTGACCTTGTGACTCGCCGTGAGGTGCAAGAAGTAGCCCAGCGTCAGGATCAGCGCCGTTGCAATGGCAAGGCGCCGCGCCTGGACAAGATTGAAGCGTCCGCCGTCGAATGACAGCCAAAGAGCTAGCGGCACGCCAGCCAGCCTGATTTAGGAGAGAGTCCATGAAATTGCCGATTTACCTTGATTACTCTGCGACCACCCCGGTTGATCCGCGTGTCGCGCAAAAGATGAGTGAATGCCTGCTGGTCGACGGAAACTTCGGTAACCCGGCGTCCCGCTCCCACGTGTTTGGCTGGAAAGCCGAAGAGTCGGTGGAAAACGCCCGTCGCCAAGTGGCTGATCTGGTCAACGCCGACCCGCGTGAAATCGTCTGGACCTCCGGTGCCACCGAGTCCGACAACCTGGCAATCAAGGGTGCGGCGCATTTCTACGCCACCAAGGGGAAGCACCTGATCACCACCAAGATTGAGCACAAGGCTGTCCTCGACACCATGCGCCAATTGGAGCGTGAAGGTTTCGAAGTGACCTACATCGAGCCCCAGACTGATGGCCTGGTCACCCCGGCGATGATCGAAGCCGCTCTGCGCGACGACACCATCCTGGTGTCGGTGATGCACGTGAACAACGAAATCGGCACCGTCAATGACATCGCTGCCATCGGCGAACTGACGCGTTCCCGCGGCATCCTGTTCCACGTCGACGCCGCTCAGTCCACCGGCAAGGTCGAAATCGACCTGTCGAAGCTGAAAGTCGACATGATGTCTTTCTCCGCTCACAAGACGTATGGCCCTAAAGGCATCGGCGCGCTGTACGTCAGCCGCAAGCCGCGTGTGCGCATCGAAGCGACCATGCACGGCGGCGGTCACGAGCGCGGCATGCGTTCCGGCACCCTGGCGACTCACCAGATCGTCGGCATGGGTGAAGCCTTCCGCGTGGCCAAGGAAGACATGGCCGCGGAAAACGTGCGCATAAAAGCCTTGAGCGATCGTTTCTACAAGCAAGTCGAGAACCTCGAAGAGCTGTACATCAACGGCAGCATGACCGCCCGCGTACCGCACAACCTGAACCTGAGCTTCAACTACGTTGAAGGCGAGTCGCTGATCATGGCACTCAAGGATCTGGCTGTGTCGTCCGGTTCGGCCTGTACTTCCGCTTCGCTGGAGCCTTCGTACGTATTGCGCGCTCTGGGCCGCAACGACGAACTGGCACACAGCTCGATTCGCTTCACCTTCGGCCGCTTCACTACCGAAGAAGAAATCGACTACGCCGCACAGAAAGTCTGTGAGGCCGTTACCAAGCTGCGCGCTCTGTCGCCGCTGTGGGACATGTACAAAGACGGCGTCGACATTTCGAAAATCGAGTGGGCGGCACACTAATTTAAGTCGCCGCAAACGGGCTCTGTAAAACCACCGTCTATGGCGGTTGGCGGGGCCCAAAGAGCGACTCTCTGATGAGTGAGGATTAAGAATCATGGCTTACAGCGAAAAGGTCATCGACCACTACGAGAACCCGCGCAACGTCGGCAAGATGGACGCGGAAGACCCTGATGTCGGCACCGGCATGGTCGGCGCTCCAGCATGCGGCGACGTAATGCGCCTGCAGATCAAGGTCAACGAGCAAGGCATCATCGAAGACGCCAAGTTCAAGACCTACGGCTGCGGTTCGGCCATCGCCTCCAGCTCCCTGGCGACCGAGTGGATGAAAGGCAAGACTCTGGATGAAGCAGAGACCATCAAGAACACTCAACTGGCCGAAGAACTGGCCCTGCCGCCAGTGAAAATTCACTGCTCCGTACTCGCTGAAGACGCTATCAAAGCGGCTGTTCGCGACTACAAGCAGAAGAAAGGCTTGATCTAAGCAATTGCGCGACGAGTAAGGAGTCAACGATGGCTATCAGCATGACAGAAGCGGCTGCTCGACACGTGCGGCGCTCCCTTGACGGGCGCGGCAAAGGTGAAGGGATTCGTCTGGGTGTTCGCACCACGGGCTGTTCCGGCCTTGCCTACGTGCTGGAGTTTGTCGACGAGGTGGTGGCGGAAGATCAGGTGTTCGAGAGTCACGGCGAGAAAGTGATCATCGACCCGAAAAGCCTGAGCTACCTGGACGGCACCGAGCTCGATTTCGTCAAGGAAGGGTTGAACGAAGGCTTCAAGTTCAACAACCCCAACGTTCGCGGTGAATGTGGCTGCGGCGAAAGCTTCAATATCTGAGGCAGATCGTGGGTACTCCTTGTCATTTCGCTTTGTTTGAGCTGCAACCGAGCTTCCGCCTGGATCTCGAGCAGTTGGCCACGCGCTACCGCGAGTTGGCCCGGTCCGTCCATCCAGACCGCTTCGCCGACGCTTCCGAGCGTGAGCAGCGGTCGGCGCTCGAGCAATCGGCAAGCCTCAACGAGGCCTACCAGACGCTCAAGAGCCCGCCCAAGCGCGCGCGATACCTGCTCGCCATGGGTGGTCGCGAGTTGCCGCTGGAAGTCACGGTGCATGATCCGGATTTCCTCCTGCAACAGATGGAATTGCGCGAAGAGCTCGAAGACCTGCAAGACAGCGCCGACCTGGCCGGTGTTGCAGCGTTCAAGCGTCGGCTCAAAACCGCTCAGGACCAACTGAACGACAGCTTCGCGGCCTGTTGGGATGATGCAGCGCAACGCGAACAGGCCGAACGCCTGATGCGGCGCATGCAGTTCCTCGACAAGCTCACCTACGAAGTGCGCCAATTAGAAGAGCGCCTCGACGATTAACCCAGTGCCGCTCCGGTCGCACGCCTGATATACAGATAAGTCCTGATCACGATGGCCCTACTGCAGATCGCCGAACCCGGCCAAAGTCCTCAACCACACCAGCGTCGTCTGGCCGTGGGGATCGACTTGGGTACTACCAATTCGCTGGTCGCTGCGTTGCGCAGTGGTCTTTCCGAGCCGCTGGCCGACGAACAGGGTCGTGTCATCCTGCCGTCTGCGGTGCGCTATCACGCCGATCATCGCATTGAGGTTGGCGAATCCGCCAAACTCGCCGCTGCCACTGATCCGTTGAACACCGTGCTGTCGGTCAAGCGCTTGATGGGTCGTGGTCTGTCCGACGTCAAGCAATTGGGCGATCAACTGCCGTACCGCTTTGTCGGTGGCGAATCGCACATGCCGTTCATCGACACCGTACAAGGGCCGAAAAGCCCGGTCGAAGTCTCCGCCGATATCCTCAAGGTCCTGCGCCAGCGCGCGGAAGCAGCCTTGGGTGGCGAACTGGTCGGTGCGGTGATCACCGTTCCTGCTTATTTCGACGATGCCCAACGCCAAGCCACCAAGGACGCGGCCAAGCTGGCCGGCCTCAACGTCTTGCGTTTGCTCAATGAGCCAACCGCTGCGGCCGTGGCCTATGGCCTCGATCAGCACGCTGAAGGCTTGGTCGCCATTTATGACCTGGGCGGCGGCACCTTCGATATTTCCATTCTGCGCCTGACCGGCGGCGTCTTCGAAGTACTGGCCACCGGCGGCGACAGCGCCCTGGGCGGTGATGACTTCGACCACGCGATCGCCGGCTGGATCATCGAGAGCGCCGGCCTGTCCGCTGACCTCGATCCCGGCGCGCAGCGCAATCTGCTGCAAACCGCCTGCGCGGCCAAAGAAGCCCTGACCGATGCCGCTACCGTTGAGGTCGCCTACGGTGACTGGGCGGCACAACTGACCCGCGAAGCGTTCGATGCACTGATCGAGCCGATGGTTGCTCGCAGCCTCAAGGCTTGCCGCCGTGCGGTTCGCGATTCCGGCGTTGAGCTGGAAGACGTGAAGGCCGTGGTCATGGTCGGCGGTTCGACCCGTGTGCCGCGTGTGCGTGACGCTGTTGCCGAAGCGTTCGGTCGTCAGCCACTGACTGAAATCGACCCGGATCAAGTGGTGGCCATCGGTGCCGCGATCCAGGCCGATACCCTGGCCGGTAACAAGCGCGATGGCGGCGAACTGCTGTTGCTCGACGTGATTCCGTTGTCCCTGGGCCTGGAAACCATGGGCGGTCTGATGGAGAAGGTGATTCCGCGCAACACCACCATCCCCGTCGCCCGCGCCCAGGACTTCACCACTTACAAGGATGGCCAGTCGGCCATGATGATTCACGTGCTGCAAGGCGAGCGTGAATTGATCAGCGATTGCCGCTCCCTGGCGCGTTTCGAATTGCGCGGCATCCCGGCCATGGTCGCCGGCGCGGCGAAGATTCGCGTCACGTTCCAGGTCGATGCCGACGGTTTGCTCAGCGTGGCCGCTCGTGAACTGGGTTCCGGCGTTGAAGCGAGCATTCAGGTCAAGCCGTCCTACGGCCTGACCGACGGCGAAATCGCGCGGATGCTCAAGGATTCGTTCCAGTACGCCAGCGACGACAAGGTCGCCCGCGTGCTGCGTGAACAGCAAGTCGATGCCCAGCGCCTGATCGAAGCGGTGCAGGGCGCCCTCGAGGTCGACGGCGAACGTCTGCTCGATGCCGAGGAGCGCATGGTCATCGACCTGCAATTGCAGGAACTGACCGAACTGATGAAAGGCACCGATGGTTACGCCATCGAGCAACAGACCAAGCGTCTGTCGCAAGTGACCGATGCCTTTGCTGCCCGCCGCATGGATCTGACGGTGAAAGCCGCTCTGGCCGGGCGCAACCTGAATGAAATCGAGGAATAACTGATGCCGCAGATCATTTTTCTGCCCCACGCCGAGCATTGCCCGGACGGTATGGTCGTCGAGGCTGAAACCGGTAAGTCGATTCTTGAAGTGGCGCACGACCACCACATCGAGATCGAGAGCGCCTGCGGCGGCGTCTGCGCCTGCACCACCTGCCATTGCGTGATTCGCGAGGGTTTCAATTCGTTGAATGAGGCCGATGAGCTGGAAGAAGACTATCTTGATCGTGCCTGGGGCCTGGAAGCGACATCGCGCCTGACCTGCCAGGCGATCGTCGGAACGGAAGACATCACCGTCGAAATTCCGAAATACTCGCTCAACCATGCCGCCGAAGCGCCGCACTGATTCTTAGGAAAGGTTGTCATGAGTCTGAAATGGGTTGATGTACAAGAAATCGCGATTCAACTGGCCGAAGCCCATCCGGGCGTCGATCCGCTGACGGTGAACTTCGTCAAGCTGCGCAATCTGGTGATTGCGCTCCCAGAGTTTGACGATGTGCCGGATCGTGGTGGCGAAAAGGTTCTTGAGGCGATTCAGGGCCTGTGGATCGAAGAAGCAGACTGAGTCAACTTTACGCAGTTAGGCAATACCCAAGAACCCGCGTATAATTCGCGGGTTTAATTTTTCACAAATTACCGTTTCTGGAGTTACACCATGGCTGTTCAACGTACTTTCTCCATCATCAAGCCTGACGCTGTTGCAAAAAACGTCATTGGCGAGATCACCACTCGTTTCGAAAAAGCCGGCCTGCGCGTTGTAGCTTCGAAACTGAAGCAACTGTCCAAAGCCGAAGCCGAAGGCTTCTACGCTGAGCACAGCGCCCGTGGTTTCTTCGGCGATCTGGTTGCTTTCATGATCTCCGGCCCGGTTGTGGTTCAGGTTCTGGAAGGCGAAAACGCTATCGCTCTGAACCGTGAGCTGATGGGCGCTACCAACCCTAAAGAAGCGGCTGCCGGCACCATCCGCGCTGATTTCGCTGATTCCATCGACGCCAACGCTGTACACGGTTCGGACTCCGAAGCCGCTGCTGCTCGCGAAATCTCGTACTTCTTCGCCGCTACCGAAGTAACCGCTCGCTAAGCATTGGCTTAAAGAGCGAAGGTGAATCCATGACGACATCGACTGTAAAAACCAACCTGCTGGGCCTCACCCAACAGGAAATGGAGAAATTCTTCGACTCAATCGGGGAGAAGCGTTTCCGTGCCGGTCAGGTAATGAAATGGATTCACCACCTTGGCGTCGATGATTTCGACGCCATGACGAACGTCAGCAAGGCCCTGCGCGACAAGCTCAAGGCCATTGCCGAGGTTCGCGGCCCCGAAGTGGTCAGCGAGGACATCTCCAGCGACGGCACCCGTAAGTGGGTCGTGCGCGTGGCGTCCGGCAGCTGCGTCGAGACCGTCTACATTCCGCAGGGCAAACGCGGCACCTTGTGCGTTTCGTCCCAGGCTGGCTGTGCCCTGGACTGCAGTTTCTGCTCCACCGGCAAGCAAGGTTTCAATAGCAACCTCACCGCCGCCGAAGTGATCGGCCAAGTGTGGATTGCCAATAAATCGTTCGGCAGCATCCCGGCGACCGCCGACCGTGCCATCACCAACGTGGTGATGATGGGTATGGGCGAGCCGCTGCTGAACTTCGACAACGTTGTCGCGGCCATGCACCTGATGATGGACGACCTGGGCTACGGCATCTCCAAGCGCCGCGTGACCCTGTCGACCTCCGGCGTGGTGCCGATGATCGATGAGCTGGCCAAGCACATCGACGTCTCCCTGGCGTTGTCGCTGCACGCACCGAATGACGCATTGCGTAACCAATTGGTGCCGATCAACAAGAAATACCCGCTTAAGATGCTGCTCGAGTCGTGCCAGCGCTACATGTCGTCCCTGGGCGAAAAACGCGTGCTGACCATCGAGTACACCTTGCTCAAGGACATCAACGACAAGGTCGAATACGCGGTCGAGATGATCGAGTTGCTGAAGAACATCCCGTGCAAGATCAACCTGATCCCATTCAACCCGTTCCCACATTCCGGGTACGAGCGTCCGAGCAACAACGCAATTCGGCGGTTCCAGGATCAGCTTCACCATGCCGGCTTCAATGTCACCGTGCGCACCACTCGCGGTGAAGACATCGATGCCGCGTGTGGCCAATTGGTTGGGCAGGTGCTGGATCGCACCCGTCGCAGCGAACGTTATATCGCCGTGCGTGAATTGAGCGCCGACAACGATATGGCCCAGAACGCCGCGAAATAATTAAGAGAGGATCTCTATGTCACTGCGCTTTGCGCTGCTTGTGCTGATGGCCAGCCTGTGTGCTGGGTGTGTCTTGTCGGGCGATTTCAACCCGATGAAAACCAGCAAGGGCCGCGATGAAGCGCGGGCAGCGTACGTGCAGTTGGGCATTGGCTATTTGCAACAAGGCATGACCGAGCGCGCCAAAGTGCCGCTGAAGAAAGCGCTGGAACTCGACGGCAACGATCCGGACGCCAACGCAGCGCTTGGCCTGGTGTTCCAGGCCGAGATTGAGCCGGAACTGGCCGACGAGCATTTTCGCAAGGCCCTGTCGGCCCGTCCCGGCGATGCGCGGATCCTCAACAACTACGGCAGTTTTCTGTTCGAGCAGAAGCGTTACAAGGAAGCCTACGAACGTTTCGAGCAAGCTGCCGCCGACACCCTTTATCCTGAGCGTTCGCGGGTGTTCGAGAACCTCGGCATGACCGCTTCGATGCTCGGCCAGCGGGATCTGGCCCAGCAGCAATTGGAAAAAGCCCTGCGCTTGAACCGTCAACAGCCACGCGCCTTGCTCGAAATGGCTGAGTTGTCCTTCGAAGACAGGCATTATGTGCCCGCGCGCGACTATTACGATCGTTTTAGCCTGCTGACCGAGCAAAATGCACGTAGTCTATTGCTCGGCGTTCGGCTGGCTAAAGTGTTTGAAGATCGCGACAAGGCCGCCAGTTACGGCCTGCAATTAAAACGACTCTATCCCGGTACACCGGAATATCAGCAATACCTGTCGGAGCAATGATGAAAGCGGCGCATCCCGAAGTTGTAGCAGCGACTCGCGTTAACCCCGGTGAAACCCTTCGCCAGGCCCGCGAAAGCAATGGCTGGTCGCTGGCCGAAGTGGCCCTGAAGCTCAACCTCACCGTGACTTCCCTGAGCAACCTGGAAGCCGGCGCTTTCGACAAGCTGCCGGGGCACACCTTCGCTCGCGGTTACATTCGCGCCTATGCCAAATTGCTCGGCATGGACCAGACCGTGCTGGTCCAGCAGTTTGACCAGTCCACCGGCACCGATTCCCAGGGCAGCAACGTGCACAGCCTGGGCCGCATCGAAGAGCCTTCCCGGGTTTCCCACACCATTTTGCGCATCGTCAGCCTGCTGTTGCTGATTGCGGTCATCGGCGGTGGTTTCGTCTGGTGGCAGGATCAGACTTCGCTGCGCACTCGCGACCTGATCGGCCTCAATCCCGAGCACGTCGAAGTTGAAGGCGCCGACGGCAAGACCCAGATTCATCCGCTGGACGAGCCGGAAGACCAGGCTGTCGCCGAAGGCCAGGTGGCGGAAACCCTGCCATTGCCGGGCCAGGAAGCCACTGACGAACCTGAGACTGCTGAAGCCAGCGTGCCGGCAGCTCCGGCGGTTACCGCACCAAGCACCACACCGACAACCCCGGCCCACAGCGCCGCGCCGGTCGTCGCCAGCCCGGCCACGCCAGCGCCATCGGTGCCTGCCGTACCTGCGCCAACCGTGACCGCGCCGGGTGCGCCGACGATGCCGCCGGCCATCCCCGTGGCCCCCCAGGCTGGCGAAGGTCAGGTCCAATTGCAGTTCACCGCCGATTGCTGGACCCAGGTCACCGATGGCAACGGCAAGGTGCTGTTGAGTGGTCTCAAGCGTAAGGGCGAAAGTGCCTCCGTCACCGGCAAGCCGCCGTTCGCCGTCCGCCTGGGCTTCGCCCGGGGCGCGCAAGTCAGCTACAACGGGCAAGCGGTCGATGTGGCTCCGTTCACCAGTGGCGAGACTGCTCGCCTGAAGTTGGGTCAATAAGTCATGCACGGCGAATCTCCAATCAAACGTCGCGAATCCCGCAAGATCTGGGTCGGTAACGTCCCGGTGGGCGGTGATGCGCCTATCGCTGTTCAGAGCATGACCAACAGCGATACCAATGATGTGGCCGCCACCGTGGCCCAGATCAACCGCCTCGAAGCCGCTGGCGTCGATATCGTGCGGGTTTCCGTACCGGACATGGACGCCGCCGAGGCCTTCGGCAAGATCAAGCAACTGGTCAAGGTGCCGTTGGTCGCCGACATTCACTTCGATTACAAGATCGCGCTGCGTGTCGCCGAGCTGGGCGTCGATTGCCTGCGCATCAACCCGGGCAACATCGGTCGCGAAGACCGGGTGCGCGCCGTGGTCGATGCCGCCCGTGATCGCGGGATCCCGATTCGCATTGGCGTCAACGCCGGTTCCCTGGAAAAAGACCTGCAAAAGAAATACGGCGAGCCCACCCCGGCCGCGCTGGTCGAGTCCGCACTGCGCCACGTCGAACACCTCGAACGCCTGAATTTCCAGGACTTCAAGGTCAGCGTTAAAGCCTCCGACGTGTTCATGGCCGTCGCTGCGTACCGCTTGCTCGCCAAGGAAATCGTCCAGCCGTTGCACCTGGGCATCACCGAAGCCGGTGGCCTGCGTTCAGGCACGGTGAAATCCGCCGTGGGCCTCGGTATGCTGCTGGCCGAAGGGATTGGCGATACTATCCGCATCTCGTTGGCGGCCGACCCGGTCGAGGAAGTGAAAGTCGGCTATGACATTCTCAAATCCTTGCACCTGCGGTCCCGTGGCATCAACTTCATCGCCTGCCCGAGTTGCTCGCGGCAGAACTTCGATGTGGTCAAGACCATGAACGAACTGGAAGGGCGCCTCGAAGACTTGCTGGTGCCGCTGGATGTCGCGGTGATCGGCTGTGTGGTCAACGGCCCGGGTGAAGCCAAGGAAGCCCATATCGGCTTGACCGGCGGCACGCCCAACCTGATTTACATCGACGGCAAGCCGTCGCAGAAACTGACGAATGACAATCTGGTGGATGAGCTTGAACGCTTGATCCGCCAGAAAGCGGCCGAGAAGGTCGAAGCTGACGCAGCGGTTATCGCACGCGGCTGAGCCGATCGACACGCCGAACGAATTTAAGGATTTAAAGTGAGCAAGTCTTTGCAAGCCATTCGTGGCATGAACGACATCCTGCCCGAACAGACGCCGCTGTGGCGCTATTTCGAGGGCACCGTCTCGCGTCTGCTGGATAACTACGGTTACAAGCAGATTCGCATGCCGATCGTCGAGTTCACCGAGCTGTTCAAACGCTCGATCGGCGAAGTGACCGACATCGTCGAAAAAGAGATGTACACCTTCGACGACCGCAACGGCGATTCCCTGACCCTGCGCCCTGAAGGCACGGCGGCGTGCGTGCGTGCGGTGCTTGAACACGGCATCACCGGCGGTGGCCAGGTACAAAAACTTTGGTACATCGGCCCGATGTTCCGCCACGAGCGTCCGCAGAAAGGCCGCTATCGCCAGTTCCACCAGATTGGCGTGGAAGTCTTCAACCTTGACGGCCCGGACATCGACGCCGAGCTGATCGTGCTGACCTGGCGCCTGTGGGGCGAGTTGGGCATCCGCGACGCGGTCAAGCTTGAGCTCAATAGCCTGGGCACCGCCGAGTCCCGTGGACGCTACCGTGAAGCGCTGGTGGAGTTTCTCTCCGCGCACCTGGACAAGCTCGACGAAGACAGCCAGCGCCGCTTGAAGACTAACCCGCTGCGAGTGCTCGACACCAAGAACGCCGACACCCAAGCCGTGCTGGTCGACGCGCCGAAAATGGCCAACTACCTCGACGACGAGTCCCGTGCGCACTTCGAGGGCCTCAAGGCTCGCCTGGACGCCGCCGGCATTCCCTACGTGATCAACCCGAAGCTGGTGCGCGGGCTGGATTACTACAGCAAGACCGTTTTCGAATGGGTCACCGACAAGCTCGGCGCCCAAGGCACCGTGTGCGCAGGCGGCCGTTACGACGGCCTGGTGGAACAAATGGGCGGCAAGCCTACTGCCGGTGTCGGCTTCGCCATGGGTATCGAGCGCCTGGTGTTGTTGCTTGAAACCCTGGAACAGATTCCGCAGGAAATCTCCCGTCAGGTCGACGTCTACCTCTGCGCCTTCGGTGAAGCCGCGGAACTGGCGGCCCTGACGTTGAGCGAACGCGTGCGTGACCAGTTACCGAACCTGCGCCTGCAGATCAATGCCGGCGCTGGCAGCTTCAAAAGTCAGTTCAAGAAGGCCGACAAGAGCGGTGCGCTGTATGCGCTGATCCTCGGCGACGACGAAATGGCCCAGCAAGTGGTCGGTTTCAAACCCCTGCGTGGCCAGGGCGAACAACAAAGCATTGCCTGGGATGCGCTCGCTGCACACCTGGCCACCTGCGTCGTGCAGGGTTGAAGCTGTCAAACAGCCGATTTAGCGATTAAGGAGTATTGGGGTGTCGAGTAACGATGATGAACAACTGGCGGATTTGAAGGACTGGTGGACCCGCAACGGCAAGCCCCTGGTCACTGGCGGCCTGTTGGCGCTGGTCATCGTCTTCGGCTGGCAGGCTTACCACAAATACCAGAACAACCAGTCGCAGGGCGCTTCGGTGCTTTACCAGCAATTGCTGGAAACCACACTGACGCCGGACGGCAAACCTGACGCTGCGCGAGTGGCTGACCTGGCTGGCAAGCTCAAGAGCGAATACAGCGGCAGCGCCTACGCGCAGTACGGCAGCCTGTTCGTCGCCAAGGTGGCGGTGGACAGTGGCAAGCTGGACGACGCGGCCACCGAGTTGAAAGCGATCAACGACAAACCGGCCAACCCGGCGCTGGGCGAAATTGCCCGTCAGCGTCTGGCGCAGGTGTTGGCGGCACAGAACAAAGCCGACGAAGCGCTGAAACTGCTCGAAGGTGATGCTGACCAGGCGTTCCTGGCCACTCGCGAAGAACTCAAGGGCGACCTGCTGGTGCAATTGGGTCGTGCTGATGAAGCTCACGCGGCGTATCAAAAAGCCAAGGCGGCACTGTCGGATGAAGCGGCGGTCGGTGGCCTACAAATCAAGCTCGACGACCTGGCCAAAGGGGATGCGTGACGTGATCCGTTGGAAACATGCAGCATTGCTGGCTCTGGCCGTTCTGGCCGCGGGTTGCAGCAGCAACAGCAAAAAAGAATTGCCACCGGCTGAGCTGGTCGACTTCAAAGAAGAAGTCGTCCTGCAAAAGCAATGGAGCCGCTCGATCGGTGACGGTCAGGGCGAAACCTACAACATGCTGGTTCCGGCCATCGACGGCGATACCATTTATGCCGCCGACGTCACTGGCGTGGTGATGGCGATGGATCGCAACACGGGCAGCGTCAAATGGGACCAGGATCTTGAATTGCCTGTTTCCGGCGCCGTGGGCGTGGGCTATGGCCTGGTCACCATTGGCACCCTCAAGGGCGAGATCGTCGCCCTGGATGCCAGCACGGGCGAAGAGAAATGGCGCGCTCGCGTGTCCAGCGAAGTGCTCGCGCCACCGGCCAACAACGGTGACGTGGTCGTGGTTCAGACCCAGGATGACCGTCTGATCGGTCTGGATGCCGCCACCGGCAACCAGCGCTGGTTGTATGACAGCACCCCGGCGGTCCTGACCCTGCGCGGCACCAGCGCACCGATCGTGACCAACCGCCTCGCGGTGGCTGGCCTGTCGACCGGTAAAGTGGTCGCCCTGGACATCTCCAACGGCGTGCCGGTGTGGGAACAACGGGTCGCGATTCCACAAGGTCGTTCGGAACTGGAGCGCGTGGTCGATATCGACGGCGGTCTGCTGTTGTCCGGCGGCACCTTGTATGTCGCCAGCTACCAGGGTCGCGTCGCGGCGCTGGACCTGGAGAGCGGTCGTCAACTCTGGCAGCGCGATGCGTCGAGCTACGCCGGTGTGGCCCAGGGTTTCGGCAACGTCTACGTGAGCCTGTCTTCGGGCACGGTTGAAGGCGTCGACGAGCGCTCCACCACCGCGCTGTGGAGCAACGACTCGCTGGCCCGTCGCCAACTGTCGGCCCCGGAAGTGTTTTCCAGCTATGTGGCCGTGGGTGACCTGGAAGGTTATCTGCACCTGTTGAGCCAGGTGGACGGTCGTTTCGTTGGCCGTGAACGCATCGACAGCGATGGCCTGCGCGCCCGTCCGCTGGTGGTGGGTGACACGATTTATGTGTATGGCAACAGCGGCAAACTGGAAGCCCTGTCCATCAAGTAAAGACTATGCTTGGGGTTTAACCCCCAAGCGGCTTCACCTGTAGGTAATAACGTGGGCGCGAGCCTGCTCGCAAAGGACGTCAACGCTAGCGTTTACGGTCTGAATAAACGCGGTGTCATTGCGTTTTTCGCGAGCAGGCTCGCTCCCACAAGAAGCCCCACAGTGACTGCCCCGAGCACCAGCCGCTGCATCGCAGCGGCTTTTGTATTTTCTGAAATAACGAAGTGGAGAGCCGCATGGTTCCCGTAATCGCCCTGGTGGGCCGACCGAACGTCGGCAAATCCACCTTGTTCAACCGCCTGACCAGGACTCGTGACGCCATCGTCGGCGACTTGTCCGGTCTGACCCGTGACCGCCAGTACGGTGAGGCCAAGTGGCAAGGGCGTTCCTACATTTTGGTCGACACTGGCGGTATCTCCGGTGACGAGCACGGTATGGACGAAAAAATGGCCGAGCAGTCGCTGCTGGCCATTGAAGAAGCGGATGTCGTTCTGTTCCTGGTAGATGCCAAGGCCGGTTTCACCGCGGCCGACCAGATGATCGCCGAGCACTTGCGCAAGCGAAACAAGCGCTCCTACGTGGTCGCCAACAAGGTCGACAACATCGACCCTGAAATGGCCCGTGCCGAGTTCGCCCCGTTGGGCATGGGCGACGCGATACCGATCGCCGGCGCCCATGGCCGTGGCATCACCCAGATGCTGGAAATCGCCCTCAGCGACTTCCCGAAAGATGAAGACGAAACCGAAGAAGGCGAAGACGAGATCGTTGCCGAAGGCGAGGAAGCCAAGCGCATTCCTGGCCCGAGCGAAAAAGACGGGATCAAGATCGCCATCATCGGCCGGCCGAACGTCGGCAAGTCGACCCTGGTCAACCGCATGCTCGGTGAAGACCGGGTCATCGTGTACGACCAGCCGGGCACCACCCGCGACAGCATCTACATTCCGTTCGAGCGTAACGACGAGAAGTACACGCTGATCGACACCGCCGGTGTGCGCAAGCGCGGCAAGATCCACGAAGAAGTCGAAAAATTCTCCGTGGTCAAAACCCTGCAAGCGATCAAAGACGCCAACGTGGTGATCTTCGTGATGGACGCCCGCGAAGGCGTGGTCGACCACGACCTCAACCTGCTGGGCTTCGCTCTTGAGGCCGGGCGCGCGTTAGTGATCGCTATCAACAAGTGGGACGGCATGACGCCGAGCGAGCGCGATTTCGTCAAGATCGAGCTGCAACGCCGGTTGTTCTTCGTTGAGTTCGCCGACATCCACTTTATCTCGGCACTGCACGGCACGGGCGTGGGCAACCTCTACCAGTCGGTGCAGAACTCGTTCAAGTCCGCGGTCACCCGCTGGCCGACCAACCGCCTGACCCAGATTCTGGAAGATGCGGTCGGCGAACACGCGCCGCCGATGGTCAACAACCGCCGGATCAAGCTGCGTTACGCTCACTTGGGCGGCGCTAACCCGCCGATCATCGTGATCCACGGTAACCAGATCGAGAAAGTGCCGAAGTCGTACGTGCGCTATCTGGAGAACACTTACCGTCGCGTGCTCAAACTGGTCGGCACGCCGATCCGTATCGAGTTCAAAGGCGGCGAGAACCCGTACGAAGGCAACAAGAACACGCTGACCGACCGCCAGGTCAACAAGAAGCGTCGCTTGATGTCGCACCACAAGAAGGCTGACAAGAAGCGTCGCGACAAAAAGTAGCTGTTGCGCCAGGCTTTTGTGGCAAGCATCTGCGGAAGGCTTTTGTGACAAGCTTTTTGTGGCGAGGGAGCTTGCTCCCGCTCGACTGCGCAGCAGTCGCAAAACCAGCCGACGCGGTCTGCCGGAAGGATATGGGCCGCGAGGACTGGGACCGCTCCGCGGTCCAGCGGGAGCAAGCTCCCTCGCCACAGGTGATGCGGTGACTGTTTAAAAGAGGGGTGCCGGTTGGCGCCCTTTTTTTATGGGCGCCGGATGGGCTATCCTCGGGCTCTCCCGCGCCGCCGTTAGAGCCGGGTGTCCGAGCAGGGAAACCCCGATGATCACCAGCAAGTTGCCGAACGTCGGCATCACCATCTTCACCCAGATGTCGCAACTCGCGGCACAAACCGGGGCGATCAACCTGTCCCAGGGCTTTCCCGATTTCGATGGCCCGCAGGCGTTGCGCGATGCGGTTGGCCGGCACATCGCCAGCGGCCATAACCAGTATTCGCCGATGACCGGCCTGCCGGCGCTGAGAGAGCAAGTGGCGGCGAAAATCGCCCGCAGCTATGGCGCCAGCGTTGATGCCGACCAGGAAATCACCATCACTCCCGGCGCGACCCAGGCGATTTTCTGTGCGATCCAGGCAGTTATCCACAGCGGTGATGAGGTCATCGTTTTCGACCCTTGCTACGACAGCTACGAGCCCGCCACCGAGCTGGCCGGCGGGCGTTGTGTGCATGTGCAGCTCGACAGCGACAACTTCTCCATCGACTTCGACAAACTCGCGGCGGCCATCAGCCCGCGCACGCGGATGATCGTCCTCAACAGCCCGCACAACCCCAGTGGCGCGTTGATCAGCCGTGCCGAGCTGGATCAACTGGCGGCCTTGATCCGTGACCGCGACATCTATGTGCTCAGCGACGAGGTATACGAGCATCTGGTGTTCGACGGCGTGCCGCACGTCAGCCTGCTGGCCCATGAAGAGTTGTACCAGCGTGCGTTCGTGGTCAGTTCATTCGGCAAGACTTACCACGTCACTGGCTGGAAAACTGGCTACGTGGTGGCGCCGCCGGCCCTCAGCGCCGAGTTGCGCAAAGTGCACCAGTACGTGAGTTTCTGCTGCGTCACGCCGCTGCAGTACGCCCTGGCCGACTATATGGCCGAACAGCCGCAACACGTCGAGGAGCTGCCGGTCTTCTACCAGGCCAAGCGTGACCTGTTCTGCGACCTGTTGGCGCCGTCGCGCTTTAAATTCGAGCGCGTGGCCGGCACCTACTTTCAGTTGGTCGACTACTCGCACATCCGCCCGGACCTCAATGACGTCGACATGGCGCTGTGGATGACCCGTGAACACGGCGTGGCGAGCATCCCGATTTCGGTGTTCTATCAGTCGCCGCCGGAAGGCCAGCGCTTGATTCGTCTGTGTTTTGCCAAGCGTGAGGAGACGCTGCGCGAAGCAGCGGCCAAACTATGCGCGATCTGAGCCGCTTGCCGAACCTCAACCTGGCGCTGATCCAGACCACCCTGGTGTGGCACGACCGCCAGGCCAATCTGGAGCATTTCGAACACCTGCTGGAGCAAGCGCGCGGGGCTGACCTGATCGTCCTCCCGGAAATGTTCACCACCGGTTTCTCCATGGAGTCCGCGACCCTCGCCGAGGCGGAAAACGGGCCCACCAGCAAATGGCTGCGGGCCCAAGCCGCCAGGCTCGATGCGGTGATCACCGGCAGCGTGATTGTGCGAGCCGCCGATGGCAGCCATCGCAATCGCCTGCTGTGGGCGCGGCCGGATGGCGAGGTGCTGCACTACGACAAGCGCCACCTGTTCCGCATGGCCGGTGAGCACGACCACTACACCCCCGGCGAGCGCCAGGTGCAGTTCGAGCTCAAGGGCTGGCGCATTCGGCCGTTGATTTGCTACGACCTGCGCTTCCCGGTGTGGAGCCGCGACGCGCAGGACACCGACCTGCTGCTGTACACCGCCAACTGGCCCGGCGCGCGGCGTCTGCACTGGAACCGCTTGCTGCCTGCTCGGGCTATCGAAAACCTGTGCTATGTGGCCGCGGTCAATCGCGTCGGCACCGATGGCAAAGGTTTCGCCTATACCGGTGACAGCCAGGTTCTGGATTTCCAGGGCGAAACCCTGCTCAGCGCCGGCGAGGCCGACGGGGTGTTTCAGGTCTGCCTGGAAGCCGAGCCACTGGCGGCGTACCGCACGCGGTTCCCGGCCAACCTCGATGCAGACACTTTCGAATTCACCTGAGGGTCATGAATCTTTCATGCGCTGAGTGTTGAAGTATTCTCCGCGCTGGCCGATAGCAAGGTCAGCCAAGGAGGAGTACCTCATGAATAGTATTACGTCAATTTCGGTCAATTCGTACGCTGTGTCTTCACCCAATGTCATCACCGGTGAAGACGATAAAAAATCTTCCACGCTGATTCTTCCTGTGGAAGAGGCGGGCGAGGCCGGCAAAGAACTGCGGGTCGACAGTGCCAGTGCCAACATCAATGCGGTGGACGATGCCAGCGACCCGATCAAGGCGTTGAAAAAGCAGATCGAAGCCGCACAGAAATTGCTCGCCGAGCAGCAGGCCCAACTGGCCAGCGCTCAGCGCGGCAAAGGCACGGAAGAGCAGAAAGCCCAGGAAGTGATGCAGATCCAAAACCAGATCGCTATTACCGCCAGCAACCTGCAAGTGCTGCAGGCCGCGTTGTTGCAGGCGATGTTCAGCGTGGATGTACATGCTTGAGATCGAAGTGATCTGACGGGCCTCTTCGCGAGCAGGCTCACTCCCACAAGGTTGGCATTGCAGGGTGGGAGCGAGCCTGCTCGCGAAGACGACAGTAGCCGCAACCCATCACCACCCGGCAAACAAAAAGGCCCCAAGGTTCGCACCTTGGGGCCTTTTGTTTTGCCGGGGCCGTCAGGCCGCTTTGGCTTCTTCCTGGCTCAGCGAGCGGTTCAGGGCGCTGAACAGGGCCTTGAAGCTGGCCGTGGTGATGTTTTCGTCGATGCCGACGCCGTGCACCGCACGCTCACCGTTAACCCGCAGTTCGATGTAGGCCGCCGCTTTGGCATTGGTGCCGGCACCGATCGCGTGTTCGTTGTAGTCCATGATTTCCACTGGAACCGGCAGGCCGGCCACCAGCGCTTCGAGGGCGCCATTGCCACGGCCGCGCCAATGCAGGTTGGTTTCGCCCTGGCCCTTGCCGGAGACTTCCACTTCCACCGCACTGTTGCCGTTTTCTTCCTGCAGGCGATGGCTGACCAGTGCGTACGGAGTGTTGGCTTGCAGGTATTCGCTGTGCAGCAAGGCGTGGATCTGCTGCGCGGTCATCTCCAGGCCCAGGCGATCGGTTTCGCGCTGCACCACTTGGCTGAACTCAATCTGCATGCGGCGCGGCAGACTGATGCCGTATTCCTGCTCCAGCAAATAGGCGATGCCGCCCTTGCCCGACTGGCTGTTGACGCGGATCACCGCCTCGTAGCTGCGGCCGATGTCGGCCGGGTCGATCGGCAGGTACGGCACTTCCCACAGGGTGTCCGGTTTCTGCTGGGCGAAGCCTTTGCGGATGGCGTCCTGGTGGGAGCCGGAGAACGCGGTGTGAACCAGGTCGCCCACGTAGGGGTGACGCGGGTGCACTTGGATCTGGTTGCACTCCTCGACGACTTTGCGCACGCCGTCAATGTCGGAGAAGTCCAGCTCAGGGTGGATGCCTTGCGTGTAGAGGTTCAGGGCCACGGTGACCAGGTCGACGTTACCGGTGCGCTCGCCGTTGCCGAACAGGCAGCCTTCGACGCGATCGGCGCCGGCCATCAGGCCCAGCTCGGTGGCAGCAACGCCGGTGCCACGGTCGTTGTGGGTGTGCAGGCTGATGATCACGCTGTCACGACGGTTGATATGGCGGCAGAACCATTCGATCTGGTCGGCGTAGATGTTTGGCGTGGCGACTTCCACTGTGGCCGGCAGGTTGAGGATCACCTTGTTCTGCGGCGTGGCGTTCCATACTTCGATCACCGCGTCGCAGACTTCCTTGGCGAAATCCAGTTCGGTGGCGCTGAAGGTTTCCGGCGAGTATTCGAACTGCCATTGGGTCTCGGGCTGTTGCGCGGCGTATTTGACGAACAGCTTGGCGGCGTTGACCGCGATGGCTTTTATGCCGTCCTTGTCCTGGTTGAAGACAATGCGGCGGAAAGAAGGGGAGGTGGCGTTGTACAGGTGCACGATGGCTTTCTTCGCCCCGCGCAGGGATTCGAACGTGCGCGCGATCAGGTCTTCACGTCCCTGGGTCAGCACCTGAATGGTGGTGTCGTCCGGGATGTGGCCGTCTTCGATCAGCGTACGCACGAAGTCGAAATCGGTTTGCGATGCCGCCGGGAACGAGGCTTCGATTTCCTTCACGCCCACTTGCACCAGAGTTTTCCAGAAGCGCAGCTTCTTCGCCGCGTCCATCGGCTCAATCAGCGACTGGTTGCCGTCACGCAGGTCCGAGCTGCACCAGATCGGCGCGGCGGTGATGGTCTTCGATGGCCAGGTGCGATCCGGGATATCGATGGTCGGGAACGCGCGGTACTTCGAAGACGGGTCTTTGAGCATGCTCATCGGGGACATCCTTATTGTGTGGGCCGAAAAGAGGCGGCCTGCCGGTGGATCAACGTTGGGGGTAAAACGGTGGGATGAGGCGCAGCGATTCAGCCTGGCAGTCGTGCGCTGACGAGGCACAGGCTGCGGTGCTGACGAAGCTGAATGAGGGTGTGAGAGGTTTTCATGCCCTCAACCCTAACCGCGAGGGTGAAGGATGGCAAGCAGTGGGGAAAAATTGGGAGAAGTTCTGCTTTTGTGGGGTTTGGCGAGATTTTATGGCGCCGTTCTACGGTGAGTGCGGTTTTGATTGCGTCGATGGTTGAAGGACGGCAATCAGAAAAATGGGCGGTGATGCTTGTGCCGCCATCGCTGGCAAGCCAGCTCCCACATGGATTGGCGCCGTACTTTGAGTTTGTGATCAACACAAAACCTGTGGGAGCTGGCTTGCCAGCGATGAGGCCACTGGCATTTATCCAAGTCTCTTACAGGGATTTGTGTCGGTCACAAATGTAGAGCAAGACACCTATTCTTGTGGGAGCTGGCTTGCCAGCGATGAGGCCAGCGGGATCAACAAAAAACTAAGGCTGGAACGCCCCAATGAAAATCGCCGGATCCACCCGCGCATCATTCAAGCTGACGTTCCAGTGCATGTGCGGCCCGGTCGCGCGGCCGGTGGCGCCGACCTTGCCCACTACGGCCCCCCGGGCCAGTTGCTGGCCGACCTGCACATCAATCTTCGACATGTGGCAGAACATGCTGATAAAGCCCTGCCCGTGGTCAACGAACACTGTGTTGCCGTTGAAGAAGTAGTTGCCGGTGAGGATCACCTTGCCCGCCGCCGGGGTCTTGATCGGCGTGCCGCCCGGCACGGCGAAATCCAGGCCTGAGTGCGGGTTGCGTTCTTCACCATTGAAGAAGCGGCGTACACCGAACTTACTCGACAACGGGCCGTTGACCGGTTTGTCCAGCAGCAGGTTGCTCGGGGTATTGGGGCTGAAGCTGCGGTAGGCCTTGAGCTGCTCGGCCAGTTCACCCTCGATGCGCTTGAGGTTGTCCGGATTTGGATTGACCTGCTGGGTGTTCTTCAGGGTGATGCGCTGTTCCGGGTAATTCTTGCTGCCGACGTTGAAGTTCAGGCTGCGCCCGGCGCTGCTGATCTGCTGCGGGCCGGGTTTGACCGTGAGCGGGATGCCGACGATTGCCAGCCAGTTGTCTTGCTCCTTGACCACCAGCACCGGTTTGCCCTGGTACGTCGCCTTCAGCGCTTGCGCCGACGGGCCAAGGTTAACCACCGCGACGCCGCCCGGCACTGGCTTATTCAACAGCCGGGTGATGTAACTGTCGGCGTGGGCGGTGAAGGTCAGGCATAGCAACAGCAGCGAAGCAAAAAAACGTGGCATCGATCAATCCAGTAAAGAAAGGGTGACGGGCGTCAGGTGGTTGTCTTCGACACGCACATCGAGTTCGCCATCGCCTAATTTTGCTTTAAGGCGTTGGCCCGGCCGGGTCTGTTCGGCGCTGCGGATCGCGTGGCCACGATCATCGAGCAGAATGCTGTAGCCCCGCGCGAGGGTCGCCAACGGACTGACCACGTGCAGCGTTTGCATCTGACTCTGCAATTGCAGTCGCCGGGCCTTGAGGCCTTCGCGCATCGAGCGTGGCAAGCGTTCGGCGAGGCTGTCGAGGCGTTGGCGCAGCAGCGCCAGTTGCCGGCCCGGATGTTGCCCGGCGAGGCGAGTCTCCAGACGGATCAGCCGTTCGCGGCGGGTATTTAGATTGCGTTCAAAGGCCCGGCGCATGCGCATGTCCAGGTCGTCGAGGCGTTGCGCTTGCTGGCGCAGGCGCTCGCCGGGATGACGCAAGCGACGTGTCATGCCTTCCAGGCGCATGCGCTCGCGGGCCAGGCGATCGCGGATGCGCATCACCAGGCGCCGGTGCAGGCTTTCGACCCGGCGCACCAGGTCGCTGGCATCAGGCGCGAGCAGCTCGGCGGCAGCGGACGGGGTCGGCGCGCGAACGTCTGCCACAAAGTCACTGATCGATACATCGGTTTCATGGCCGACGGCGCTGACGATCGGCGTCACGCAGGCGTCCACCGCCCGGGCCACGGCTTCTTCGTTGAAACACCAGAGGTCTTCCAGCGAACCGCCGCCCCGCGCCAGGATCAGCGCATCGAAGCCGCGGGCATCGGCGATTTTCAACGCGCGGACGATTTGCCCCACGGCTTCGCGGCCCTGCACGGCAGTCGGGATCAAGGTCAGTTGCACCTGCGGCGCACGGCGGCGGAACACGCTGATGATGTCGCGAATCACCGCGCCGGTCGGCGAACTGATGATGCCGATACGTTGCGGATGGGCCGGCAGCGGCACCTTGCGCTCGGCGCTGAACAGGCCTTCGGCGCTGAGTTTCTCTTTCAGCGCGTCGAAGGCCAGGCGCAGGGCACCGTCGCCGGCCGGTTCCACGGTGTCGAGGATCAACTGATAATCGCCGCGGCCCTCGAACAGCGAGACCTTGCCACGCACCTTGACCGCCAGGCCATCCTTCAGCGCCTGGCGTACCCGCGCGGCATTCTGCCGGAACAACGCGCAACGCACCTGGGCGCCGCTGTCCTTCAAGGTGAAGTACACGTGGCCGGACGCCGGGCGGGCGAGGTTGGAGATCTCGCCTTCGACCCAGATATTGCTGAACACATCTTCCAGCAACACCCGCGCGCGGCCGTTAAGCTGGCTGACAGTCAGGACTTCCCGGTCGAGGCCGAGTCTTGCGAAGGGATCTTTAATCATGGGGCGCAGTTTAAAGGCATTCGCAGGGATATCTCTATGGCGGATATTGATCGACTGTCGCCAACCCTGTGGGAGCGAGCCTGCTCGCGAAAGCGGTATGACAGTCAAAACTGATGTTGAATGTAAACCGTATTCGCGAGCAGGCTCGCTCCCACCAGGGAATCATTTTCAACGAAAGGATTGCGCGTTGCTGGAATTACTCAACCAATGGCCCTTCGGCCTGACCGATTGGCTGGTCATCGGCCTTGGCATCAGCCTGGCGTATATCGTGTTCGGCATCGCCGGGTTCGGCACGGCGCTGGTGGCGGGGCCGATTCTGATTCTGTTCATGCCGTTGTCGAAAATCGTGCCGTTGCTGGTGCTGCTGGATTTCGTCGCCGCGTTCGGCAACCTGCTGCCGTCGCGGCGGGACGTGTCGAAAGCCGAATTGCTGCGGCTGCTGCCGTGCATGGCGCTGGGCTGCAGCCTGGGCGTGGTGTTCCTGCTGAATCTCAAGTCCGACCTGTTGCTGCTGTTGATGGGACTGTTCATCACGGCTTACGCGGTTTACAGCCTGTGGGTTAAAGCGCGGCCCCGTGAGTTGTCGGCGGGCTGGGCGCTGCCGATGGGCACGGTGGGCGGCCTGTTCGGGGCGTTGTTTGGCAGTGGCGGCTTTTTATATGCGATTTACCTGAACAGCCGTTTGCCCAAAGACCCGGCCCGGGCGACCCAGAGTGCGTTGATCAGTTGCAGCACCGTGGTGCGGTTGAGTCTGTTTGCCATCGCCGGTGTCTATGCCGAGCTACCCTTATTGCTGCTGGCCGTGTGTTTATTGCCGGCCATGGCAATGGGGTTGTGGATCGGTCGTCGCTTGACGATGAAATTGTCCCGCGACGCGTTTGTCCGTCTGGTGACCTGGCTGGTGCTGGCCAGCGGGATCGCCTTGATCGGACGTTACTTGAGCACTTGACCGAATCCTGTCAGGGCTTAAGCTGCGCGCCGCACAGTGGTTACCCCGAATGGGCAGCAGGCAGTCCCTATGAATTCGCAAAGCATCCTCGTTCCGAAAATCTCCACCTTGCCGGTGCACGAACCCCGCGCGCGGGCGATCCTGCGCTGGCTGGTGCGCAAGAACATCGTCAAGGAAGAACTGACCACTTGCGGGCGCACCGGCAATCGCATGGCTTACGCACTGGCCGATGGTGCTCGCGCCGTGGTGCTGCACCCCGATGCGCTGCCGTTCAATGAGCCGGTCAATGGCCTGGAAGTCATCTACAAGCGCTGCATCTATACGCCGGCCAAGGGTTTTCTCGGCGAGGCCGGGTGCCCGGAATGCCTCAAGGAGATCGGCGAAGCGCTGTTCGAAAGCCTGGAAGACTGGATGCCGGCGCGTACCGATAACTTCACCTGCCCGGAATGCGGGCATGAAGACGACATCAACGGCTTTATCTTTTTGCAGGAATGCGGCTTTTCGAACCTCGGGTTTATCTTCAATAACTGGGCCGAGGCCGGTTTCAAGCAGAGCTTTCTCGATGAATTCGCCGATTGGCTGGATCTGCCCGTCAGTTGGGTGAAAGTCGAGTTGTAAGGCCTGCAATTCCCCGTATATCAGCAATGCTAATAATAGACAGAGTTTTACATTGAACCCGAGGGGGTGTCTGACTATAATGGCGCGCTTCCATTTTCCCGCTCGGGAGCCCCCGCGATGCTGCGTATCAGCCAAGAAGCTCTGACATTCGACGACATTCTCCTAGTGCCCGGTTACTCCGAGGTGCTTCCTAACGAAGTCAGTCTCAAGACCCGCCTAACCCGTGGCATCGAGCTGAATATTCCCCTGGTTTCTGCCGCCATGGACACCGTCACTGAAGCCCGTCTGGCAATCGCCATGGCTCAGGAAGGTGGCATCGGCATCATCCACAAGAACATGACCATCGAGCAGCAAGCTGCCGAAGTGCGCAAGGTCAAGAAGTTCGAGGCCGGCGTGGTCAAGGACCCGATCACCATCGAGGCTGACGCCACGGTTCGCGATCTGTTCGAACTGACCCGCATGCACAACATCTCCGGCGTTCCGGTGCTGCACGATGGCGACCTGGTCGGCATTGTCACTTCCCGCGACGTGCGCTTCGAAACCCGTCTGGACGCCACCGTTCGTGAAGTGATGACGCCTAAAGAGCGTCTGGTCACGGTTCGCGAAGGTGCCAACAAGAACGAAGTCCGCGAGCTGCTGCACAAGCATCGCCTGGAAAAAGTCCTGATCGTCGACGACAAGTTCGCCCTCAAAGGCATGATGACCGTCAAAGACATCGAAAAAGCCAAGGCTTACCCGCTGGCCAGCAAGGACGACCAAGGTCGCCTGCGTGTCGGGGCTGCGGTCGGTACCGGCAAGGACACTGGCGAGCGCGTCTCGGCCCTGGTCAATGCCGGCGTTGACGTGGTGGTGGTCGACACTGCCCACGGTCACTCCAAGGGCGTGATCGACCGCGTTCGCTGGGTCAAAGAGAATTTCCCTGACGTGCAAGTGATCGGCGGCAACATTGCCACCGGCGCTGCCGCCAAGGCTCTGGTTGAAGCTGGCGCCGATGCGGTCAAGGTCGGTATCGGCCCTGGCTCGATCTGCACCACCCGTATCGTCGCCGGTGTGGGCGTGCCGCAAATCAGCGCCATCGCCAACGTCGCCGCAGCCCTTGAAGGCACCGGCATTCCATTGATCGCCGACGGCGGCATCCGCTTCTCCGGTGACTTGTCCAAAGCCATCGTCGCCGGTGCGTCCTGCGTGATGATGGGCTCGATGTTCGCCGGTACTGAGGAAGCCCCGGGCGAGATCGAACTGTTCCAGGGCCGTTCGTACAAGGCTTATCGCGGCATGGGTTCGCTGGGCGCCATGTCCCAGGCCCAGGGCTCTTCCGATCGCTACTTCCAGGACTCTTCGGCCGGTGCCGAGAAACTGGTACCGGAAGGCATCGAAGGCCGTGTGCCGTACAAAGGCAGCCTGAGCGCGATCATTCACCAGTTGATGGGTGGCCTGCGTTCCTCGATGGGTTACACCGGCAGCGCCGACATCGAAGAAATGCGCACCAAGCCTGAGTTCGTGCGGATCACCGGCGCTGGCATGGCCGAGTCCCACGTCCACGACGTGCAGATCACCAAGGAAGCGCCGAACTACCGCGTCGGTTAAGGCTTCCAGCAAGACGTTACATAACCGGGGCTGTTCGATTCAGCCCCGAGTTGTTTCTGAATCACGACTGTTTCTGAATGACTTAGACGAGACTGAATCATGGCCCTCGATATTCACGCTCACCGCATCCTGATCCTCGACTTCGGTTCCCAGTACACCCAACTGATCGCACGTCGCGTGCGTGAAATCGGCGTGTACTGCGAACTGCATCCGTTCGACATGGACGACGAAGCGATTCGCGAATTCGCACCGCGCGGGATCATCCTCGCCGGCGGCCCCGAGTCTGTACACGTCGCTGACAGCCCACGCGCGCCGCAAGCGGTGTGGGACTTGGGCGTACCGGTTTTCGGTATCTGCTACGGCATGCAGACCATGGCCGAACAGCTTGGCGGCAAGGTCGAAGGCTCCGAGCTGCGTGAGTTCGGTTACGCCCGCGTCGACGTGGTCGGCAAGAGCCGCATCCTCGACGGCATCGAAGACCATGTCGACGCTGACGGCGTGTTTGGCCTCGACGTGTGGATGAGCCACGGTGACAAGGTCACCAAGATGCCGCAGGAATTTCACGTGTTGGCCAGCACCCCGAGCTGCCCGATTGCCGGCATGTTCGACGACGCGCGCGGCTACTACGGTGTGCAGTTCCACCCGGAAGTGACCCACACCAAGCAGGGCGGCCGCATCCTGTCGCGCTTCATCCTCGACATCTGCGAGTGCGAAGCCCTGTGGACCCCGTCGAAAATCGCTGAAGACGCCATCGCCCAGGTCCGCGCCCAGGTCGGCACCGACAACGTGCTGCTGGGCCTGTCCGGCGGCGTCGATTCGTCCGTTGTGGCCGCGCTGCTGCACAAGGCCATCGGCGACCAGCTGACCTGCGTCTTCGTCGACAACGGCCTGCTGCGTCTGCACGAAGGCGAGCAAGTGATGGCCATGTTCGCCGAGAACATGGGCGTCAAAGTGATCCGCGCCAACGCCGAAGAGCAGTTCCTGAACAACCTGGCCGGCGAGTCCGACCCGGAGAAGAAGCGCAAGATTATCGGGCGAACCTTCATCGACGTATTCGATGCCCAGTCCAACAAACTGGACAACATCAAGTACCTCGCCCAGGGCACCATCTACCCGGACGTGATCGAGTCGGCTGGCGCCAAAAGCGGCAAGGCCCACGTGATCAAGTCGCACCACAACGTGGGTGGCTTGCCGGAAGAAATGAACCTGAAACTGGTCGAGCCGCTGCGCGAACTGTTCAAGGACGAAGTCCGTCGCCTGGGCCTGGAACTCGGCCTGCCATACGACATGGTCTACCGTCACCCCTTCCCGGGCCCAGGCCTGGGCGTGCGGATCCTCGGTGAAGTGAAAAAGGAATACGCCGACCTGCTGCGTCGCGCCGACCATATCTTCATCGAAGAACTGCGCAAGGCCGACTGGTACCACAAAGTCAGCCAGGCATTCGTCGTGTTCCAACCGGTGAAATCGGTCGGCGTGGTCGGCGATGGCCGTCGTTACGCCTGGGTTGTGGCCCTGCGTGCCGTGGAAACCATCGACTTCATGACCGCCCGCTGGGCACACCTGCCCTACGAACTGCTGGAAACCGTCAGCGGCCGTATCATCAACGAAATCGAAGGCATCTCCCGCGTCACCTACGACGTGTCGAGCAAGCCGCCGGCGACGATTGAGTGGGAATGATCCGGCACAGGCCTTGATGGCCTGACCGGATAACAAAAAAGCCGTGTGAACCCGCGTTCACACGGCTTTTTTGCTTTATGCCGGAAGTCTTCCGGCCACGCCTGCGGCGGCGCGTCACGCCCGCGTCGCTGTTTCTTTCACAACTGCGGGTGTATCGTATTCGCCTTTTGCGGGCCCCCAAGCCTGTCGCTGATCCGTGAGGTAGTTGCGTTCATGTCCTTTTCCCGTCGCCAAATCCTCGGTGGCCTGGCCGGTCTTGTTGTCGTTGGTCTGGGAGCAGGAGGTGCGTCGCGCTATTGGCTGGGTAAAAGGGCCGACGCGAACGCCGGGCATGACTATGAATTGATTGCTGCGCCTTTGGATGTGGAACTGGTCGCCGGGCACAAGACCGAGGCTTGGGCGTTTGGCCCGTCGGCGCCGGGCACCGAGTTGCGGGTGCGTCAGGGTGAGTGGTTGCGGGTGCGCTTCATCAATCATCTGCCAGTGGCGACCACCATTCACTGGCACGGCATTCGCCTGCCGCTGGAGATGGACGGCGTGCCGTACGTCTCGCAATTGCCGGTGTTGCCAGGTGAGTATTTCGATTACCAGTTCCGCGTGCCGGACGCTGGCAGCTATTGGTATCACCCGCACGTCAACAGCAGCGAAGAGCTGGGCCGCGGGTTGGTCGGGCCGCTGATTGTCGAGGAGCGTGAGCCCACCGGGTTCAAGTATGAGCAAACCCTGAGCCTGAAGAGTTGGCACGTCGATGACGAGGGCCAGTTCGTGGCGTTCAGCATTCCCCGGGAAGCGGCACGCGGTGGCACGGCGGGGCGGCTGTCGACCATCAATGGCGTGTCCCAGGCGGTGATCGATTTGCCGGCCGGGCAGATCACTCGGGTGCGCATCCTCAACCTCGACAACACCTTGACCTATCGCCTGAATATTCCTGGGGTCGAGGCGCAGATCTATGCGCTGGACGGCAATCCCGTCGCGCCGCGTCCGCTGGGCAAGGAATACTGGTTGGGGCCGGGCATGCGTATTTGCCTGGCGATCAAGGCGCCAGCAGCCGGCGAAGAACTGTCCCTGCGCAACGGCCCGGTGCGGCTCGGGACTCTGCGTTCGGTGGCCAACAATGAGGCGCCAGCCACTTGGCCCCCTGCGCTGCCGGCCAACCCGGTGGCCGAGCCGGACCTGGTCAACGCGGAGAAACTCAACTTCAATTTCGAATGGGTCGGTTCGGTGTCGGTCAATGTCGACAATGGCAAGCCGCCGAGCCTGTGGCAGATCAACGGCAAGGCCTGGGACATCACTGATAAAACCTGCGCCGACCGGCCCATCGCCAAGCTCGAAAAGGGCAAAAGCTACATATTCGAGCTGAAGAACCTGACCCAATACCAGCACCCGATTCACCTGCACGGGATGAGTTTCAAAGTGATTGCCTCGAACCGGCACAAGGTCATTCCGTATTTCACCGACACCTACCTGCTGGGCAAGAACGAGCGGGCGCAGGTCGCGCTGGTCGCCGATAACCCGGGGGTGTGGATGTTCCATTGCCACGTGATCGACCACATGGAAACCGGCCTGATGGCCGCGATCGAGGTGGCGTGATGCGGCAGTTTCGCCCGGCGATCATCGACCGCAGCCGCGACCAGGATTTCATGCGCGAAGCCCTGACCCTCGCCGCCCAAGGCGCGGCGCTTGGCGAAGTGCCGGTGGGCGCGGTGCTGGTGCAGGACGGCGAGATCATCGGTCGCGGCTTCAATTGCCCGATCAGCCGCCATGACCCCAGCGCCCACGCGGAAATGGTCGCGATCCGCGCCGCCGCCCAGGCTGTCAGCAACTATCGCCTGCCCGGCAGCACGCTCTACGTAACCCTGGAGCCGTGCAGCATGTGCGCCGGCCTGATCGTCCATTCGCGGATCGCCCGGGTGGTGTACGGCGCGCTGGAGCCGAAGGCGGGGATTGTGCAAAGCCAAGGGCAGTTCTTTACCCAGGGCTTTTTGAATCACCGGGTGTTGTATGAAGGCGGGGTGTTAGCGGAGGAGTGTGGGGCGGTGCTGAGTGAGTTTTTCAAGGCCCGAAGGGCGAAGCCAGCAATCTGAAAAACAACACCAGACCCTGTGGGAGCTGGCTTGCCAGCGATGACGTCGGGACATCAAACATGGATGTCGACTGATCCACCGCTATCGCTGGCAAGCCAGCTCCCACAAGCCTATTTGCTGTCTGGATTACTTCTTCGCCACGATCACCGCCCGCATCGGCGCCGGCAGCCCTTCAACGGTTTTGCTGTGATCCTCGGGATCGAGAAAATCGCTCAGCGACTGATATTTCATCCACTCCGTGCCGCGTTGTTCCTCGACCGTAGTCACGCTCACGTCCACGCAACGAATATCGCTGAACCCGGCCCGCCGCAGCCACAGTTCCAGCGCCGGCACCGACGGCAGGAACCACACGTTGCGCATCTGCGCGTAACGGTCTTCCGGCACCAGCACTTGGTGTTTATCGCCTTCGACCACCAACGTCTCCAGCACCAATTCCCCGCCCTTGACCAGACAATCCTTCAGCGCCAGCAAGTGCTCGATCGGCGAGCGGCGGTGGTAGAACACCCCCATGGAAAACACCGTGTCGAACCCTTCCAGGTTCGGTGGCAGGTCTTCGAACGGGAAAGGCAGATGCCAGGCGTTGGGCTCCGACAGATAACGCTGCACGGCCTGGAACTGGCAGAAAAACAGCCAGTTTGGGTCGACGCCGATCACGCTGTCGGCGCCGGCGCCGAGCATGCGCCACATGTAGTAACCGTTGCCGCAACCGACATCGAGGATGCGTTTGCCCTTGAGGTCCAGATGCGGCGCGACTCGCGACCATTTCCAGTCCGAGCGCCATTCGGTGTCGACGTGCACGCCGAACAGGTCGAACGGCCCCTTGCGCCACGGCGACAGGCCCATCAACGCGGTACGCATTTGCGCGCGGGTGGCGTCGTCGCAGTCGGTGTCGAGTGTCAGGCCGTTGAGCAGGTCGATCGTGCTCGGCTGGATCTTCGGCAAGGCGTCCAGTGCGCTTTGCCAGCGCTCCAGGTCGCCGTGGCCTTTCTCCATTTTCTTGTCGAGTTGTGCTTGCACGGTGTTGGCCCAATCGGCCAGCGGAGTACCGGCGAGACGGCGGGCGAGGGGCGACAGATCAATCATGGCAGGGCAATCAACGAGGCAAAGTTAAGACACTGGAACCACGGCACGACTTTCGAAAACCCGGCGGCCAGCAGGCGTTCGCGGTGTTCTTCGAGGCTGTCGGGCTTCATGACGTTTTCAATGGCGCTGCGCTTCTGGGCGATTTCCAGTTCGCTGTAGCCGTTGGCGCGCTTGAACGCGATGTGCAAATCGGTGAGCAGCGCGTGTTCCTCGGCATCGTTGAAGCGCAGCTTCTCCGAGAGGATCAACGCGCCGCCCGGTACCAACGCCTCGCGGATGCGCGCGAGCAACGCGGTGCGCAGCTCCGGGGCGATGAACTGCAGGGTGAAGTTCAGCGCCACCACCGACGCGGGCTGGAAGTCGAGGGCGAGAATGTCGCCCTCGATCACTTCCACCGGCAGCAATTCCTGGAACATCGAGTCCTGGCCGTTGAGGTACTCGCGGCAGCGCTCGACCATGGCCGAAGAGTTATCCACCGCGATCACCCGGCAACCGTCGGTGCGCACGTGCCGGCGCAAGGCCTGGGTCACCGCGCCAAGGGACGAGCCGAGGTCGTACAGCACGGTGTTCGGCTGGGCGAATTGCGCGGCGAGCACGCCGAGGTTCTCGACGATAGTCGGGTAACCCGGCACCGAGCGCTTGATCATATCCGGGAACACCCGCACCACGTCCTCGTTGAAGGCGAAGTCAGGCACTTGAGCCAACGGCTGGGCGAAAAGGCGATCGGGTTCTTTGCTCACGGCGATTCCGGCGGCAGGGTGGAAAAGGCCGGCATTTTAGCCAAGTTGACGGTGAGATGCGCGGGTTGTCTGATAAACCGCTGCGGCTGAAGGCGCAAGGGCTGGTGGGGTGAGGGGCTTACCCCCGATGGCCTGCGAAGCAGGCCCTAACCCTTCCTTGAGAAAAAGCGAGGGCGGCTGCGCCACCCAGCGGGAGCAAGCTCCCTCGCCACAGGGGCTAGCGTGATCTTTGAGAGAACGCCGACGCCGTGATCGCCCACTGCCCCAGCCAGTAGCTGAGGATGATCACGTAAGGCGCGGCATGGAACGGCGCGACAAAGCGATCGATGCCAATCACGCTGTCGGAGAACACGAACGCCAGGGCGCCACCCGCCGCCAGCAACGCCGAACGCTTCGGTACGTCGCTGCCCAGGCGCGCGAGAGCCCGCCACAGCATCGCCGAAATCGCCATGCCGTAAATCACCACCGGCACCAGCAACGGCCCCAAACCTTGGCGAATCAGCACGCCAAGCAAGACTGCGCCCACCGCCGCTGCGACGATCAGCGGCAACAGCGCCAGGCGTCGGCAATCGCTCAAGTAGGCTTTCAGGTACGCCAGGTGCGCCAGCAAAAACGCCCCAAGGCCAAACACAAACAGGTCGCCGGGCCAGGCCAGCAACACATCGCCGAGCAGCGAGAAAATCAAACCCAGGCTGATCCAGCGTCGGTAATCGCTGGGCGGCGCGTCGTGCAACCAGCCGAGCAAGGCCAACACCGGCAATGGCTTGACCAGCAGACACAGCAGCGCCGCGTGCACGCTCAAGCCGTAGACAAAGGTGGCCGCGCCCATCAACGCGAGGATCAGCCAACCCATCGTCAGTTAACCGCAATCGCGCAGTCGAAGCTCTGCACCGCCGTGACTTCCGGCGCCCAGGGTTGCGAATAAGTCAGGCGCAAACGGCCTGTGCCAGGGGCGAACGCCTGGAAACGCCAAGTGGAAATCCCGGCGCTGCCGACGATACCGGCGTCTTCCGGGTTGCTGTACACCTCGGGGCTCAACGCCTTCAACACGCCGCCGGCCGAATCCTGAATCGCCCAGCGGTAGCCCGTGGTCGGGTTGCTTGGCAAGGTCAGGATCAGGTTTTGCCCATTACTCATTCGCAATGGGCATTCGCTTTGTTTTTCCACAGTCAGGTTTTGTTTCGGTGAGCTGGCGCAAGCGGCCAGCAGGGCGAGACTGAGGGGCAGTAACAGGCGAGTGGGGGACATAAGGTCAGGGGCTCCGGCGTTCACGACGAACGGCGAGCATAACTGAAGATGAGACAAAGTGTGACAGCCGCCCAGTCAGGTGTTGTCTGGACTGACGCCATCGCTGGCAAGTCGAATCGTCGCACCGCAGCTCCCACAGTGATCGGCGGTGTTCACAGAAGTTGTGTTCATCGCAAGATCCTGTGGGAGCTGGCTTGCCAGCGATAGCGGCGTTACAGCCGCTACATGACCGTCAGAACAAAATCTTCGCCACGTCCGCAAAGCGCTTGGCGAAGTGCACGGTGATGCCTTCCTTCAGGTACTCCGGCAGTTCCTCGAAGTTGCCACGGTTGGGCTCCGGCAGGATCAGTTCGAAGATTTTCTGCCGACGTGCGGCGATGACTTTTTCGCGCACGCCGCCGATCGGCAGGACGTGCCCGGTCAGTGTCAGTTCGCCGGTCATGGCCACGCCTTTTTTCGGCGGCTGGTTGCGTGCGAGGGAGAGCAGGGCGCTGGCCATGGTCACGCCGGCGCTTGGGCCGTCCTTGGGTGTGGCGCCTTCCGGGACGTGCAAGTGGACAAAGGCTTCGTCGAAGAACTTGGCATCGCCGCCGAATTGCTTGAGGTGCGAGCTGACGTAGCTGTAGGCGATTTCCGCCGACTCCTTCATCACATCACCCAGTTGCCCGGTGAGCTTGAAGCCGCGATTGAGCGTGTGTATACGCGTGGCCTCGATCGGCAAGGTTGCGCCGCCCATGCTGGTCCAGGCCAGGCCGGTGATGACCCCAGTGCCGGACAGCACTTGTTCGTTGCGAAACACCGCGCGGCCGAGTGAGGCTTCGAGGTCTTTGGGGCCAAGCTTGATCACCGCTTTCGGTTCTTCGATCAGCTTCATCACCGCTTTGCGCACAAGTTTGCCCAGTTGTTTTTCCAACTGGCGCACCCCGGCTTCGCGGGCATAGCCGTCGATCAAGACTTTCAGCGCGCTGTCGCTGATGCTCAGGCTGCCTTTCGACACGCCGGCCTTCTCCAGTTGCTTGGGCCACAGGTGACGCTTGGCGATCGCGACTTTTTCTTCGGTGATGTAGCCCGACAGGCGAATCACTTCCATGCGGTCGAGCAACGGACCAGGGATCGAGTCCAGGGTGTTGGCGGTACAGACGAACAGCACCTTCGACAGGTCCAGACGCAGGTCCAGGTAATGATCGAGGAATTCGACGTTCTGTTCCGGGTCGAGAGTTTCCAGCAGCGCCGAGGCCGGGTCGCCCTGGTAGCTCTGGCCCATCTTGTCGATCTCGTCGAGCATGATCACCGGGTTCATCACTTCAACGTCTTTCAACGCCTGCACCAGTTTGCCCGGCATCGCGCCGATGTAGGTGCGGCGGTGGCCCTTGATCTCGGCTTCGTCGCGCATGCCGCCGAGGCTGAAGCGGTAGAACGGCCGGCCCAGGGATTCGGCGATGGATTTACCGACGCTGGTCTTGCCGACGCCCGGCGGGCCTACCAGCAGTACGATGGAGCCGCTGATCTCGCCTTTATAGGCACCGACCGCGAGGAATTCGAGGATGCGGTCCTTGATGTCGTCGAGTCCGGCGTGGTGCTGGTCGAGTACCTTGCGTGCGTGCTTGAGGTCGAGTTTGTCCTCGCCATACACGCCCCACGGCACCGCCGTCGCCCACTCCAGATAATTGCGGGTCACGGCGTATTCCGGCGAGCCGGTTTCGAGGATCGACAGTTTGTTCAGTTCTTCTTCGATGCGTTTCTGTGCCTGCGGCGGCAGCGCTTTACCTTCCAAGCGTTGCTGGAACTGCTCGATATCGGCGCTGCGATCGTCCTTGGTCAGCCCCAGTTCCTGCTGGATAACCTTGAGTTGTTCCTTGAGGAAAAACTCCCGCTGGTGCTCACCGATCTTGCGGTTCACCTCGGCGGAAATCTCTTTCTGCAGGCGCGCGACTTCGACTTCCTTGCGCAGCATCGGCAGGACTTTTTCCATGCGCTTGAGCATCGGCACGCAGTCGAGCACTTCTTGCAGCTCGGAACCGGTGGCGGAGGTCAGGGCGGCGGCGAAGTCGGTCAGCGGCGACGGGTCGTTGGGGCTGAAGCGGTTGAGGTAATTCTTCAGCTCTTCGCTGTACAGCGGGTTGAGCGGCAGTAATTCCTTGATCGCGTTGATCAGCGCCATGCCGTAAGCCTTGACCTCGTCGGTCGGCTCGGTGGGCTGGTGCGGATATTCCACTTCCACCAGGTACGGCGGGCGATGGTGCTTGAGCCAGGTCTTGATGCGCACGCGCGTCAGGCCCTGGGCGACGAATTGCAGCTTGCCGTTCTCGCGGCTGGCGTGATGTACCTTGACCAGCGTGCCGTATTGCGGCAACGCCGAGGTGTCGAAGTGGCGCGGGTCTTCTTGCGGCGAGTCCATGAAGAACAGCGCCAGCGAGTGGTGCTCGGACTTGCTCACCAACTCCAGCGTCTCGGCCCAGGGTTCTTCATTGACGATCACCGGCAACACCTGCGCCGGGAAGAACGGGCGATTGTGGATCGGGATGATGTAGACCTTGTCCGGCAGGTTCTGCCCCGGCAGGGCCAGGCCTTTGCCGGTGGAATGATGTTCGATGTGATCTGTTTCGGTGTCGTCGTTCAGCTCTTCAGAAAATTCTTGCTGTTCGCTCATGGGGCACCTGCGCAATGGGGTATGGGGTGTTAGATGGGGCAGGCAAGCGGTGGTTTCAATGCTGCTTAGGTGTTACGGGATAAATCGAAGGTGTAGTTGATTTATGGAAACCGTTTCTCAGGTGGCCCCAAAAGCCATGTTTTTGGGCTGTCGGGACATAAGAACTGTCAGTTCTATCAGGTTTTTACGCGGCGGCAATGTGGCTGAATAGGGACTGCAACGGACCCACTAGCCACATCGGACGCAACGAGAGGCGCAGGTTCAGCGTGCTGCCTGCAACGCGCTGTGTCAGGGAGGAACCATGAGCAATAAATCTCTTGAGCCATTGGAGTTTGAGAAGCTGAAGCTGGACCTTTCATTTGGGGATCAAGGCGTCGTTAGTTTCCCTGGACTGAAGGGGCAATGCCGCACGATTGCCTTGGACGGTTCAAGTCGATTGGTGGTCGCGATCTGGACGTATCCCGATACAGAGGTGTTCCGGCTGAATGCCGACGGGTCTGTAGACCGCGACTTTGGCATGAATGGCAGCGTCCTGGTCCAGTTCGAGGCAGGGTTTAATTCTGTAGTGAGTCAGATTTTTATTCAGCCTGATGGAAAGATACTGCTCAGTGGCCTGCGTCGCCAGCCGGACAAAAGCATTGGCCTGCCTGCGCTTGCGCGACTGATGGAGGATGGCAAACCCGATCCGGAATTCGGGGTGGACGGCAAGGTTGTCCTGCGGGTCGATACCAAGGACTTAAACCTCACTACACGCGATGGTGGCCTGGTGCAGGGGCAGCCTGGGCAATTCTGGATGACGTTCCCCTACTCGGTCATCGATCCCTCGGGCATCGGCGTGACTACCACCTTGCTGTTGCGAATAGACGGTGCGACGGGGCAACTGTTAAGTCAGCGACCTCTTCAGCACAGAGGCATTAGCACCAACCTGAACCATATTTCCATCACGGCGGACAATAAGATCCTGTTGTCTGGTGACACGGATGAACTGGTCTCAGGGCTCAGCATCCGTCGCATCCTGCTCACTCGCTATGATCTCGACGGTTGGTCAGACCCGAGCTTCGGGGATCGGGGATCGGTATGGTTCGGGCCGGAATCGGGGAATTACTCGACGGGCCACACATTGTCACTCGACGCTGGTAACGGTGAGTACACGATCATGGTCTTCGGCAGCGACAACCATAAGGCGCTGGCGATGCGGTTTATGGCCAGTGGTCAACCCGATATCGGATTCAACAATGGACAGCCTCGCTTTACTGAAATTGAAGGTGGGCTTTACTGGGGATTCGCCAGCCGCCTCAGTTCCGGCAAGCTGTTGTTGTTTGGTGGCATATCAGGTGACGGGATCGAAACCGAATTTTGCGTGGCGCGTATGCTCGAAGACGGCATCCTGGATACAACCTTCAGTAAAGAAGGCTGGAAACTGGGGCCTGACCGGACGTCCATCTGGGGGATGGTGCTGCAACACGATGGCCGACTGGTGGTTGCCGCTGACGATAACACCAACGGCTCCGTGCCCAAGGTGTTTGGCTTCCAGTTGTAGCCATGGGAATGCGCGTTGGGTAAACAACGATGTTTTGCCCTGGCTACAACCGATAAAAAAGGCGACCTCCTCACGGACGTCGCCTTTGTATTCGCTGCCGTTAAAGCTTATTCGGACAGTTTATACGCCATCACATAGTCACCCTGTTTGGTGCCCAGCGAGCCGTGACCGCCGGCCACGACCAGCACGTATTGCTTGCCGTCCTTGCCGGTGTAGGTCATCGGCGTGGTTTGCGCGCCGGCGGGCAGGCGGCCCTCCCAGAGTTGCTTGCCGTTTTTGATGTCATAGGCACGCAGGTACTGGTCGAGGGTGCCGCTGAGGAAACCGACGCCAGCGCCGGTGGTGACGGTGCCGCCCAGGCTTGGCACGCCCATGCTCAGCGGGATCGGCACTGGCGAGCTGTCGCGCACCGTGCCGTTCTTGTGCATCCACAGGGTTTTGTGGGTGGTCAGGTCGACCGCTGCCACGTAGCCCCAGGCCGGTGCCTGGCACGGCAGGCCCATTGGCGACAGCAGTGCTTCGAGCACTACGCCGTACGGCGCGCCTTTGTTCGGCTGCACGCCTTCGGTTTCGCTTTTACGCGGGCCTTGGGCGGCGATTTCCTCTGCAGGAATCAGCTTCGAGCGGAACGCCATGTAGCTTGGGTTGACGAACGCCACCTGGCGCACCGGATCGACCGAGAAACCGCCCCAGTCGAACACGCCGAAGTTACCCGGATACACCAGCGAGCCTTGCAACGACGGCGGGGTAAACGGACCTTCGTAGCGCAGGGACTTGAAGTCGATGCGGCAGAGCATCTGGTCAAACGGCGTCACGCCCCACATGTCGCGTTCTTTCAACGGCGGCGGCATGAAGTTGAGGTCGGATTTCGGCTGCGTCGGCGAAGTGTGATCGCCAGCGACAGCGCCTTGCGGCACCGGCACTTCGTTGATCGGCACAATGGCTTTGCCGGTGCTGCGATCCAGCACGTAGATGCTGCCTTGCTTGGTCGAGGCCAGCACGGCTTGCTTCACGCCGTCGGCAGTTTTCAGGTCCATCAGGGTTGGCTGGCCACCGACGTCCATGTCCCACAGGTCATGGTGGGTGAACTGGAAGTGCCACTTCACCTGCCCCGTGGCAATGTCCAGGGCGGTCAGGCCAGCGGCGTGCAGTTCCGATTCAGGGGTGCGCGCACCGCCGAACTGGTCCGGGGTCTGGTTGCCCATCGGCAGGTAGAGCATGCCGAGCTTTTCGTCGACCGCGAACATCGACCACATGTTGGGCGAGTTGCGGGTGTAAGTTTTACCCTCGGCGATTGGCGTGGTGTCGGTCGGGTTGCCGCTGTCCCAATTCCACACCAGTTTGCCGGTGTGCACGTCGAACGCGCGGATCACGCCGCTGGGCTCGTCGGTGGAGACGTTGTCGGTGACGTGGCCGCCAATTACCACCAGATCCTTGGTGACCGCCGGTGGCGAGGTGGAGTAGTAACCGCCGGCGGCGAAGCCACCGATGTTGGCGCTCAGGTCGATCTGGCCTTTGTCGCCGAAGTCTTCGCACATCTTGCCGGTGTCGGCGTTGAGGGCGATCAGACGGGTGTCGGCGGTCGGCAAGAAGATCCGACGCGGGCAGGCATTGCTGGCGACGGCCGGGCTGGCGCTGCCGGTCGGGCTCTGCTCGGAGGCGTACACCGCGTCATCGTGATACGACACGCCACGGCAGGTCATGTGCGCCCAACCCTTGAAGTTGGCCGCATTCTGCGTGCTCAGCTTCGGATCGAACCGCCAGAGTTCCTTGCCGGTGTCCGGGTCAAGGGCGATCACCTGGCTGTGCGGCGTGCACACATAGAGCATGCCGTTGACTTTCAGCGGGGTGTTTTCCGCGGTGGTTTCGCCAGGATCGTTCGGCCCGGGAATGTCGCCGGTGCGGAACGTCCAGGCCGGCACCAGTTTGTGCGCGTTGGCTGGGGTGATCTGCGCCAGCGGCGAATAGCGATCACCATGGGCGCTGCGACCGTAGGAGTTCCAGTCGCCATCCGGCATCGCCGGGGCGGTGCTGGCCATACCCGGCACGCTGTCGCGGTCCAGTTGGCCCTTGATTTCACCGGGGTTGGTGAACTGGCTGGCCAGCGCCGCAACGCCGGCGAGCACCACGGCGATGCTCAATGCGCCGGTGCCTTTCGACGACGGGCTGCCGATCAGCAACGGACGACGGAACCATGGCAGCAACAGGACGATGCCAAGGGCAAACAACAGCGCCAGGCGCGGCACCAGTTGCCACCAGTCGAGGCCGACTTCCCACAGCGCCCAAACCGTACTGGCGAACAGCACCAGGGCGTACACGCCCAGCGCCGCGCGACGGGCCATCAGCAACAAGATGCCGGTGACGGCCAGGCCGAGGCCGGCCAGCAGGTAATACAGCGAGCCGCCGAGCAGGCTCAATTTGATCCCGCCCGCCAACAAGGCCAGACCCATCAGCAGCAGCAGGATGCCCAGCAGGTTCGGCAATAAACGGTTTCGACTCGAAGCACCGTCAGTGCTCATAGTGTGATTCTCCATGATGTTTTAGATATTCCCGCCAGGTTCACTGTAGATGACGATCCGCTGCGGGCATGGTTCAGTGCGAGGGCGCGGTTTGATCGGCTCGGTGGCAGACAGCGCTGTCTTGTTGCGGAAGAAAAACGGCGACTGGCGGGCCGATTCAGAGGTCGTATCGAAAAGAATGAATGGCGTGAAGCGATTCAGCATTAGGCTGGAGAGGATAAAGCGCTGTTACAAAGAGTAAAAGACCTTTTCTTGACAAGCATCCTTTCTGATTTTGTAACAGTGATATCGCACGGGCCGTTGCGCGCGATCTCCTACAGTTAAACCAACAAAACGTTGCCTGAGCGTTGTGGTCCTTTCCCCGCGCCGTGCCCTCGGCTAAGGTGCGCGGCTTCTCAGCCCTTTCTTCACTGCAGGCCCGGCATGACCGAACACGACACTAACCCTCTGCACGGCGTGACCCTCGAACAGATCCTCAACGCCCTGGTGCAGCACTACGAGTGGAACGGCCTCGCCGAGCGCATCGATATTCGCTGTTTCAAAAGTGACCCGAGCATCAAGTCGAGCCTGACCTTCCTGCGCAAAACCCCGTGGGCCCGGGAGAAGGTGGAAAAGCTCTACGTGAAGCTGATGCGCACCAAACGGCCGCTCTGAGCCGTGACCATGGACGCCCCCGCGGCGCGCTACTCGCCGATGCTTCGCCGTTTCATTCGCTTGGCCGCGCTGCTCGGCTGGGGCGGCTTGAGCATCCAACTGTACTTGGTGCTCTACGTGCGCTGGACGGTGGAGGCCAGTTTGCTTGGCGGGCTGGTCAATCTGTTCAGCTACTTCACGGTGCTGACCAACACCTTGGTCGCCGTGGTCCTGACTTGCGAACTGAGCCGCCGTGAATCGGCCGCCCGACGCTGGTTTTTGCAGTCCGAGATCAGCAGCGGCATTGCCGTGAGCATCGCTGTGGTCGGTGTCGCGTACAACCTGTTGCTGCGCCACCTCTGGCATCCCGAAGGCTGGCAGTGGCTGGCGGATGAATTACTGCATGTGGTGATGCCGCTGCTGTTCCTGCTGTATTGGTGGCTGTGTGTGCCGAAAGGCCAGTTACGCCTGTGGCACATCGCGGCGTGGGTCAGTTACCCGGTGTTGTACTTTGGCTACGCCTTGTGGCGCGGGCATCTGATGGGGACTTACCCGTACCCCTTCATCGACGTGGCGCACCTGGGTTATCCACAGGTGTTTTTCAATGGCGGGGGGATACTGCTCGGGTTTGTGCTGATGGCGTTGGTGCTGGTCGGCGTTGATCGGTTGGCTGCGATTCGCCAGTAATCGCCATAGGGTTTTTGTACTGATCGTCAAACCTCCCCGAGCGCTATTTTCCCGCGGCGCTTGACCCATCCCGCCCAACGCCCCGTCTCACTCCCGTTGCCACTCGCAGCCAGGGTCAACCGGTTTTTCGATTGATTGAATAACTAAAAAGTTAAAGCTATCACTCTATTAAAGGCCGTGCAGCGGAACTAACGACAGGTTGCGTCCCGCTTTTATTAGTGCAAATCCTCTGTATGGTTTTTTATCGATAACTGTATGTAGGTCATCCCTGACAGCCGAGACTCAATAGTTACCGTTTTTGCACTTTTTTCCCTCCCGTGGTGGCGAACCTGACTACGTGTTCCTCGGAAGTAACTGGCTTATTTTCCAGATCATTTGGCCGATCATTTACCGGCGTTGAACGTTCAACCGACATCATTATGTGATGTAGCTGGCTGGCGTCGGTTGAACGTTCAGTGAACTATCCATTGATAAGACAGGTACTGAATGATGTTCAAGAAAATCACTATGGCCGCTCCACTGATTGGTCTGGCGCTGAGTTCTTCCGTGTTCGCCGCGGGTGAGTCGCGTCACGCTATCAATATCGTTGCCCACGTGCCCACCAACGGTTTCTACGTGGTGCCTGTCGACCCTGATCTGGTCAACAAAGACCAGCGCATGGACCACAACCCGAACACCGGCAAGATGGACGAAGTCACCGGTTTCTTCGATATGCGCAACAACAACGGCTCGGTTCACGCCAGTGTGGTGACTCCACCGAAGTTGTTCTCGGGCTCCAACGCCATTGATTTGAAAGTTGAAATCAACGGCAAGGAACTGACCACTACTCCGCAAATGGTGGTGGGCGAGGCGGAATCCGATGTGAACTTCCGTGCGCCACTGCGTATCAGCGCTAAAGGCACAACTTTTGTTGCGGGCGACTACACCGGTCAAGTCGCAATGATGTTTGATGCAGTGACTCCGGTCGGCGGCGGAATCTAACTTCCAGCGCTCGCATCAACCGGCGGGCGTTCCAATTCCCCCGCCCGCCGGCTCTTTATTTTTTGTAATCAGAGTATGTGTTCATGTTCCCGATGACACCCATCGCGGTCGCGCTTGCGCTGTTGTTTTGTGCCGGCGCGGTGGCGGCTCCGATTTCTGCCGGTTCGACACCGCGAAGCCTGCTGGCGCAGGCCAAGGGTTTGCCGGCGGAATTCGAGGAGCATTTTTTTGATGTGCCATTGGCGGTCCGGGTCGAACTCGACCAGCAACCCCTGGGCGAAGCCATGGTGGTGCTGTCGCGCGATGACCGCCTCACGTTGCTCGACTTCACCGACACCAGCGACAGCCGTTTCACTGCTGCCGAACGCGACACCTGGGCCAGTTTCCTCAAGCCCGGCGTGACGCTCGGCGCGTGCAGCGGGTCTTGCCCGGAACAGATGCTCGCCGTGCACTACAGCCTGGAAAACTCGCTGGTGTCGATCCTCACCGCCAACGCCGAACGCGACGCCGAAGCGAAGCGTTTCCACGATCAACCGGACGGTGGCAGCAGTGGCTTGATGCTGCGCAATCAACTCAACCTCAACGGCGGCCAGGGCCAGGACCTGGGCGGTCGCTTTGGCCTGGAGGCCAGCAGCAGCCTGGGCAGTTGGAGCCAGACCTTCAACATGCAACTGGCCCGTCTCGGCGGCCCGGACGACCAGCTCTACCACGCCGTGCATGAGCTCTACACCCAGCGTGAATTGCAGGGCAGTTTCTTTCGCCTGGGCTATTTCACGCCCACTTCCGAGGGCCTGACCCGCCAGCCGCGCACCTTCGGCACCAGCCCCGACACGGCGGTCGGCGTGATGTACGGCAGCTCCGACAGCTTGGCGATCAACAGCCCGATGCCGAGCGTTTATCCAATCTACGTCACCGCCAATCGCCAGGCCTCGGTGGAAATCTACCGCGACGGTTTGCTGATCAACACGCAGTCCGTGCCGTCCGGCTTGCAAACCCTCGACACACGGCCCTTGCCCGGCGGCATCTACGAGGTGGAAGTGCGCCTGATCGAGGACGGCCAGACCACCTCGTCCAGCCAGGAACTGGTGTACAAGCCCAGCAACTGGCGCAATCTCGACGAACGCTGGCGCTATAACCTGTTTGCCGGCGAAGAAACCAAACTGTTGAGCAACTGGGATCAGCAAGCCAGTGGCAGCGCCACCGCCGGCGCGGCAGTCAACTATTTGCTGCACCCACGAGTGATTCTCGGCCTGTCGGCGCGGCAAGTCCGTGAAAAGCTGCAATACGGCACGTCCATCGATTGGACCCTGGCCAACCAGTTGAGCCTGTACGCCAACGTCTACCAGACCCAGGATCACGGCACCGGCATCGATTTGCAAAGCCTGTACAACTACGGTTCCGGCAGCGTGGTGATCAGCCATAACCGCAGTTGGCTCGACACCACCGACCTCTACGACTACCTGCCGGATGGCACCCGCGTGCGGCAACGCAATGTGTTTATCGGCCAGACCAGCAACTCCTCGCTGGCGCTCAACCACCGCGTCAGCAGCAAGAGTTCGATCAACGCGCGGTTGTCCCACAGCGAAGGCAATATCGAAGGTTTTGGTGTCGACCTGGGCTGGAACCAGCGCTCAGTGCTGTTCGGCAGCGATGCCAATTGGCGCTTGTCGCTGTTCGACCGCCCCGGCAGTTTCAGCAGCGGCGATGCGCGCAATCGCGGGGTCGACCTGAGCCTCAACCTGGCGCTGGGCGGCCCCGGCCAGCAATGGACCGGCAGCATCGGCTCGCGCACCGACCGTGATGGCGGCCGCGATAACAATGCCTCGCTGGGTTGGCGCAAAGACTTCAAGGATCACGTACTGCAAAGCGTCTCGGTTACCGGTCTGACCGACACCTACGGCGTGGGGTTGTCGAGCCTGGCCAGTTTCCGCACTGACGCGTTCAGCGGCGATGGCTTCCTGCAGCGCTCGTCCTATAACAACAACTTTACCGGTGGCCTGAACCTCGACAGCACCCTGGCCGTGGGGGGGCAGCAAATGGTCTTGACCAGCCAGCCCGAAGTGCGTGGCGCCGGGCTGATCGTCGACGTGGAATCGGACATCGACGGCATTGCCTTGCGCGCCGATGACTTCAGCGGCGGCAGCGCGGCGTTGAAACCGGGGCGCAATTTCATCCCGATCACTGCCTATCAGAACAGCTCCGTGAGCTTCGACTTTGAAGGCAACAACGTACCCGCCGCCAACATCGAGCCGGCGCGTACTCGCTATCACTTGAACAAGGGTGGGGTGGAGTACCGCAAGGTGCGGGTGATGAAAACCCTGACCGTGCTCGGTCGCCTGATCGATGCGCAAGGCAAGCCGCTCAAGGGGCTCCATGTGATCAACCACGCCAGCCGAGGAGTGACGGAAGTCGACGGGTTCTTCTCGATGGAAATGAACGCCGGCGCGCCAACCCTGGAAGTGCGCCAGAACAACCAGTTGCTGTGCCAGTTCCGCCTCAATGAAAACCAGCACCGCCGCGAAAACAACGTGTTGATGATCGGTGACCTGCGCTGCACCCCAGACACCCTGGCCGACGTCACGACCACCGAGCAGAAGGCAGGATAAATCAATGAAACTCTCTATGTTTGGCGTGGGCCTGATCCTGGCGCTGGCCGCGCCTTCGGTGCAAGCGTTCAACCAGGAAATCCGCGCGTTGTTCACACCGGACCCGGCCCAGCCGCACAAAAATGTGTTTGTGAACAAAACGCCGAATAGCGGTTACTGCGCTTCCTATCCCGATGAGTGCCGGCAAAACAACACCTTCAGTATCCGCCTGCCCATCAAGTTTGGGCCGGCTGGCCCGATTGTGCCAAACCCTCCCATGGGCATGTGGATCAAGGCGCCCGCCAACTGGCGCCAATTGACCGTGACGAACCGGGACACGATGGAAACCGAAGTGGTTGAAGTGCGCATCACCGGCATGGGCTCCGATTTTATTCTCAGCGACACAGCCGCCAATCTGACCGGCGTGACTAACGACCTCGAAGGCCATCGCAAGCTTTGGGGCGGGCAGACCTGGGTGTATGCGGCGCCGCCTTGTCAGTACAGCGGCGTGGGTGCCTTTACGCCCAAGAGCTATATGTTTTTCTGGAAAACCCCGGTGGAAGCCAACTGCACCAAATACGCCGCCTACCTGATTCCCTCCATCACTTTTGATTCGATGGATTTTGCCTACGAACTGCGCACGCCCAATCCACTGGGCATGTCGAGCGGGATCTACAGCGGGTCGATCAACTATCGGGTCGGCCCCGGTGGGGACTTCAACATCGGCAACATTCCGGCCGATGACGGCAACCTGACCCTGGATTTCGTCCTCGACGTGCAACACACCCTGAAGGTCGACCTTCCACCGGGGGGCAACAAGATCGTGCTCGAGCCGCAAGGTGGATGGCAGAGCTGGCTGCAGCAGGGGCGAGCACCTACCCGCCTGATGCGTGACCAGACCTTTCTGATCTCGGCGTCATCACGCTTCACTATGAAATTGGAGTGTGAGCTCGACTTGAGTAACGGTTGCGGAATTATTGATCGCCAATCGGGTTACGCCAGTGTGGTTCACGTCAGTGTCAGCCTGCCCTCCGGGCTGACCAACAGCAGCGGGCAACCGGTCAAGCGACTGCCGCTGAGTCGAGTCGTGAGCGCGCCTTTTCAGCCGGGAATCTACGTCGACCGCAAGCCCGGAATTCTGCATTTTGAAACGTCGGAGTACGACACCGCGTTTCTGATACGCAATGCCAAGGGGCGTCCCTACAAGGGCAACATCACTGTGATTTGGGATTCGGAAGTCTGACTTTTCTGATGAACCGGCTATTTATTTCAAAAGGGCTTAGGGCAATGAGATCTCTGTTATTGATGGGGTTATTGGGGGCTTTCTCCTTTACGGCGCACGCAGGGCCCCAGATCAACGTAGGCACGGTCTACGACTACCTGGACGGCGATAAAAGCACTTACCTCAAGCGTGTCTTCAACAGCGGCGACAGCACTGCCTTCGTCAAGGTCAACGTGCTGGAAATCCTCTACGACGCCGATGGCACATCGCGGGAAGTGCCGGTGGAAACCTCCGCCGACAGCGTCTCGCGCAACGGCGTGATGGCCAGCCCCGCACGTCTGATCGTCTCCGCCAAGGGCATGCAGGGCACGCGATTGCTGTACATGGGCGAGCGCGACAAAGAGCGTTATTTCCGGGTGCGTTTCGTGCCCGTGGTGCCGGAAAAGGAAGACGAATTCGTGATTTCCAACGAAGAGCGCGATGACTATCGCAAGAGTCTTTCGGCCGGCGTCAACGTGATGACCGGCTTCGGCACAATCTTTTTCGTGCGGCCAAAAAATGCCCGCTTCGACACGGTGATCAGCGACGGGGCCAGCCGTTATGAGTTGCGTAATAACGGCAATACGGTGCTGGTGGTCGATGAGTTCAAAAGCTGTTCGCTGAAGGATGAAAACGACTGTGGCCCGACCACCAAGCACCACGTTTTGGCCGGCAAGACCTTCAGCTTCGACAAAGAGAAGGGCCGAGAGCATCGCTTTATCGTGGTTGAGGGCGAGAGCAGGAAAGTATTGAAAGTGGCCGGCCGGTAGTGGCGGGTTTTCCAAGGATGCGGTGGGTATCGAACATGATGAAGCAATGCACGTGCGCCGCACTGTTGGCGGTAGCGGGGCTGATGAGTTTTTCGGCGCTGGCGGCGCGCGAGGAGCATCAGTTTGAAGTCTCAGTGACCGTGCCGACCCGGGCGTTTTACATCGTCCCCAGTGAGGCGGGCTGGATCCACCGCGAGCAGATCCTGCCGTGGAATATTGCGACCTCCAAGCTGGGCAGCCTGCGCAAGTATTTCGATGTGCGCCACGACACCAGCGCCATCGAGGCGCGTCTGGAACTGCCAGCGGTGCTATCCAACGGCCGGCCAGCGGAGGACATCAATTTGCGGGTGCGCTTCAATGGCGTTGAATTGAGCGCCGACCTCGCGCCCCGCCTGGTGGTCACCGCCGAAGACGCAGCGGTGGGTTCGCGGGTTTTGCTGGAGATCGAACCGCAGCAGCCCCGTGGCGGTTACCGGCCCGGTGACTACTACGGCAACGTGCTGTTGTTATTCAACGCCATCGCGCCGGGTGCATGAACGGGGTGGCGCTGGGTGTGTCAGGTTGCAGCCAGCGCGAGCGCCTCGCGGGTTTTCTGACGGGCGAGTGCCTGCTTGCGGTAGGCCAGATCGGTGTACCAGTCGTTGTAGGCCTGATCGCTCATGTTCTGCCCTGTGAACACCTGGTCTTCCGGGATCGACAACTGCGCCGCCAACTGGCGAAGCCGTTCTCGGGGTTGGCTCCGCTGCTCTTCGGGCAGCGTCTGCGACTGCGCCCACAGCGCCTGAGCCTCCCGTAGATCTTCCAGCAACGCACCCTGGCGGGCATGAGTCTGGTCGTTGACCTGGAATTCATAAGGCCAGGTGTCCCGCAGGTATTTCTCCCAGAAAGGTTGCTCCAGCATCCTGTTGACCAGGCCATCGCCCTGTTCTTGCTCGATGACCGTATCGAATGCCCGGTCGATCGCTGCATCGCTGACACCGGCGACCGGGCGATAGAGCATGCTTTCCGATTGCCAGGGCAAACCCAGGCGCTGCGCCAGCGCGGTTTCGTACGCCAGGTACACCTCGACCACGTCAGGGTCTCCCCCGCGAGCGGCAACGTCGGCGGCCGCGATCTCATCGACCCGCTCCAGGCGAGCCGCGCCTTTGGCCAGGGTCACCAGGGCTTTTTCCAGCGGCGCGCGGTAGGTCGAATAGGAATAGGCCCTTGAGGCCAGCACTTTGATGCCCATGTTGTTAAACAACTGCGCCCCGGCATCGGCGCAATTGGTGGGCGACGTTGCCATGATGAACAGTTCCTCGCGAAGGTCGGTGTCCAGGTCCATGGCGTCGATCATGTTCCAGACGCGGTTAGCCAATTGCTCGCGCCACACGCCGCCGGCGCGGTAGTCGGAGGATTGGGTGAGATGGTCGATGACACTGAAAAAACCTTCGGCATTCGGCTCCATGATCAAGTTGTCCCAGGCTTCGGCGCGGAACGTGCCCAGGCCCGGCGCCCGGCCCCACAGGCTCGAGTCGACGTCTATCGGCCACGACCTGCGGGCGTGGGCCGCGGCGGGCGAATACAGGTTGCGCCGCGGCAGGCCCACCGATGCCCGATACTCCATCACGGTCTGCTGGACCGCTGCTGATGCATGAGTGACCGATAAGCGCGTGCGGGCAATGACCCTCGCGTTGTCAGAGCCCGGCGGTACTCTGGGAACCTCCATCAATGGGTTGCCCTGCAGGTCAAGAAAGAAACCTCGAGGCCGTCGTTTGTTGAACAGCCCCTCCGGCCAGGTGCCCAGTCCGGTGTTGCTCAGCGTCAGCACTTTCAACCTTGGCATGCGCTCCACATTCGGGCCGCGGCGCAAAGGGTTGTCATCCAGGCGCACGACTTCCAGGTGCGTGAGGTTACGCAATTGCTCCACCGCTTCGGCGGTCAGTTCGATCTGGTTATCCGTGAGGCGCAAGGTTTCCAGCAGGTGCATCTTCCCCACCTCGACCGGCAGGCGACGCAGTTGGCAATGCCGGGCGCTGAACTGGCGCAAGTGACGGAACTCCGCCAGCAGGCTGTCAGCGCCGCTTGAAAGCCGTGTGTTATCCACGCAGAGCGTGGTGATCTGCTCCAGGTATTCGGTCAGGTCCGGCAGTTGTTTCCAGGCTTGAGCGAGGTCGCGGTGCAGAAGCTCGGACGAAAGGTCCAGCGCGTACCCGCCTTCCAGCGTGCCGGTGGCGCCGAATACTCGGGATTTGCGCTCGAAACATTGCAGCAGCCGTTCGGCGATGTGCTGCCAGCTACCGCGCGGTATCGTCGGCTCATCGGGCAAGGTTGGCGTGTGGCTGTCGACCCACCATTGCAAGATGTTCCGCAGGCGCTGCAGTTGCTGTTCCAGTGAGGTCATCGTCTCCAAGGGTTGTGGCCGGGCGTTGAGTGAGCGGACAAAGGCCTCCACTTCCCGCTCGCTCATGGCCGGGTACAAATCGCGGACGCGTTCCTGCAACGTCGCGCCCTCGGCGGACTGGGCGGCCCCGCGCAACAACAGCAGCGTTTGCAACTGCGCCACGGGCCGGATCGGTGGCTCCAGCAGCGCCGTGCGGCGCTCCGCCGGTGCCTCGGTTTTCGCCCGCAGCCATGCCTTGAACCACGCACCCTGGCCAGGCTGGTAACCGAGCTCGCGGCGTGCGTCGTCGGGCAGGGCGCGCAGGATCGCTTCATACAAGTTGTAGGATCGGCCGAACTTGCGATTCTCGGCATCGCGAATTTCATAGCGGCCGCGCTCATCACGGGCCAGTACCCGCACCACGCTGGCGTCGTCGGCGCCGACCGCGCAGCGCAGCGTCCCGTCAAAGGTGCCGAGGCGCACTTCGATGCGCAATCGGTTGAACGTTTCGGTGTTCAGGCGCAGGACATTGAGGGCCAGGCGTTCGGTGTCCGCCGTGATCCGGGCGGCCTGGTAAAACCCTTCGCTGGCCCGCGCGGCACGGATTTCAAACGCGCATTCGCGGGCCTGGCCTCTGAGGCGCAAGGGCAGGTGCTGGCGGTCCGTCAGGGCTACCCGCTCGGAGGCCGTGGCACCGCCGAGCAGGGTTTCCGCGACATGGGTTGGCAGTTCAGGGTAGCGCTGTTGCAGCCGTTGCACTTGGACGTCAAAGGAGTTGTCACGGAAGCGGTAGAGGTAGTCCGAGAGCTCGGCCTTGCGTCCATCGACCCGCTCGGCCAAGCGGTCGCGCAACGCTTGTACGGAGTCACCCTCGGTCGCCTGCGGGCCAAGCAAGGTCGCCAGTTGATCGTCATCCAGGGCTGACACCACCCGCTCAGGGAGCTTGCCGGCCATCACGTCGCCGAGGCTGATGCTCAGTGTTTGCTGGCGACTGGCCTGGGGGTTGCCATAGGTGCGCGACTGGCCGCTGAGGTCGGCTCGCTCGTAGACTCGCAGCGCGTAGTCCGCGGGCCAGCCGGGCAGTTCGGTGACCAATTGTTCGAACCAGTAGGACGATGGATCGACCGGCGCGCCGGCCCGGATGTTGTCCCGGGCAAGGTTGATATCGCGCAATGCGGCGTAGCGCTTGAAGGTATCGTCCAGTAGCAGGGGCGGGGGCGCATGCTCGGTGTGCATGCGGCGCAGTACGCCTTCATCAGTGCCGCTGATCAGGCGAATGTTTTCCAGTTGCTCGGGGCTGAAGCCATGAGTGTCGTGGCCCAGGCGCTTCATCAGGGTTTCACTGTCCCAAAGGCGCGGTTGCTCGCCTTCGAGCAGCCAGGCGCCGCGCCCGTTGGGCGTGATTTTCGGTGCGTAGGCGCCTGCCCGGTCGGGGTGCAGAATGCGCTGTTCGCCGGTTTTCGGGTGCTTATCGATCACATAGTGACGGCCGTTCAACGGCAGGATGCTGCGGCCCTGATGCGGGTGCAGGCCTGATGCATCGGGCCTGGAGTCGGCGGCGAGACGAATGTTCTTCTGCGCATAAGGCGCGAGGTCAGGGTTCCATAACGCGCTGCGGCCATCGGGCCGCTGCACCGGGGTCATGCCTTCGACCAGCGGCGATAGCTTGAGGCGGAATTCGTTGCCAATCGCCCCCCCGACGGCGAACGCCGCCAGTTGAATCACGTCCGTCACCACCCCGATCACATGCTCGGCGGCTTCGGCCCATTGGCCCTCGGCGAGATCGACCACGCCTTCGATCACGTCGGTGGTCAGTTGATAGGCGGTATAGGCGAGCATCAACTCGCCGAGGCCTGGTATGAACGGTGTGACGACCATCAGCGCCGCGTTGAAGATGTCCGAGAGGATTTTCTTGAAATTGTCCCACCACGCCCAGCGTGCGCGGCTGTCGGTGTCGGCGGTTGACACGGCGATGTCACGGCCGTCGTTGAGGATTTTGTTCAGGGTTTTATGGTACAGGTGCTCCCACAGCGGGGCAGGGACCGGCATCACCGAGAAGTGCAGGTTGGGTTTGGCCACCGGCGTTTCCCGCCAGCTCGGACCGGGATCGAAGGGTTGCTTTTGCTGCCATTTGACCTGGCTCAAGCGCTGCTCGAGCCCGGCAAAAAAATGTCCGCGTTGTTGCTGGTCGACGAATTGGCTGAAGAACTGCTGATAGGTGATGCTACGGGACGGCAACCGGGCATTGTCGCGCAATTGCCGGGTGATCTCGGCCATGCAGGCGCTGGCGGACGGGTATTCCATCAGCGGGTGCTCGGGGTCGTGGGGCACGTAAACCAGCACGCGCGAGGTGCCGATGTTCTGCTGCTCAACCGGAATGAAGACCATGATGCCGGTGAGGGTGGTGTCCATCAGGCGCAGGTCACAGGCCTGCATCACCTTGCCATCCAGCGTCAGGCCGGTTTGCCCGTGCAGCAGGCCGAGCACCAACTCATGGGCATTGCGACTGATGTGGTTCTGCGCCAGCGCCAGGTGCGCAGCAGTGCGCAGTGCCGCTTGCTGGCTGAGCCCCACCCAGTGCTTCAGCGCCCGGGCGGCTACCGGATCAGGCGGCAACAGCACGCTTTCAAGATGCTGCCGGTAGAGTGCGCCAACATCCAGCTCGCGGCACAGCGCCTGGAACTGCTGGATGCTCATGCCGGGTTCCACTGGCGCAATGTCGAAATGGCCACGCGAGTCCGGGCGCGTGATGAACGCCGACCCGGCTTCGAATGTTTCGGCACGGGCAAAGTTATGCAGCGCAGCATCGAGCAGGGACACCGTGCGGGTGATCACCCCCTCGGAGGCATCGAGCACATACCAGGGCCGGGCTTTGGGCAAATACAGGCGCAGGTGAATGGCCCTGACATCCAGGTCCAGCCCGTAGCGCGTGCGCAATGCTGCCTTGAGCAGCGGCTCGGCGAACGAGCGCGCATCCTGCAGCGAGTCGAGCAATCGATCCACGGTGTTCTGGTGTTGCCACGACTCGATGTTGGCGTTTGCCAGGGCCGGGGTGGCCGCGTTGCTCCAGTCTTTACGGTTGAGGCGCACCTTCGACAAGGCCTGCGCGCGTTGCGCATTGGCCTGGGTGAAACGAGGGTTGATGCGCGCTTTGATGAAGGCGTAATGGCGACCTTTAAGGTCGGTGGTTGTATGGGTTTGCGTTAATTCGGTTACTGCTTGTGACTGCAACATGGCAAGAAGTCTTACGCGAATGGGGAGCCTTAAAACTATCCATTGGCGGGCACATTAAAAGTCTAAATGTCTGTTGCTGAAGTGCGTTGCAGGCGGGGAAATTGATTGGAAATTGCAATGCCGAAAATAACTATGTACCGCCCTTGTGGTTAATGGCGGTTGGGCCGTAGGAAAGGTCGAAAACCTTCGCGGTATTCATCGCCACGCGACCGACGGCGCCTGGCATTGCGTGTGGGTTCCTGGCTGCAAATACGGGGTCAAGATCGGCGCCATGCCTTTGAGCACTTGCACCGGCAACGCCGAGGTGAACTTGTAATTTTGCGCGGTGGCGCCCGGCACGAACGCCGTCAAGGTGCCGAAATGGCTGTCGCCGATATAGAACACGAACGTGGCGGTGCGGTTGATCGATTTCGAGCTGAGGATGCGCCCACCGGAACCAATGGCTTCAATACGGTTATCGCCGGTGCCGGTTTTGCCGCCCATGGCCAGTGGGGTGCCGTCGGCCAGTTTGAAACTGCCGGACACGCGTTTGGCGGTGCCGGCGTCCACCACTTGCGACAGGGCTTCGCGCAGCGCGGTGGCCACCTCCGAGGGCATTACCCGCTTGCCGTTGTCCGGGTCGTTGACCAGTTGCGTTTCATACGGCGTGTCGGCGGCGAAGTGCAGGCTGTCGATGCGCACGGCGGGCTGGCGCACGCCGTCGTTGAGAATGGTCCCGATCAACTCGGCCAGTGCGGCGGGGCGGTCGCCGGAGCTGCCGATGGCGGTGGCCAGCGACGGCACCAAATGGTCGAACGGGTAGCCGACGCCTTTCCAGCGCTGGTGAATATCGAGGAAGGCTTCGATCTCCAGCATGGTGCGAATGCGGCTGTCGCGGGCGCCCTTGTGGCGGCTTTTGAACAGCCAGCTATAGACTTCCTGACGCTCGAACTGGCTGGCTTTGACCACGTCGGTGAACTTGGCGTCGGGATGGTTGAGCAGGTAGCCGATCAGCCACAGGTCCAGCGGATGGACCTTGGCGATGAAGCCCTGGTCCGGCAAGTCGTAAGCGCCGGGGCCGTAGTTCTGGTAGAGCCGGTCGAGGCGCTCGTCGGTGAGTTTTTCGGTGGTTTTTGCGCCCTTGAGGTGCGCACGCACAAAGCTATTGAAGCTTTCCTGGCTGGCGCCCGGCAACAGGTAACGGTGCACGGCGGCGAGGCGGATCGGGGTTGGGCGCATGCCGTCGAGGAAGGTTTCGAGCCGTGCCTGAGTGTCCTTGTTGCGGTACTTTTTCCAGAACTTGAGCAGGAACGAGGTGCCTTCGCGGTCGGCGAAGGAGGCGAGGTATTCCTGGCGGCGCGGGTCGCGGTCGTCCTTCAGCAGCTCGGCGCCGGGACCGGAGTAAGTGCTGTAGCGCACCAGGTCGCGCATCAGGCGAATGAACGGCAGGTTGATCGACTCGCGCAGGGAATCGCGCAAGGTCGGCAGGCGACCGTTGTCTTCGTTGCGAAAGTTATGAAAGAAGTGCAGGCCGCCGCCGGTGAAAAACGCTTCGCCGGGGCTGGCGGAATATTTGCGATCCAGTGCTTCGGAGAGCATTTTCGGCAGGCTGCGATCCTTGTTCTGGATCAGGTAATCCAGCGCCCAGCGGCTCAGGCGATCCTGATCGGGCACCTCGACTTTTTTCAATTCGGCCGGGGTTTGCGCGGCGTACTTGTCGTGCAGCTCGGCGATGATCTGCAAGTAGGTGGTCAGCACCCGCAGCTTGGCGGTGGAGCCCAGTTCGAGCTTGCTGCCTTCGTTGATGTCGAAGGGCTGGTCGGTGCTGTCGGTTTGCACTCGCACCCGCGAGCCGTCCGGCGTCAGTTCGAACAGGGTGAAGCTGTAGCGCACCTGGGTGGTGCTGGTGGGCGTGAGCAAACGCTCGCCGAGCAGGCCGATCTCGGCGGCGAATGCCGGGTCGGCCAAGTGCTTGAGGTACTCGGTGGCCTGGCGCTGCAAGTCGCCGTTGAGGGTGCTGGTGGCCGACAGGTCGAGGCGGTCGAGGTCGTACAGCGGCCGGTTGAGCATCGTCGCCAAACGACTGCGGGCGGCGCTGATGCCTTTGTTGGTTTCAATCGGCTGGATAGTCGGCTGTTGCACCCAGTCGCGGTAACTGACCTTGCTCGCCAGCGCGGCTTTGGACAGTGCCGGGTCGATCACGCCGCTCTGGGCCAGCAGGCGAATGTGGCTGTCGGTGAGGCTCGCCAGTTCTTCGCGACCCTTGGACAGGTAATGCGACGGCCGTCGCTGGGCGATCATCAGCGAGAGCATTTCCCGCAGGGCCAGGCCTTTGTCCGCCAGGCTCTTCGGGTCCGTGGCGGTGCTCGCCAGGCGTTCGTTGGCCTGGTTGAAATCGGCGCCGTACCACACCCGCAGACCTTCGGCCATGCCGTGCACCTCGCCATGCCCCGGCACCGCCGACAGCGGCACGCTGTTGAGGTAATCGCGCACCACGTTCTGCCGCGCCTCCAGGGTTTGCGGCCCGGCCTGATAGGCGCGCACGCTGGCGGAAATCATTTGCCGGATTTTTTCCCCGCCCGACCCGGTCAAGCCGTCCGGCGAGTGCCGGTACTTCTCAAGCTGCGTCGCCAGGGTACTGCCGCCCGCCGACTGGCCTGGCAGGTGCAACAACTTGGCGACCTGCGACCACGCCGCCATGCCGAACCTCGGCCAATCCACCGCCGGATTGGCCAGCGGTTGCTGCGGATCGAGCAGAAAACGGTTTTCGATAAACAGCAGGCTCTGCACCACCACCGGCGGAATCGCCGCGAAACTGGCGTACAGCTGTTGCGGGTATTTGTATTGATAGAGCGGGTCGGCGCGGCAATCGGTGATCAGCAACCCGGCCTGGATTTTTTCCGGATAGGGCACGAACAGGCCTTTGTCGGTGTAGTCGATCAAGGCTTGGGAGAAGCGGGTTTGCGACTGGATCACATAGTCACGCTTGAGCAAGCGCGGCAGGAATTCCTGCAGACCGCTGTAACCGAGACGCCGATCGAACGGCCCGTCCCCCGGATAGACAATCGCCTGGCTCGGGCCAGGTTCACGGGTGTAACTCAGAGACGCCGCGAGCTTGCTGAACTCACGGGCCTGAAACCTCGAGGTGCGCATCTCCTTTGCCGCCGCCAGCCCAACGACAATCGCGGCGATCAGCAGCAACAACCAGAACAGCCCCCATACCTTCCAACGACGACTAGGTTTTTTCGGTGACGGCGCTTCATCCACAGCTTCAGTCTGGACCACGGTAGTACTCGAATCGGTTTGCCACAAAGCGCCCATAGTCGACTGATCCATTCACGCAGATTGATCGGACTTGTCTGAAGCTTAGACGGTGCTTGGCGATGGGGAAAAAATTGTGTGGAGGTGAAACGGTTCTGCCGGGCAGTGGAGGGTGGCTGAGCTTCAACTCTGGCTCTTGAGCTTGATTTTGATCTTGCTTCTGCTTCTGCTCCTGATTGTGATCTTGATCTTGTGGTGAGGGGGCTTGCCCCCGTTCGGCTGCGCAGCAGTCGTAAAACCAGCCCGGGAAAAATCCCAGTCTTCCCACCGCCGCCCGTCGGAATCGTCCTCCAACCTTTAAGTTCTGCCAGTAGACAAGCGTCCGTCCCCATCCCAAGTTGGAGCCTCACCCAGCCCTGCGGTGCACGCTCATGCAAATCCTCTGGAATGGCTCCTATACTTCGACACTGGTGGTCGGCGTGGCCAATGCCTTGATCCACTGGCAACTGTTCTTTTTACTGACGGTGGCGGGAGAATTTTCCCAGGCTTTCAGCAACCTCGCGGCGTTTGCCGTGGCGGGGTGTTTTTCGCTTTACGCGCACGTGCTGTACACCTTCGAAACCCGCGCGACGGTCGGCTGGTATTTGCTGTTCACGGGATTTTTGGGGGTGATGAGTTTTGTGATTGGCAATTGGGGGGATCGCGAGGGATTCAGCGGCGTGTTGACTGTGGGACTCTTTACGTTCTTTAGCCTGATTTGCGGCCTGCTGCTGACGTGGTTCGTGTCGATTCGCGAACGCCAGCGATGAACCCGATCTGACGCCAGCCTCCTGCCGAGGCTGGCGCCTGAACGGCCTCAGGCCGCCGCCACTTCCGCCGCTTCAAAACTGTCGGCCCGCGCCATCTGCCACATCCGCGAGTAGAACTCGCCGTTGACTTCGCCGGTGAGCAATTCGCCCGGCTTCAGGAACACGTGCAACTGCGAGAACAGTTTGATTTCCGTCGCCGACATGCGCCGCACCAGGTGTTTGGCCGACAGTTGCGACGGATGATCGAGGCCGGCGGCGGCGAGCATTTCAGCCAGAGCCTTGAGGGTGTTGCGATGGAAGTTGAACACCCGCTGGGCTTTGTCCGGCACTACCAGTGCGCGTTGACGCAAAGTGTCCTGAGTGGCGACGCCGGTCGGACATTTGTTGGTGTGGCAGCTTTGCGACTGGATGCAGCCGATGGCGAACATAAAGCCGCGCGCGGAGTTGGCCCAGTCGGCGCCAATCGCCAGGACGCTGGCGATATCAAACGCACTGACGATTTTGCCGCTGGCGCCGAGTTTGATCTTGTCGCGCAGGTTCAGCCCCACCAAGGTGTTATGCACGAACAGCAAGCCTTCGCGCATCGGCACGCCGATATGGTCGGTGAACTCCACCGGTGCCGCGCCGGTGCCGCCTTCCTTGCCGTCGACCACGATAAAGTCCGGGAGGATGCCGGTTTCCAGCATGGCTTTGGCGATGCCCATGAACTCCCACGGGTGGCCGAGGCAGAACTTGAAGCCCACCGGTTTGCCGCCGGACAACTCACGCAACTGCTGAATGAAGTGCATCAATTCCAGCGGCGTGGAAAACGCGCTGTGCCGCGACGGCGAGATGCAGTCTTCGCCCATCAGGATGCCGCGGGTGTCAGCGATTTCCTGGGTGACCTTGTGCTTGGGCAGGATGCCGCCGTGGCCGGGTTTGGCGCCCTGGCTCATCTTGATTTCGATCATCCGCACTTGCGGTGTCTGCGCCTGGGCGGCGAAGCGTTCCGGGTCGAAGCGGCCATCGGAGGTGCGGCAGCCGAAATAGCCGCTGCCCAGTTCCCAGGTCAGGTCGCCGCCGTGTTCGCGGTGATACGGGCTGATACTGCCTTCGCCGGTGTCATGGGCGAAGTTGCCGAGCTTGGCGCCCTGGTTCAGAGCGCGGATGGCGTTGGCGCTGAGCGAGCCGAAGCTCATCGCGGAAATATTGAACACCGAGGCCGAATAGGGTTGCGTGCACTGCGGTCCGCCGACCATCACCCGGAACGCGCTTGGATCGCTCAGTGGCGCCGGGCGCATGGAGTGGCCGATAAACTCGAAGCCCGACTGGTAAACGTCGATCAGCGTGCCGAAGGGTTTGTCGGCGGTTTCGTTTTTCGCCCGCGAGTACACCAGGGAACGCTGGGCGCGGGAGAAGGGCAGGGCGTCGCTGTCGGATTCGAGCAGGTACTGGCGAATTTCCGGGCGGATGCCTTCGACCAGGTAGCGAATGTTGCCGAGGATCGGGTAATTGCGCCGCACCGCGTGCGGGCTTTGCAGCAGGTCGAACAGCCCCAGCAGGCTGAGCAGACCGGTGACAGCGGTGAACGGCCACAGCCAGTCGTGTTCCAGGAAGGGCAGGCTGGCCAGGGTGAAAATCACGCACAGGGCAAAGAAGGCGTAGCGGCTCAGGAGGGACAGGCTCATACGGTTTCCTTGGGTTCGGACTCGATGGTTATTCAGCGGCCGACGCTGTAACTCTTGTGGCAGAGAGCTCGCGTCCGCGGTTTTTTGCGACTGCTGCGCAGCCGTGCGGGAGCAAGCTCCCTCGCCACAGTAAATCTCCAGCGCTTAGCGAGTTTTCAGGCGTTTTGCGCCTGCAGAAAGATTGAAAACAGCTCGGACTGGGATTTGATCCCCAGTTTGCTGTACATGTGTTTCTTATGGACTTTCACGGTTTCGACGGAGATTTCCAGCTTACGGGCGATTTCTTTACTGGAGCAACCGCTGAGCATCAGGCGCCCGACGTCCAGTTCGCGGGCGGTCAGTTGCGCGCCTTTAAGCTGTTGCACCGAGGTTTCCAGTTGCGTGCGCCAATCCCCTTGCGGCGGTGACGGGGCGAGGGCCACCACTTCATTGATTTCATAGGGCAGGCGTTGGCGCAACAGGCCCAGCACCCAGGGCTGGATCAGCGAGAGCAAAGCGATCTGTTCGTTGCTGAAACGGGTCTTGCTGCCCAGGGACAGGCAGAGCGTGCGCTCGCCTTCGAGCTGGCAATTGAACTGTATTTCGTCGGCCACCACATTCAGACGAAAGTATCGTTGGTAATACTCGGTCAGCTCAAAGTGCTCCGGCGCCACTTCCGAGAGCCGGTACAGGCCGGTCCGCGACTGCTCGCGGCAAGCGATGTAAAAGGGGTCGAGCAGGTACAGGCCGCGCAGGTAATCCTGGAACAACTGGTCGGGGCTGCCATCTTCGGCGGGGCACTCGGCAAACACCTGCGGGCGCTGTTCGGCGCTGAATAGCAAGGCGACCCAACTGTCGAACGCGACGTACTGGTCCAGCAGCCGCACCAGTTGCGTCCAGAAGTTGGGCTTGTCCAGCGCGTCGATCAGTTGCCCGACTGAACGATGCCAGGCGATGTCTTGGAACGAGAGTGTCATGCCTCTACCCCTATCGGGTTACCCCGGCTGCGTGATTCCCTGGCCGGTTGCTTGCTGCGCATACTGGCGCACAGACACCGACCGGGCAATCTTTCTGCCGCCCGGCGCGAAGAACAAGGACCACCCATGAAAGTCGAACTCGCCCAACTGGCGGGCCGTGACAACGACACGGCTTACAACCTGCAACGCGCACTGGCGGCGATCGCGGCCTGCGCGGCGGACACGCAGTTGATCCTGTTTCCGGAAGGCCATCTGATGGGCTTCCCCTCGGCCGAATCGGTGGCCGAGGTCGCTGAGCCGCTGGACGGCCCCACCGTCAGCGCGATCATCGCCGCCGCCCGCGAGCACGACCTCGCCGTGGCGATCGGCATGGCCGAGAACGACAACGGCCGGTTCTACAACACCACGCTGTTCATTACCCCGCAAGGCATCGCGCTGCGCTACCGCAAGACGCACCTGTGGGCATCGGACCGTGGCGTGTACGAGGCGGGCGACCGTTACGCGACCTGCCTGTGGAACGGCGTGCGCATCGGACTGTTGATTTGCTACGACATCGAGTTCCCGGAGAGCGCCCGTGCCCTGGCGCAGCTGGGTGCCGAGTTTTTGGTGGTGACAAACGGCAACATGGACCCCTACGGCCCGACCCACCGCACGGCAATCATGGCCCGCGCCCAGGAAAACCAGGCGTTTGCGCTGATGGTCAATCGTGTGGAGGAGGGCGATGGCGGGCTGTTGTTCGCCGGCGGCAGCGCCCTGGTCGACCCGTTGGGCAATTTGCTGTTCGAGGCCGGGCGCGAGGAAGGGCAGTTCACAGTCGAACTGGACCTGAACCAACTGCAAGCCGCGCGCCAGGATTACCGCTATCTGGATGACCAGCGGCTGAAATTGCCGGGGCAGATTGTCGAGCACGCGTCCGGGGTCAGGGAGTTGCTGATTCCATCACGTTGATTCAAATGCTCAATGGCGTGTTCTGGCCAAATCGCTGGCTTGCCAGCGATGAGGCCCACCCAGACAACACAAAAGTTCGATCAAAAAAAACACAAACACCCGAAACATTTGCCGAACTCGGCTCTGCCATAAAACCAATAAATTCGGAGTAGTCGCTCATGGCTCGTTTGCAACGCACCCTGTCATTGGGGTCGGTGGTGCTGTTTGGCATCGCCTATATGACGCCGATCATTGTCCTCGGCACTTTTGGCATCCTCGCTCAATCCACGTCCGGCATGGTCCCGGCCGCGTACCTGGCGGCGCTGGTGGCAATGTTTTTCACCGCGATGAGCTATGGCCGCATGGCCTCGGCCTTCCCGGTGGCGGGCTCGGCTTACAGTTACGTGCGCAAGGCGATCAGCCCGAAACTCGGGTTTATTGCCGGTTGGGCAGTGCTGCTCGACTACCTGTTCCTGCCGATGGCAATCTGGTTGATCGGTTCGGCGTACCTCAACTCGGCGTTCCCGGCGGTACCGCAGTGGATTTGGGTCCTGGCGTTCATTGGCATCACCAGCGCAATCAATATTGTCGGGTTGAAACTGGCCAACGGCATCAACGCCTTGCTGATGCTGGTGCAATTTCTGGTGCTGATCGCCTTCGTCGCGCTGTGCGTGCATTACGTCGGCGGCGATGCCAGCACACCGTTGTGGACCCTCAAACCGTTCTTCAACGGCGACATGCAAATGCCGCTGATCATGAGCGGTGCAGCGATTGCCTGTTATTCGTTCCTCGGTTTTGACGCGGTCAGCACCCTGACCGAAGAGACTCGCGACCCACGGCGCACCATCCCCCGAGCGATCATGCTGATCACCTTGATCGGCGGGCTGATCTTCGTCGGCGTTTCTTACTTCGTGCAGATCGCCCATCCGTCGTTCCAGTTTGAAAGCGTCGACTCGGCGGCTTACGAAATTGCCCGCAACATCGGCGGCGACGTGTTCGTCTCGATCTTCCTGATCGGCCTGATCGTCGGCCAGTTCGCCTCGGGCCTGTCGGCCCAGGCCAGTGGCTCGCGGCTGCTGTTCGCCATGGGTCGCGACGGTGTACTGCCCAAGTCGTTCTTCGGCACCCTGCACGCGCGCTTCGGCACGCCGGTCAACAGCATCCTGCTGTGCGCAGTCGTCGCCTTGCTGGCGCTGAAACTCGACGTCACCACGTCAACCTCGTTCATCAACTTCGGCGCCTTCCTGGCCTTCAGCCTGGTCAACCTCTCGGTGATCTTCCATTACTGGATCGGCGGCGAGAAAAAAGGCCCGCGCGAAATGGTGCTGTTCCTGCTATTCCCCTTCATCGGCCTGGTGGCGGACCTGTGGTTGATGGTCAGCCTCGATCACCTGGCGATCTACCTCGGCCTCAGCTGGCTGGTGATCGGCGTGGTGTACCTCGCTGTGTTGACCGGCGGCTTCCGTCGTCAGCCACCGGAGATGGATTTCCAGGAAGCGACCTGACGGTTCAGGGGTTTCTCAAAGGTCTTTGCTCAAAAGCGCGCCCGTGTAATCCTGCGCGCTTTTGAGTCAAAGGCCTTTTTTGTCATGCTCGATTCCACCGCTTCTCCCGCCCTCATCCGCATCGCCGCCGCCCTGTTGATCGGTCCGGACGGTCGAACCTTGCTGGTGCGCAAACGTGGCACGCAGGCGTTCATGCAGCCGGGTGGCAAGATCGATGCGCACGAACAACCGGCCGAGGCCTTGGCGCGTGAGTTGAACGAGGAGTTGGGGCTGACGATCGATCCCATACAGGCGCAATTTCTCGGCGAGTTCAGCGCGCCGGCCGCCAATGAACCGGGACATGTCGTACAGGCGCAGTTGTTTTTGCTGACCATCGACGTCGACGTTTCGCCCGCCGCCGAGATCGAAGAAGTCATCTGGATCGACCCCGCCACGGACGGCAATGTGATCCTGGCGCCATTGACACGGGACGTGATCCTGCCGTTTTATCGAGCCTCGCTCACTGCCTGATCGCTCAAGGACCGAGACCGCCATGTGGATCGAACAACTGGATGCCAGCCATGCCCTGGACTATCGCGCGCTGATGCTGGAAGCCTACGACTTGCATCCGCAGGCCTTTACTTCGAGTGTGCGGGAACGGGCGAAGATGCCGTTGAGTTGGTGGGAGGCGCGGCTGACCAGTCAACTGGACGTGGTGCTGGGGGCGTTCGAAGACGGGCGGCTGGCGGGGATTGTCGGTCTGGCGTTCGAGCCACGGGAAAAGGCCCGGCACAAATGCACCTTGTTCGGCATGTACGTCTCGGCGCAGGTGCGCCAGCGAGGGGTAGGCTTTGAACTGGTGCAGGTGGCGCTGAGCCGCGCACACAAACAACCGGGCTTGCGCCTGATCCAGTTGACCGTCACCGCCGGCAACGCCGCCGCGTTCAAGCTCTATCAGCGTTGCGGCTTCGTGCAGTTCGGCTTGGAACCGATGGCGGTACGGGTCGGCGAGGACTACTTCGACAAAATCCATATGTGGCGCGAGATCACCCCCTGATGTCTGGCCGCCGAGCTTTTCTGCAGAGGGAATTCGCTCCCACCTGATGGCGGCCAGGCTTTTGTGGCGAGGGAGCTTGCTCCCGCTGGGTGGCGAAGCCGCCCCAAACCGGCAGCCGCGATGGATGAACCCGCACATGTCCTGATCGGGACTGCTGCGCAGTCCAGCGGGAGCAAGCTCCCTCGCCACAGTGACATGTGTCGCTCAAGCGGTTAGCGAACCGCACTCACTCCATCCAGCGTCGAGAACGACGTGTCCTTGGCCGTCAGCAGGAAGTCGCGCATGTACGGCGCATCGAGCATGTCGGCGCGAATGGCGGCGTACAGCGTGGCAAACAGGCCTTTCTCGCCGAGCCGCTTGGCCTTCACGTAACCCCGTGAGCTGTATTCATGCAGCGCCCAGTGCGGCATGCCGCAGACGCCACGTCCGCTGGCCACCAGTTGCATCATCATCACCGTCAGCTCCGAGGTGCGTACTTGCGCCGGTTCGATGTCAGCGGGTTCCAGGAAGCGGGTGAAGATGTCCAGGCGATCGCGCTCCACCGGGTAGGTGATCAATGTTTCGCTGACCAGATCCTCGGGGACGATGTACGCCTTGCCCGCCAGTTTGTGCTGGTTGGCCACCGCGAGCATGGCTTCGTAGGTGAACAACGGCACATAAGTGATGCCGGCGATTTCCTGTGGATCGGAGGTCACCACCAGGTCCAGGTCGCCCCGGGCCAGGGCCGGCAGCGGAGCGAAGGAGAAGCCCGACGCCAGGTCGAGTTCGACTTCCGGCCAGGCATCGCGGAACTGGTCGATGGTCGGCATCAGCCACTGAAAACAACTGTGGCACTCGATCGCCATGTGCAGGCGCCCGGCAGTGCCCCCGGCCAGGCGCGCGATATCACGCTCGGCGCCGCGCAGCAGCGGCAAGGTCGCGTCAGCCAGTTGCAACAGGCGCAACCCGGCGCTGGTGAAGCGCACTGGTTTGGTTTTGCGCACGAATAACGGCATGCCCATGCGCTCCTCCAGTTCTTTGAACTGGTGGGACAGCGCCGACTGGGTCAGGTGCAGGCGGTCGGCGGCGTCCACCAGGCTGTCGGCTTCGCGCAAGGCGTGCAGGGTTTTTAGGTGACGGATTTCAAGCACCGGATGGCTCCGTGAGTAAAACTTGTGATAAAAAATAATACGGTGAGTTTGGCTCATGTTGGTCGGGATGTCGACCTGGGCGTGCGGGGCAATCTTTTCGGTGCAATCGACCACTCGGCAAACTTCATCAAACTGTCACGTAACTGTGGCAGCGCGCTTGAACAAACTTCATCAGACTCGCGCTCTACTGGGGTTCTGCGTTTCGGTGTTTTTCATGCGCGTATTGTTTTTCCTGGCCGCGATGCTGTTCGGCCTGCCGTCTTTTGCGGCGTCTCGTTGCGATATCAATGTCCCGACTGAGCGAGTCGATCTGGAACAGGTCAGCCTGGCCTACCAGAGCATCGGCCGTGCTTCCGATCCGGCGCTGTTGCTGGTGATGGGCCTGGGCGGGCAACTGATCCACTGGCCGGACGAGGTGGTGGTCGCGCTGTGTCAGCAGGGTTTCCGGGTGATTCGCTACGATAACCGCGACGTCGGATTGTCCACCTGGCGCCAGGCGCCGGCTAGCGCCAACCTGACCTTCGAAGTGCTGCGCTACAAACTCGGTTTGCCCGTGGCCGCACCGTACAGCCTGACCGACATGGCCGACGACGCGTTGGGGCTGATGGATGCACTGCACGTCGAGCAATTCCATGTGTTGGGCGCAAGCATGGGTGGCATGATCGCCCAGCACTTGGCAGCAATGGCGCCGCAACGGGTGGAAAGCCTGACGCTGATCATGACCAGCTCCGGCGCCGAAGGGTTGCCGGCGCCGAGCGCGGCACTGGTGCAATTGCTGTCGCGACGGGGCGCGCCGAATCGTCAAATCGCCTTGGAGCAACAGGCCGACCTGTTGGCGGCACTCGGCAGCCCGAGCGTTACCGATGATCGCCAGGCCTTGCTGCACCAAGCGGCGCTGTCCTACGACCGCGCCTTCAACCCGGAAGGCGTAAAGCGGCAGATCATGGCGATCCTCGCCGAACGGAGCCGGGTGGCGCTGCTCAACCAGCTCCGGGTGCCGACTCTGGTGGTGCACGGCACCGCCGATCCGCTGTTGCCGGTGATGCACGGCGTGCACTTGGCGGCGCACATCCAGGGCAGCCAATTGCGTCTGATCCCCGGATTGGCGCACCGCTTCCAGGAAGCCTTCAAAGACCCGTTACTGGCTGCCGTGTTGCCATACCTGCAAGCGCATCGCGAAGACACGTCGCATTGGGCCCGGGTTGAACCGATGGCCGGCGGGAAACTGCTGTAAAGCGTCAGGCAAAACCCTACATTCTCGGTGGTCACCCGTGGGAATTTCAGGTGTATCGTTCAGCCTTTGCGGCATGCAGTTAGCCTGTGAGGTGTTTGATGAGTGCTCCCCTGAAAATCGATTTTGTCAGCGACGTCTCCTGCCCCTGGTGCGTCGTCGGTTTATATGGCCTGACCCAGGCCCTGGAAATCCTCGGCAATGAAGTGCAGGCCGAGATCCGTTTCCAGCCGTTCGAACTGAACCCGAAAATGGGCCCGGACGGGCAGAACATCACCGAACACATCACCGAGAAATACGGCTCGACGCCGGAGCAATCGCAGCAAAACCGCGAGATGATCCGCGCCCGTGGCGCCGAGGTCGGCTTCGCGTTCCGTACCGATGGCAACAGCCGCATTTACAACACCTTCGACGCCCATCGTTTGCTGTACTGGGCCGGGCTGGAAGGGGTGCAGTTCAAGCTCAAGGAAGCGCTGTTCAAGGCGTATTTCAGCGAGGGCGGCAATCCGTCCGATCACCAGCAATTGGCCGACATCACCGCCAGCGTCGGGCTCGATCGGCAACGCGCCGAAGCAATTCTGGCATCGGATGAGTTTGCCAATGAGGTGCGCGAAGAAGAACAACAATGGTTGGCGCGGGGCGTCAGTTCGGTGCCGACGGTGGTGTTCAACGGCCAATACGCGGTGACCGGCGGGCAGCCAGTCGATACTTTCGTTGGCGCCATTCGGCAGATCATGAGCGAAGCGAAGGGCGGCACGGTTAGCTGAGTCCCGCTGTAGTTGAAATGAAATATATCAATGTGCCACTATTGTTTTGGAAATTGCTGCCGATACAGGCAGCAACGTTTTTCAATCATAGGGACTTGATTCCATGGCTTTTTATGTTTTTCGCACCTGGGCGGCGCTGACGCTGCTCGCCTGTCTGACCCTCACCGGCTGCGCCCACGTTCAACCTCCCGTGCCGCTGGACAAGCAATTCTGGGATGCCAAAGAACCGACCATCGGTGTGGCCATTACCGTGGTGCCAGCACCGGTGCTGGCGCTGACCGGCAATCAGGGCATTCTCGATTACGCCATCAACAAGGGCGTTAACAGCAAACTCAGTGACAACGTCGAAAAATGGCAAGTGCGCGACCTCGACACCTTGCCGGACGTCATCGTCGCCAAGCTCCAGGCCAAGGGCTACAAGGCCAAGCGCATCAACGAGCCGGTGGACCTGAAGGTCTACAAGGAAAACAGTTTCCGCGAAGGCTACACCGTCCGCGACCTGACACCGATCAAGGCCACTTACGGCGTCGACCGACTGTTGCTGGTCAACGTGTTTGCCACCGGCGCCACCCGCAGCTACTACAGCGTCGTGCCCACCAGCGTGCCGATGGCGCAGGTGAGCGGGCAGGGCATGGTGGTGGATCTGGCCGACAACAAACTGCTGTGGTTCAAACCCTTTGCCGCCGTGCAAGCCGCCCAGGGCGAGTGGGATGAGCCGACCTACACCAACCTGTCCAACGCCTTTTACCAGGCCATGGATAACAGCCGTCAGCAAATGATCACGCCGTTCGAACAATGAAACGTCCGCTGATGATGGCCGGCGCGTTGGCGCTGTCGATGCTGCCCGGTTGTGCGCAAAAAACGGCGCCCGAAGCCGGTTTCAAGTCCCAGAGTGCTGCCTCGTACGTCGAGGCCCACGGGCTGAAGGTCGACATGCAGTTGCCGCAGGCGTTCGTCGGTGCCAGCACGGTGATTAACGCTGAGGCGGCGCAGAAGGCCGCTTCATCGAGCCATAACCTGGTGGCCAGTTCCGGCAACACGGCGGGTCTGGCGGGTTTGCTGGTCGCCAGCCTGATCAACACGCAAATGGGTAGCGGCACGCTGCAGCGGGAGGCGGAAAAAACCGCGCTCAACGATGCGCGGCCAATGGCCGACCTGCTCGCCGGCGTGCCGTTGCAGGAACGCTTGCAGCAACGTTATCAACAGGCGTCCCAGGCCGCCGGACTCAAGCAAGGGCAAGGGCAGGTCACCGCACGCCTGGTGATCGAACCCAAGTTGATGCTGACCCCGGACCGCGGCAGTTTCGTGTTGATCAATCAGGTGCAGGTTCAGGACATCGCTGGGTCGGCGTTGTATCGCATGCGCATCGAAGTGGTCAGCCAGCCGATCCGGCGTTGCGGCAACCAGTGCATTGACGACGGCAGTCTGGAACTGGCCAAGGTCACCGCTGTGCTCGACGACTGCATCGACGAATCCATGCGAGTACTGGCCACTGACCTGATGCAACCGGCGCCGCCCGAAGCCGCCCAGGAAACTTTGCGTTATGTGCTGGATGGTCAGCGCGTGGTCGAGCGCGGTTATCAGCTGGCCAACAACGGCAATTATTGGCGTTACCGCAACCTCTATGGCGCGGTGAAATCAGTGCCGGTGCCGTTCGAAAACGCGCTGACCCAAGCGCAGTTGCAGAAAGTCTATGCGCCGTAAGGCGCTCCCCCCCCAGCATCGGCAATGTGGTCAAGCGTGCAAGCGCACCCACACGCTGACCAACATCGTCGCGGCGATCAACCAGGCAACCGCGGCAACGGCCAGCGACGCTTCCAGCCGCATCCGGTCGACCATCACGTACAGCGTCGCCAGGTAAACGAAGTACGGAATGATCGACCACATGCCGAACACGATGGTGGTCTTCAGATCATCCAGCGAGCGGCCCTTGCCGACGATGTAATGGGCAATCAGCGCAAAGGTCGGAAACAGCGGCACCAGGCCGGCGATGTAATAGTTTTTGGTCTTGGCCAGGGCGGCGAGGATCACCACCACGGCGGCGCCAAGTGCGGCTTTGATTAGCAAATCCATCAGTGGCTGAGCCCGTATTTTTTGACTTTGTCGAACAGCGTGGTCTTGGCCATGCCCAATTCCTGGCTGGCCTGGGTCAGGTTGCCGCCGCTGCGTTGCAAGGCTTCGCTGAGCAAGTTGCGCTCAAAGGCTTCCACCGCTTCGGCGAACGCCAGGCCCTGGGGGCTGCCGGCGGCGCCGGGTTTCTTGAAGGCCGGCAAGCCGAGGGCAAAGCGTTCGGCGACGTTGCGCAGTTCCCGGACATTGCCCGGCCAGTCGTGGCTCATCAGGTTCGACAGGGTCTGGTTGTCCAGCTCTGGCGCGGTGCGGTCGAAGCGCAGCGATGACTGCTGCAGGAAGTGTTCGAACAATTGCAGGATGTCTTCGCGGCGTTCGCGCAGCGGCGGAAGTTCCAGGGTTACCACATTGAGCCGGTAATACAGGTCGCTGCGGAATTCCCCGGCCTTGCTCGATTCGTCGAGGTCGGATTTGGTCGCGGCGATCACCCGGCAATCCACCGCCACGCTCTGGTTCGAACCGAGGCGTTCGAGGGTGCGCTCCTGCAGGACTCGCAGCAATTTGATCTGTAAAGGCAGTGGCATGCTTTCCACTTCATCGAGGAACAACGTGCCGCCATCGGCGTGTTCGATCTTGCCGATCCGCCGCTTGCCAGCGCCGGTGAAGGCGTTGGCTTCGTGGCCGAAGATTTCGCTCTCGAAGAGGTTCTCCGGCAAACCGCCGCAGTTCAGCGCGACGAACTGCTTGCTGTGGCGGCGGCTGAAGTCATGCAGGCAGCGCGCGACCAATTCCTTGCCGGTACCGGTTTCACCTTCGATCAGCACGTTGGCCGAGGTGTCGGCGACGTTGGCGATCAATTCCCGCAGGTTTTGCATGGCCGGCGAGCGGCCGATGATCCGCCCTTCGAGGGAATCGCGCTCGGCCAGTTGCCGGCGCAGCGATGACACTTCCCGCGCCAGGCTGCGCTGTTCGAGGGCGCGGCGGGCGACGTCCACCAGCCGCTCCGGCGAGAAGGGTTTCTCCATGAAGTCGTAGGCACCTTTCTGCATCGCGCCCACGGCCATGGAAATGTCGCCATGGCCGGTGATCAGCACCACCGGCAGGCTGCGGTCGCGGGCCTTGAGTCGCGTCAGCAGTTCCAGGCCATCGATACCCGGCAGGCGAATATCGCTGATGACGATGCCGGCAAAGTCGTCGCCGACCTGTGCCAGCGCTTCCTCGGCACTGCCGACGCCGATGCAGGGAATGTCTTCCAGGGTCAGTGCCTGCTGGCAGCCCAGTAGCACATGGGGGTCGTCTTCGACAATCAGCACACTCAGGTCGTGGTTCATACGGGCTCGGCGGGTGGAGCGCTTGCCAACGGCAAACTGAGGACGAAAGTGGTACCACCATTGGCCGGATGCTCGACGCCCAGTTGGCCGCCAGTGGCGGCCGCGAGGCTCGCCGACAGGGTCAGGCCGAGGCCCAGGCCCTGTTCGCCGGGTTTAGTGGTGAAGAAAGGTTCGAACAAATGCTTGCGCGCCTCGGCATCGATGCCATGGCCGTTGTCGCGCACCCGCAGGCGATATTTACCGTCGGCGCTTTCGCCTTCCAGCCATAACTCCGGTAGCGGTTGCGCCTGCATGGCGTCGAGGGCGTTGCCGATCAGATTGACCAGAATCTGCTCCAGGCGCGTCTGGTCAATCTGCAATTGCACGTCGCTGAAGGCGCGGTGCAGTTGCAAATCGGTGCTTTCGACCCGGCTGCCGAGCAATTGCAGCGCCGCGTCCACGGCTTTGCCGAGGCTGGCCTGGCCGTGGTCGTCGCCGCGCCGGGCGAAGGAGCGCAGGCTGGCGGTGATGCGACCCATGCGGTCGATCAGTTCGTTGATGGTTTTCAGATTGGTGCTGGCGATGTCCAGCTGGCCGCGTTCGAGGAAGCGCACGGTGTTGCCGGACAAGGTCCGCAGCGCCGCCAACGGCTGGTTCAGTTCGTGGGCAATGCTGGTGGACATTTGGCCGATGGCCGCGAGTTTGCCGGCCTGGACCAATTCATCCTGAGCGTGGCGCAAGGTCTCTTCGGCCTGCCGACGTTCGCGGATCTGCCCCTTCAAACGGTCGTTGCTGGCGCGCAGGTCGCTGGTGCGTTCGGTAATCCGACGCTCCAGTTGGTTGTTGGCTTGCTGCAAGGCTTCCCGGGCGGCAAGGCGCGTGGCGATGACCTTGCGCCGCTCGTTCCAGGCAATCAGCAGGAAGGCCACCAAGGCAAACGCCACCGCTACCAGAATCCCTTGGTTGATGGCTTCGCGACGCAAATCCTGCAATGGCGTGAGCAGGGTGAAATTCCACGGCGTGTCGATCAATGGCCGGGTTTGCGACAGGTAGCTGATGTCCTCCTCGTCCGACTCCAGCTCGGCGTTGGCCGGGAAGGTCAGTTTCTCCACGCCGTCGGCCAGGTGTTCTCGGGCCAGGGGTTGCAACTCGTTGAGCGGGAACCAGTAGTACTGCAGGCTGCGGGCGAGTTTTTCCTTGGTGTCATCGCTTAACGGCCGCACGGCTTTGAGTCGCCGCGCCGGATCGCTGGACAGAATGATGATGCCGTTCTCGTCGCTGACAAACGCTTCCAGGCGCGCCCGTTGCCAGCGCTCTTCCATGGCTTCGAGACGGACTTTGACCACGGCGACTCCGATGATCTTGCCCTGTTCTTCGAGGCCGTGGGCCAGGTAGTAACCGGGTTCGCCGTTGGTGCTGCCGATGCCGTAGAACCGCCCCGGCTGACCGCGCACGGCGCTCTGGAAATAGGCGCGGAAGGCCAGGTCTTCGCCCAGGTAACTGTCGACATCGCGCCAGTTGCTGGTGGCCAGCACCCGACCCGTGGTGTCCATCACGTAGATGGCACGGCTGCGGCTGCGGCGGTTCAGGCCTTCGAGGTAATCGTTGACGGTTTGCCGGTGTTCCGGCGTCGGATCGCTCAGCAACTGCGAAACACTGGACTCCAGTTCCAGCAGGCTGGGCAGGTAGGTGTACTTGCTGATTTCGCTCTCGACCGCGCGCGCATGCAGTTCCAACTGGCGTTCGCCGTTTTCGCTGAGGCTGCGGATGCCGAAGTGTTCACTGGTCCAGAAGCCGACGTAACCCAGGCCGACCATCAGGGCGATGATCAGGGGCGGCAGAAACAGGTGGCGAATCAGACGGGGTTTCACGGCGAGTGATGGCGACGCGTCGCGATAAGGAGTGGGGTCGCATTTCATCACAGATGCCTTGGGTCAACCAGCGTGGCAACAGCGTTGCTCTGGCTTCCAGTCGAACGCGGACCTGTGACGAGGGAGCTTGCTCCCGCCGGGTCGCGTAGCGACCCCAAAACCTGCACAGGCCGATGGCCTGACGTACCGCATTTGCCGGGTTTGTGACTGCTTCGCAGCCAAGCGGGAGCAAGCTCCCTCGCCACAGAGTTCGGTGTGAAGCTCTTAGTGCTGCAAAATCTTCTCAAGGAAGTGTTGCGCACGTTCGGAGCGGGCGCTGATGTCGCCGAAGAATTCCTCTTTCGGGCAGTCTTCGATGATTTTGCCCTGGTCCATGAAAATCACGCGGTCGGCCACTTTGCGGGCGAAGCCCATTTCGTGGGTCACGCACATCATGGTCATGCCTTCGTGGGCCAACTGCACCATCACATCGAGCACTTCGTTGACCATTTCCGGGTCAAGGGCCGAGGTCGGTTCGTCGAACAACATGACGATCGGGTCCATCGCCAGCGCACGGGCAATCGCCACGCGCTGTTGCTGACCACCGGAAAGTTGGCCGGGGTGCTTGTGGGCGTGGGCGGACAACCCGACCCGCTCCAGCAGCTGCAGCCCTTTCTTGGTGGCTTCTTCCTTGCTGCGGCCCAACACCTTGATCTGCGCGATGGTCAGGTTTTCGGTAATGGTCAGGTGCGGGAACAGTTCGAAATGCTGGAACACCATGCCGACGCGCGAGCGCAGTTTCGGCAGGTTGGTCTTCGGGTCGGCGATGGACGTGCCATCGACCACCACGTCGCCTTTCTGGAACGGTTCCAGCGCGTTGACGCACTTGATCAGGGTCGACTTGCCGGAGCCGGACGGCCCGCACACCACGATCACTTCGCCTTTTTTGACCTCGGTGCTGCAATCAGTCAGCACCTGGAAGTCGCCATACCACTTGTTGATGTTCTTGATAGAGATCATACGGCAAACCTTTTTTGCAGACGCTTGACCAGCAGCGAGGCGGCAAAGCTGATTGTGAAGTACACGATACCCGCGAAGATCAGGAACTCATTGGAGCGACCGATGATGTCGCCACTGGCCCGCGAGGCGTTGAGGAAGTCCACCAGGCCGACGGTGTAAACCAGCGAAGTGTCCTGAAACAGGATGATGCTCTGCTGCAGCAGCAGCGGGGTCATCTTGCGAAACGCTTGCGGCAGAATGATCAGGCGCATCATCTGCCCGTATTCCATGCCCAGCGCCTGGGCAGCGCCCATCTGGCCCTTGGGGATCGACTGAACGCCGGCCCGGACGATTTCGCAGAAGTACGCCGCTTCGAACATCATGAAGGCCACGATGCAGGAGGTGAATGCGCCGATCGGGGTGTCTTCACCGGTGATCCAGCGCAGTACGAACGGCACCGCCAGGTAGAACCAGGTGATGACCAGCAGCAACGGGATCGAACGGAAGTAGTTGACGTAGGCGCCGGCGACGCTCGACAGCACTTTGTTATGGGACAGCCGCATCAGCGCCAGGATCGTGCCGAGAATGATCCCGCCGACGACACCCATGGCCATCAGCTTGAGGGTCATCAGCATGCCGTTCCACAGGCCGGGAATGGCCGGGACGATGCCAGTGAAATCGAATTCCATTATTTACCCCCCACGGAGATCAGGCCCGGCACCGCGACTTTCTTCTCGACCATGCGCATCAGCAGCATCAGGCTCATGTTCAAGGTGAAGTAGATCAGCGTCGCCAAGGTGAAGGCTTCGAACAGGTTGGCGGAGAACTCGGCGGTCTGCTTGGTCTGCGCGAGCAGCTCCATCAGGCCGATCAGCGAGGCCACGGAGGAGTTCTTGAAGACGTTGAGGAATTCCGAGGTGAGCGGCGGAATGATGATCCGGTAGGCCTGGGGCAGCAGCACGTTCCAGTAGATCTGCGGCAGCTTGAAGCCCATCGCGCGGGCGGCGGCTTCCTGGCCGCGAGGCAGCGCCTGGATGCCGGTGCGCACCTGTTCGCAGACCCGGGCGGCGGTAAACAGACCCAGGCACACGACGACGCTCAGGTAGGCCGAGGTAGTCGGGTTCAAATCCTGTTTGTACCAGTCCTGGATGTCTTGCGGCAGCAGGTCGGGCACCAGGAAGTACCAGATGAACAGCTGAACCAGCAGCGGCACGTTGCGAAACAGTTCGACATAGCAGGTGGCGATACCCGATACGAGGCGATTCGGCACGGTGCGCATCACGCCCAGGATCGAGCCCAGCAGCAGGGCGATGATCCAGGCCACGATGGCGATGGCAATGGTCCAGCCCAGACCGGAGATGTACCAGTCGAGATAGGTCTCGCTGCCCACACCGGTGGACTTGAAGAACACACTCCAGTCCCAGTTGTAATTCATTAGGGTCTCCCCTCAGATCAATCGATGTACAAGTGCCCGCTTGGGGAAACTCCGTTCCCGTCTGACCTTGAGGGCCAGGCACACGCGATCGGCTCGACAGCCACCGGTTCGAGTGCTTCCAGAAAATACCAGCAGGGAGTGGCCATCCCCTGAAAGACTGAAGCGCTCTCAGGGGATAAGGTTAGTCAGAAATCAGGATTTCTTGTCGTCAGCCGCTTTATCGGTCGGATTGGCGATCAAGGCCTTGAGCTCGTCGCTCATCGGGAAGTTCAGGTTCAGGCCTTTTGGCGGGATCGGTTGCATGAACCATTTTTCGTAGATCTTGTTGATCGCGCCCGATGCGTAGGTTGCCTTGATGGCGTCATCCACAGCCTTTTTGAATGGCTCGTCGCCTTTGCGCATCATGCAGCCATAGATTTCGTAGGACTGCGGAGTACCGGTCACAGCCCAGTCATCAGCCTTCTTGGCCTTGGCCGCTTCACCGGCGAGCAGGGCATCGTCCATCATGAAGGCTACGGCGCGACCCGATTCCAGCATCTGGAAGGATTCACCGTGGTCCTTGGCGGAAATCACGTTCATGCCCATTTGCTTGTCGGCGTTCATCGACTTGAGCAGGCGCTCGGACGTGGTGCCGGCGGTGGTCACGACGTTCTTGCCTTTGAGGTCTTCAAATTCTTTGTACTTGGAGTCCTTTTTGGACAGCAGACGCGTACCGATTTCGAAGATGCCGACCGAGAAGTCAACCTGTTGCTGACGCTCGACGTTGTTAGTGGTGGAGCCGCACTCGACGTCCACGGTGCCGTTCTGCACCAGCGGGATACGGGTTTGCGAAGTCACCAGGTTGTACTTGACCTGCAGGTTCGGCAGATCCAGGTCTTTCTTGATCGCTTCGACGATGGCCAGCTGGATGTCGTGAGAGTAGCCGACCGGTTTGCCGGAAGCGTCTGCGATGTAGGAAAACGGAATGGAGGCGTCACGATGTCCGAGGGTGATGGTGCCGGACTCTTTGATCTTTTTCAGGGTGCCGGTCAGTTCGGCGGCGAAAACTGGCGTGCTGATCAGAGCGGCAGCAATGGCTGCGCCCAGGAGATGGGGAACGATGCGCATCAAATTTTCCTCGACATTGTTTTTTTTATGGAGCCGGTTCACGGGCCCTTTGAGCTTCGAATGCCTGACGGCTCCTGTTGTGTTGGCGCAACAGGCATTCGTCGAGCAAGTGTAGAGCATGAGTCGTGCCAGGCCAGGGTTGGCAGATCATCTTATTGATCTACAAGGACATTTATTATTTTTCTTGCGGTCGCTGAGGTTGCCACTATCCGGTTATCCGAATGGGCGACGGGATGGCGTTCGGAAAACCGAATGATTGTGGGCCGGGCCCAAAATGATGTAGGAGCGAGCCTGCTCGCGAACGCAGCGACCTGCCACCTTGGCTTTGAATGAAAGTATGTCTTCGCGAGCGGGCTCGCTCCCACATGGGCGAAGGTCGGCGCAGAACGCAAAAAGCCTCTGAATCGTCGGATTCAGAGGCTTTCGTTCATTCAGGTCAAGTCAATCAAGCCGCTTCAATTTTGCTGCGATTCAGTTGCACTGTGGCCAGGTAGTGCTGCAAGCGTTCCTGTTCCACCGGAGTGGTAAACAGCCCCAATTTGCTGCGGCGCCAGAGGATGTCCTGAGCGCTGATGGCCCATTCTTCGCTGCACAAATAATCGACTTCCCGAGTGTAAAGGCCGCCACCCAGGTGTTCGCCGAGGTCGCCGAGGTTCTGCACGCCTTCGAGCATGCGCCAGGTGCGGCTGCCGTAGGTGGTGGCCCAGCGGCAGGCGATTTCGTTGGGCACCCAGTCGTACTTGTCGCGGATCAGCGCGCACAGGGCTTGTGGCGTGGTCATGTCCTCGCCGCCGGGCAGAGTGGCCGTGGCGGTCCAGCTTGGCTTGATGTGCGGGAAGTACGGGGCCAACTGCGCCAGGGCTGACTCGGCAAGCTTGCGGTAAGTGGTCAGCTTGCCGCCGAACACCGACAGCAGCGGTGCTTCTTTAGCGCCGCCGGACAATGCCAAGGTGTAGTCGCGAGTCACTGCTGACGGGTTGTCAGATTCGTCGTTGCACAACGGCCGCACGCCGGAGTAGCTGTGCAGGATGTCTTCACGGCTGAGCTGTTTCTTGAAGTGTTCGTTGACCACTTTGAGCAAGTAATCGGTTTCGCCTTCGGTGATCGCGACTTTCGCCGGATCGCCAGTGTATTCGCGGTCGGTGGTCCCAATCAGGGTGAAATGATTGAGGTACGGAATGGTGAAAACGATGCGCTGATCCTCGTTTTGCAGGATGTGCGCGTGTTCGCCTTCGTACAGCTTCGGCACGATCAGGTGACTGCCCTGGATCAGGCGAATGCCGTAGGGCGATTCCATTTTCAAGTCATCACGGATGAACTTGGCGACCCACGGACCGGCCGCGTTGACCAGCGCCCTGGCGCGAATCGAAAACAGGCTGCCGTCGGCGCGTTCCAGGTGCAAGTGCCACAAGCCCTGGGTACGGCGTGCGCTGACGCAACGGGTTTGCGTATGAATGTGCGCGCCTTTTTCCCGGGCGGCCATGGCATTCAGTACTACCAGACGGGCGTCGTCAACCCAGCAATCGGAGTATTCGAAGCCTTTGGTGATCTCACTTTTGAGCGCGCTGTCGGCGCCGAACTTGAGGCTTTTCGAACCCTGCAGTTGTTCACGCTTGCCGAGGTTGTCGTAGAGAAACAGACCGGCGCGGATCATCCAGGCTGGGCGCAAGTGCGGGCGATGGGGCAACACGAACCGCATTTGCTTGACGATGTGCGGTGCTTTTTTGAGTAGCACTTCACGTTCGGCCAGGGCCTCGCGCACCAAGCGAAATTCGTAATGTTCCAGGTAGCGCAGGCCGCCATGGATCAATTTGCTGCTAGCCGAAGACGTGTGGCTGGCGAGGTCGTCCTTTTCGCAAAGGAACACCGATAAACCACGCCCGGCGGCGTCTGCGGCGATGCCCACACCATTGATTCCGCCACCGATAACGGCGACATCGTAGATCTCGGCAAGCGGTGGAGTCTGGCTGGAAGGGGGCATTGGCAGGCCTCGGGCGTTCATTTTCGGTATTGATTTCGAACATAAATGTTCATTTGCGAAAATAGTAGCCTATTAAGTCGGGCGCAGCCAGTCGCATTCGATTGAAAATACTCATCGAAAGGGCGGGAAAGGAAAATATTCGAACATTTTAGGTGGGAGGTGCAGGGGGCTGCTTCGCAGCCCAGCGGGAGCAAGCTTCCTCGCCACAAGCAAGCGCCCTCGCCACAGGGGGCTTGCTTTTACACGACTTCGAGGCGGATTTTGTTCAGTGCAAGCAGTTGGGCCAGGGCCGGGACCGGTTGCTGATCGGTGACCAGGCAATCGACGAGGCTGATAGGGCCTAGGCGAATCATGGCGTTGCGCCCGAATTTGCTGGAGTCGGCGGCGAGGATCACTTGTCGGGCGTTGGCGATGATCGCTTGCGACACCCGCACTTCCTGATAATCGAAATCGAGCAGGCTGCCGTCTTCGTCAATCCCGCTGATGCCCACCAGCGCGTAGTCGACCTTGAACTGATTGATGAAATCGACACTCGCCTGACCCACCACGCCGCCATCGCGACGGACATTGCCGCCGGTCAGCAGCACGTCAAAATCGTCTTTGGCGCTGAGCATCGAGGCGACGTGCAGGTTGTTGGTGATGATCTTCAGGTGATTGTGGTTGAGCAGCGCGCGGGCGATGGATTCGGTGGTGGTGCCGATATTGATGAACAGCGAGGCGTGGTCGGGAATCTGCTTGGCGATGGCCTCGCCGATCCGCTGCTTTTCATCGCGCATCTGGTCGGCACGCATCGCGTATGCGGTGTTTTCCACGCTTGAATCGTATGCCGCACCGCCGTGATAGCGGCGCAGCAGATTCACTTCTGCAAGCTGATTGATATCGCGGCGAATGGTCTGGGGTGTCACAACGAACAGCTGAGCCATCTCCTCGATGCTGACATAGCCGCGTTCGCGGACCAGCTCGAGGATTTGCTGCTGACGGGGAGGCAGATTCATGGGGCGTCCTTTGGGCTGCCGTACAAAATTTGCCCATGATGCCGTACGAATCTGTTCCCGACCAGTTACAACCTTTTTCCGGCGTGAGGCGCGGGTTATTCCGCGTCTTCGTGGGGTTCCCAGTCGCGGGTGCGGCTGACGGCTTTTTTCCAGCCAGCGTAGAGTTTTTCCTTGGCGGCTTCGTCCAGGGTCGGCGCGAATTCCCGCTCGATCATTGCCTTGCCACGCAGCTCTTCCAGGCTGCCCCAGAAGCCACACGCCAGGCCCGCGAGGTAAGCGGCACCGAGGGCGGTAGTCTCGCGCATTTTCGGGCGTTCGACCTGGGTGCCGAGGATGTCGGCCTGGAACTGCATCAGGAAATTGTTGGCCACCGCGCCGCCATCGACACGCAATGCCTTGAGGCGCTCGCCGGAATCCTGCTGCATGGCGTCGAGCACGTCGCGGGTCTGGTAGGCGATCGACTCCAGCGCGGCACGGATGATGTGGTCGACGCGTACGCCACGGGTCAGGCCGAACAGCGCGCCACGGGCGTAGGGATCCCAGTACGGCGCGCCGAGCCCTGTGAACGCCGGCACCAGGTACACGCCGTTACTGTCCTTGACCTTGCCGGCGAAGTATTCAGTGTCGTGGGCATCGTTGATGATCTTCAGTTCGTCACGCAGCCATTGCACTGTCGAACCACCGTTGAACACGGCGCCCTCCAGCGCGTACGCCACTTCACCGCGCGGCCCGCAGGCGATGGTAGTGAGCATGCCGTGCCGGGATTTCACGGCTTTTTTGCCGGTGTTCATCAGCAGGAAGCAGCCGGTGCCGTAGGTATTTTTCGCCTGGCCCGCCTCGACACACATCTGGCCGAACAGCGCAGCCTGCTGGTCACCGGCGATGCCACCAATGGCGATGCCGCTTTTGGTCCGGCCGTAGATTTCCGACGACGCTTTAACTTCTGGCAACATTTCGCGGGGGATGTCGAGCAGCTCGAGCATCTTCGCGTCCCACTCCAACGTATGGATATTGAACAGCATGGTGCGCGACGCGTTGGTGTAGTCGGTGACGTGGACCTTGCCACCGGTAAATTTCCAGATCAGCCAACTGTCGACGGTGCCAAACAGCAGTTCGCCATTGCGTGCGCGCTCACGGCTGCCTTCGACGTGGTCGAGAATCCACTTGAGCTTGGTGCCGGAGAAATACGGGTCGGTGACCAGACCCGTGGTTTCGCTGATGTAGTGTTCGTGGCCATCGCGCTTGAGTTGCTGGCAGATCTCGGTGCTGCGCCGGCACTGCCAGACCACGGCGTTATAGATCGGCCGGCCGGTGTTTTTGTCCCAGACTACGGTGGTTTCACGCTGGTTGGTGATGCCGATGGCCGCCACCTGATCGTGATGCAAGCCGGCCTGGGCCAGGGCTTCAACCATCACTGCGCTTTGGGTGGCAAAGATTTCCATCGGGTCATGCTCGACCCAGCCGGCTTGCGGGTAGTGCTGGGCAAATTCGCGCTGGGCGGTGCAGACCACATTGGCGTCGCGGTCGAAGATGATCGCGCGGGAGCTGGTCGTACCCTGATCGAGGGCAATGATGTAGTTCTTATTCTGAAGATCGGTCATGTCGATTGCCTTGGACGAAATCGGGTGGGCCCTGTTTTCATTTGTATTCAGATTCGAAAAAATATAGACAAGGAACGGTGCTGTCAAAGGTCGAAAGTGAACATCGGTGCGGTTACAAGCGTTTAATCCACACCGGTGCGTCGCGTCAGGCCCAAACCGGCAGTTTGCCCCAGGAGCCTTTTGCCGCGCCATCCCCTAGAATCGCGCCATCCGTTTGTGTCACTACCAGGCCTGGAGCCGCCATGACCCCCGCATTGGACCTGTTGAAAAAAGTCCGCGCCACCCACCGTGTGCACAGTTACGAGCATGATCCGAAAGCCGCGTCCTATGGGCTGGAAGCCGCGGAAAAACTCAACCTCGACCCGACACGGGTGTTCAAGACCTTGCTCGCCGCCAGCGAGAAAGGCGAGTTGCTGGTGGCCGTGGTGCCAGTGGTCGGAAGTCTTGATCTGAAGGGGCTGGCACACGCGGCCGGGGTCAAGAAGGTCGAGATGGCCGACCCCGCGGCCGCGCAGCGTGCCACCGGGTACTTGCTGGGCGGGATCAGCCCGTTGGGCCAGAAAAAGCGCTTGCGCACGTTTATCGATACGTCCGCGCAGGGCTTCGAGACGATTTTCGTCAGCGCCGGGCGTCGGGGCCTTGAGGTTGAACTGGCGGCAGCCGTGTTGGCTGAGCACACCCAGGCGCAGTTTGCAGATATTGGGCGGGCTTGAGCCCTGCGAAAACAGTGTGGGAGCGAGCCCGCTCGCGAAGAGCGTGTATCAGTCAACAGCGTTGGCGACTGGCATAACTTCTTCGCGAGCAGGCTCGCTCCCACAGGTTTATTCGGTGCTGTCAGCTAGCGGTGCTGTAACGGCGAACGCCGTTTTCCACCACAGGCAGATGCGCCGCTGTGCTGCCGGAGGCCTGGAACAACACCAGGTGCTCCGCTGCCACGCGAATTCCTACCTCTGCTCCCACCTGATGATCGGCATGGCTGGGGAAAATTGATTCCAGCTGGGCGCCGGTCGGCAACTGCAGACGGTATAGGGTAGACGCGCCGAGGAAGGTCTTGCCGACGATCCGCGCTTTCAAATCGCTGTCTGGCGCGTGGACGATATCGTCGGGCCGCAGCAGTACATCCACCGCGCCTCCGATTGGCCAGGTGTAGGCCCGGTTACCGCGCAAGATGCCGAGTTCGGTCTGTACCGATTCCGGGCTCTGCAACTGCCCACGAATGAAATAACCCTGGCCGATGAAGCTGGCGACAAAGGGCGTCAGCGGTTCGTGATAGAGGTTGTAGGGCGTATCCCATTGCTCCAGGCGACCCTCTTTGAAGACGCCGACATGATCGCTGACGGCAAAGGCTTCTTCCTGGTCGTGGGTCACCAGGATCGCACTGGTGCCGCGGGCCTTGAGGATGTCACGCACTTCATGGCTGAGCTTGCGCCGCAGTTCGCCGTCAAGGTTGGAGAACGGTTCATCCAGCAGCAGCAGTTGCGGTTCCGGCGCCAGTGCGCGGGCGAGGGCCACGCGCTGTTGCTGGCCGCCGGACAGCTCATGGGGAAAGCGCTTGCCGAGGTTGGTCAGGTTGACCAGCTCCAGCAATTCTTCGGTGACGCGATCTTTCTGCGGATGCTTGCGAATGCCAAAACCGATGTTTTCCGCGACGCTCAGATGCGGGAACAGCGCGTAGTCCTGGAACACCATGCCGATCCGGCGTTTCTCCGGCGCCAGGGTGAAACCGGCGCTGGAAATGGTTTCGCCGCCGAGCTGGATCTCGCCTTCGTGCACCGGCTCGAAACCGGCGATGGCGCGCAAGGTGGTGGTCTTGCCGCATCCTGATGAGCCCAGCAGGCAGCCGATATCGCCAGCGTTCAGGTGCAGATTGAGATTCTGCACCACGCGTTGGTCCTGGTAGCCGCAAGCGAGGTTGCGCAGGTTGAGCAATAGAGGCTGAGTCATTCCGGGCGGTACGCCGGCTCGACCAGAAACTCGAGCAGGGCCTTTTGTGCGTGAAGACGGTTTTCCGCTTGATCCCAAGCCACGGAGCGTGGGTCATCGAGCAAGTCGAGGCTGATTTCCTCGCCACGGTGCGCCGGCAGGCAATGCATGAACAGCACCTCGGCATCGGCCTGGTCGAGCAGGGCGCGGGTGACCTGGTACGGGGCAAACAGCGCCAGGCGCTTGGCGGTTTCGTCTTCCTGGCCCATGGAGGTCCAGACGTCGGTGCTCACCAAGTGCGCACCGCTGACGGCGAGCGCAGGGTCGCGGACGAGGGTCACGCGATCACCGGCCTTGGCCAGGAATTCCGGGTTGGGCTCGTAGCCCTCGGGGCAGGCGATGCGTAACTGGAAGTCGAACTGGATTGCCGCTTCTATATAACTGTTGCACATGTTGTTGCCGTCGCCGATCCAGGCCACGGTCTTGCCCTGGATCGAACCACGGTGCTCGAGGAAGGTTTGCATGTCGGCCAGCAACTGGCACGGGTGCAAATCATCGGACAAGCCGTTGATCACCGGTACCCGGGAATTGGCGGCGAACTCAGTCAGCGTGCTGTGGGCAAAGGTACGGATCATCACCGCGTCGAGCATGCGCGACATGACAATCGCGCAGTCGCCGATCGGCTCGCCACGGCCCAGTTGGGTGTCGCGGGGCGAGAGGAAGATCGCCTGGCCACCGAGCTGGATCATGCCGGCCTCGAAGGACAGGCGAGTGCGGGTCGAGGACTTTTCGAAAATCATGCCCAGCACGCGATTTTTCAGGGGCTCGAACAGTACGCCGCGGTTACGCAGGTCTTTGAGCTCAATGCCTCGACGGATGACGCTGACCAGCTCTTGGGGCGTGCAATCCATCAGGGAGAGAAAGTGCCTTGCGCTCATCATTGACTACCTTTTTGCTACAAACCGCAGATGCTCAAAGCCTTGTTTAACGGAACAACGGGCGAGACCTGCGGCGTAAGCCGCACGGGGCGACGAAATAGGGGAAGGCGCGATCTTATAATTAAATGTCGCGTCTTACCAATAGGGCTACGGTTTTTCGGGGATTTCAGAGGGGCTACGGGGGATGGGCAGTAGCGCTTTTGAAGCCGGTTTCCAGACAGCAGCCCGGTCTTTGTACACTGGCCCCGACAGGCTTGGCAATCGGCCGCAACGCGAGCGCTGCGGTACTGATCGATTTTTCGCGGGTCGCGCAATGCAACTCGGCGCGAAGGTGTCTGGTCTGAAACATTTGCTAATGCAAACCGCTGGGTTATAAATAAAACACGAGCGACGCAGGAAGCCTCCCGATGGAATCGAAAGAACAGCAATTAATGGAATTACTTGGCCTCACGGCCCGCTCACTGACCCACCTCACTGCTTCAATGACCTCGATGTCCTTTGAATTGTTGCGCAGCAATGACGAAGTGACCAAAGCCGCCGGGCGGCGGATGATCGATCGCATGGCGACCATCAGCGCCGGCCTCGACGAGCATTGGCGGCTGATCGGTGAGCTCACGGGTGTGCATGTCGCCCATGAGCAGATCGAGACCGTCCAGGAAATCCAGTTGCAGGCGCCACCAGGCTTACCGCATCCCTGACGGCGAGCCATCGGCTGGCCTGATGCCCCCCGATTCACAAGACGAACGTCGCTGGCGTGACGCCGGGTGTGGCGCCATAGTTTTGTTCCCGCGGCCGTGATTGTCCGCCACGAATAAAACAGAGACTGGCCATGACCAAGACTCTTCACCGCCGTGCATGCCACCTGTGCGAGGCCATTTGCGGCCTGACCATCGAAACCGAAGCCACCGAAGGCGCCGGCGTACAGATCACTTCGATCAAGGGCGACCATCAGGACAGCTTCAGCCGGGGGCACATCTGCCCCAAGGCAGTGGCTCTACAAGACATTCAGAATGACCCGGATCGCCTGCGCCAGCCGATGTTGCGTATCGGCAGCGAGTGGCAGCCGATCGCTTGGGATGAAGCATTTACCTTGGTGGCCGAGCGCCTGGCGGCGATTCAGGAACGCCACGGGCAGAACGCCGTCGCGGTGTACCAGGGCAATCCCAGCGTGCACAACTACGGGCTGATGACCCACAGCAATTACTTTCTCGGCCTGTTGAAAACCCGTAATCGTTTCTCCGCGACTTCGGTAGACCAACTGCCGCATCACCTCACCAGCTATCTGATGTACGGCCATGGTCTGTTGCTGCCGATCCCGGACATCGACCACACCGATTTCATGCTGATCCTCGGCGGCAATCCGCTGGCGTCGAACGGCAGCATCATGACTGTGCCGGATGTCGAGAAACGCCTGAAAGCCATCCAGGCCCGTGGCGGTAAAGTGGTGGTGGTCGACCCGCGCCGCAGCGAAACCGCAGCGATCGCCGACCAGCATATTTTTGTACGGCCCGGCGGCGACGCGGCACTGTTGTTTGGCGTGCTGCATACGCTGTTCGCCGAAGGCCTGACCCGCGACAGCCATTTGCCGGTGGATGGCCTGGACGAAGTGCGCCAGGCCGTGGCGAGCTTCAGTGCCGAGGCCATGAGCCCCTTGTGCGCAGTGCCGGCGGAGCAAATCCGCCAGTTGGCCCGCGACTTTGCCGCAGCACCGACGGCGGTGTGTTACGGGCGCATGGGAGTGTCGACCCAGGCGTTCGGTACGTTGTGTCACTGGGTGGTGCAGTTGATCAACCTGGTGACCGGCAACCTTGATCGGATCGGCGGCGCGGTGTGTACGACTCCGGCGGTGGACCTGGTGGCGACCACCTCTGGCGGGCATTTCAACCTGTGGCAGAGTCGGGTGTCGGGGCGGCCGGAATACGGCGGCGAGTTCCCGGTGTCGGCGCTGGCCGAAGAAATGCTCACCGAGGGCGATGGCCAAGTGCGCGCGCTGATCACCGTGGCGGGCAACCCGGTGCTGTCGACGCCCAACGGCCGGCAACTGGAGCAGGCGCTCGATGGCCTTGAGTTCATGCTCAGCGTCGACCTCTATATCAACGAAACCACGCGTTACGCTGACCTGATTCTGCCGTCGACCTCGGCGCTGGAAAACGATCACTACGACACCACCTTCAACATGTTCGCGGTGCGCAACGTCAGCCGTTTCAACCGCGCGATCCTGGCCAAGCCCGACGGTGCGCTGCACGACTGGGAGATTTTCGTCGGCCTGGCCCAAGCCTTTGCTGCGCGCACCGGCAAGGAGCTGAAACCGACCATCGCCCCGGCGCAAATGATTGAGCGCGGGTTGCGTGGCGGCGTCTACGGCGATGGGTCGGAATACGGATTGTCCCTGGCGACCCTGGCCGAACATCCGCACGGGATCGATTTGGGGCCGCTCACGGCGAACCTGGCATCTCGCCTGAAAACCCCTAACCAGCGTGTCCAGGCCGCGCCGCCGGAAATTCTCGCCGACCTGGCGCGTTTCGCCGAACTGCAAGCACCGGCCGCCGATGAGTTGCTGATGATTGGCCGGCGCCACGTGCGCAGCAATAATTCGTGGATGCACAATTTCCATCGGCTGGTGAAGGGCAAGCCCCGACATCAGTTGCTGATGCACCCAGAGGATTTGCTCAGCCGTAGCCTTGCCGACGGCCAACGGGTGCGGGTGACCTCACGGGTCGGGGTAATTGAAGTAGAAGTGCTGGCCAGCCTGGACATGATGCGCGGCGTGGTCAGCCTGCCCCACGGTTGGGGGCATGCGCGCCCGGGCGTACGGATGACCATTGCCAGCGGCCAGCCCGGATCGAGTGCCAATGACCTGACCGATGAGCGCCAGCTCGACGAGTTATCGGGCAACGCAGCGCTCAATGGCGTGCCAGTCACCGTGGCAGCCGCGTAGGCATGTCTGTCGGGGAGACCGAGCATGGCGCTCGGGTTTCCGTTACAATGCGCCACCGTGCCGACCCCAGCGTCGGAAAGTTCAGCCGAGGTGCTCCATGGATATCATCGAAACGATTAAAGAGCAGATTGCCAACAACACCATTCTGCTTTACATGAAAGGCTCGCCGAATGCCCCACAGTGTGGCTTCTCTTCGAAAGCCGCACAGGCAGTGATGGCCTGTGGCGAGAAGTTTGCTTACGTGGACATCCTGCAGAACCCGGAAATCCGCGCCAACCTGCCTAAATACGCCAACTGGCCGACTTTCCCGCAACTGTGGGTCGGTGGCGAGCTGGTCGGTGGTAGCGACATCATTACCGAGATGCACGCTGATGGGTCGCTGCAAAGCACCATCAAATCTGCTGTCGAAGCCGCTGCCGCAAACAAGACTGAAGCCTGATTGGCGGGTTAGGGTTTCAGGTCAGCCTGAAGCCCGGCCAACAAAAAGCCCCGCACTCTTAACAGAGGCGGGGCTTTTTAATGCCTGGCGTTCAGCGGGCGCTGACTTACTCTTCGCCCATCTGCGATTGCAGGTAGTTCTCGATGCCGATTTTGTCGATCAGGCCTAGTTGGGTTTCCAGCCAGTCGATATGCTCTTCCTCGGATTCGAGAATGTCTTCCAGCAGTTCACGGCTGCCGAAATCGCCGACGGTTTCGCAATGGGCGATCGCGACCTTCAAATCCGCATGACCGGTGCGCTCGATACGCAGGTCGCATTCCAGCATCTCCTGGGTGTGCTCACCGATGTGCAGCTTGCCCAAGTCCTGGACGTTCGGCAGGCCTTCAAGAAACAAGATGCGCTTGATCAGCTTGTCCGCGTGTTTCATCTCGTCGATGGACTCGTGGTACTCGTGTTTGCCCAGCTTGTTCAGACCCCAGTCTTCGTACATGCGCGCATGCAGGAAGTATTGGTTGATCGCGACCAGTTCATTGGCAAGGATCTTGTTGAGATGCTGGATGACTGTAATGTCGCCTTTCATGATGGGGTCCTGCCCTTTAATAGCTGTCTATAAGCCGGAGTTTGAGCCGCGTAATTCCAAGTGTCAAACCTAAGTTATTGAATAATAAATGAAAATTAATCGGAATAAGAATGTTTGTGTTCCGCGTCTTGAGCGTAAACAGTTGATTTAAAGGCATAAAAAAACCGGACACTAAGTCCGGTTCTTTGAATTCAGGTATTTAGGCGGCAGTAAATTCGACGGGATATGGAATCGCTGCCTGGGCGGTCTGGACTTTGGTCAGGGTTTCGCGAACCACTTCCTTGGCCAGGCAAGCGCATTTGCCGCATTGGCTGGCGACGCCGGTGGCTTGGCGTACTTCGCGGTAGCTGCAGCAACCTTCGTAGATTGCATCGCGGATTTGTCCGTCGGTGACGCCAGTGCAGAGGCAGACATACATAAAGGAAAACCGTCGCTGGGTTATGGCTCAGTTGCGACGGATCTTAATGTTAACGAGAATGATTGTCAAAGTGCTTTGAGAAGGTATTTCCGCCTGTCGATGAACGGTTTTTCTAAGCTGCTGCTTTAGAAGAGAATTCCAAGTCGCGGATTTTTTCACGGCCCGGGGAAATCCGTTAAAGACAGGGCAAATGTGCAGTGTATGATGGTCGGTCCTTGCGAAGTGGGCACCGTCACGCAGCTGTCGCGTCATTGTGACAGCCTCAAGTGCCCGTCCTTCAATCATCACACCAGGAGATATCCATGAGCGTACTCGTAGGCAAACAAGCCCCTGACTTCACCGTACCCGCCGTCCTCGGCAATGGCGAAATCGTCGACAGCTTCACCTTGTCGTCGGCTATCAAAGGCAAATACGGCCTGGTGTTCTTCTACCCGTTGGACTTCACTTTCGTCTGCCCGTCCGAGCTGATCGCCCTGGACCACCGCATCCCTGACTTCAAGGCGCGTAACGTTGAAGTGGTTGCCGTGTCGATCGACTCGCACTTCACCCACAACGCCTGGCGTAACACCCCGATCAACAACGGCGGGATCGGTCAGGTCCAGTACACCATGGCCGCCGACATCAAGCAGGACATCATGAAAGCCTACGACGTGCAGTCCGCTGACGGCGTGGCCTTCCGTGGTGCCTTCCTGATCGACGACAAAGGCGTGGTTCGCTCGCAGATCATCAACGACCTGCCGCTGGGTCGTAACATGGAAGAGCTGATCCGTCTGGTCGACGCCCTGCAATTCCACGAAGAGCACGGCGAAGTCTGCCCGGCCAACTGGAAAAAAGGCGACAAAGGCATGACCGCTTCCACCGAAGGTGTTGCGGCTTACCTGACCGAGAACGCTGGCAAGCTGTAAGCCACGCGTCAGGCAAAAAAAACCGGTCTTGATGGCCGGTTTTTTTTACGGGCTGGATTCAGTCGGCGACGCTTCAGTCGTCGAAATCAGCCCAGCCGCCCATTTGTTTCCAGCGATTGACGATGCCGCAGAACAGCTCGGCGGTCTTCTCGGTGTCGTACCGCGCGGAGTGTGCTTCACGGCCATCGAAGTCGATGTCGGCAGCCTGGCACGCCTTGGCCAGTACGGTCTGACCGTAGGCGAGGCCGGCGAGGGTTGCGGTGTCGAAGCTGGAGAACGGGTGAAACGGGTTGCGTTTCATGTCCAGGCGCGCGACGGCGGCGTTCAGGAAGCCGAGGTCGAAGCTACTGTTGTGGCCCACCAGAATCGCCCGTTTGCAGCCGTTGGCCTTCAGTGCCTTGCGGATGCCACGGAAGATATCGGTCAGCGCGGTTTCTTCACTCACTGCCATGCGCAGCGGATGATCGAGCTTGATCCCGGTGAACTCCAGCGCCGCCGCTTCAATATTGGCGCCTTCAAAGGGTTCCACGCGAAAGAAGTAGGTGTGGTCGGGATATACAAAGCCTTTTTCGTCCATGCCGATGGTGGTGGCAGCGATTTCCAGCAAGGCGTCAGTGGCCGAGTTGAAACCACCGGTTTCAACGTCGACGACAACCGGCAAGTAGCCACGAAAACGCGCGGCCATCGGGTGGCGCGAACCACCTCCGCCGCCTTGGCCATCCTGTTCGTCGTCGAAATGGTCTTCACTCACGCGTGTTCCTCCAGCAGGCGCCAGCGCAGTTTTTCACCGGCGCGCAGCGGGATGACAGTCAGCTCGCCGAAGGGCAGGCTGGCGGGGGCGGTCCATTCTTCACGAACCAGGGTAATGCGATCGGTGTTCACCGGCAGGCCATAGAAGCGCGGGCCGTTGAGGCTGGCGAAGGCTTCGAGTTTGTCCAGCGCGTTGCGTTGTTCAAACGCTTCGGCGTACAGCTCGATCGCCGCGTAAGCGGTGTAGCAACCGGCGCAGCCGCAAGCGGCCTCTTTGGCGTGCTGGGCGTGAGGCGCCGAGTCGGTGCCGAGGAAGAACTTCGCGCTACCGCTGGTGGCGGCGTCGAGCAGGGCTTCCTGGTGCGTGTTGCGCTTGAGGATCGGCAGGCAATAGAAGTGCGGCCGAATCCCACCCACCAGCATGTGGTTGCGGTTGTACAGCAAGTGATGCGCGGTGATGGTTGCGCCGACGTTGGCCGAAGCCTCGTTGACGAACTGCACGGCGTCACCGGTGGTGATGTGTTCGAACACCACCTTCAAGGTCGGGAAACGCTCGACCACGCGGCGCATGTGTTCGTCGATGAAGATTTTCTCGCGGTCGAACACGTCGACATCGCCACGGGTGACTTCACCGTGGATCAACAGGGGCATGCCGACTTCGGCCATGGTCTCCAGCGCCGGGAAAATCTTGTCGATGCTGGTGACGCCCGAATCCGAGTTGGTGGTCGCGCCGGCCGGGTACAGCTTGGCGGCGTGGACGAAACCGCTGGCCTTGGCTTCGCGAATTTCTTCGGGCTGGGTGCGGTCGGTGAGGTACAGGACCATCAGCGGTTCGAAGCGGCTGCCGGCGGGGCGGGCGGCGAGAATGCGCTGGCGATAGCCGTCGGCTTCGGCGGCGTTCCGCACCGGTGGTACCAGGTTCGGCATGATGATGGCGCGACCAAAGGTGCGCGCGACATCGGCCACGGTATTGGGCAACACGGCACCATCGCGAAGATGAATATGCCAGTCGTCGGGACGCAGCAGGGTCAGGCGGTCGGACATGAGGGGATTCCAGGCGGGTCAAACTGAGGGGAATGCTACCGGAAAAGACTCTCTCAGGCACTCGCTATCAAGTTTTGTAGGAAGCAACCGATATCCAATAGGTATGCCGTAAACATCTGTATCGGTCTTTTTGTTGTAGAAGCCAGTGGAGCCTCCCGTGCGCCAGCGTTATTTAGCCTTGCTCAGTGTGTTTGCCAGCCTTCCCGCGATGGCGCTCACTTTCCAGACCCGTCTGGAGAGCATCGAGTGGACGGTCGAAGGGGACAAATTTGAATGCCGGTTGACGCAGCCGATCACTGATTTCGGTACCGGAGAGTTCGTGCGCCGCGCCGGCGAGCAGGCGACATTCCGGCTCAAGGCCTACAACCCGATGATGGGCGGCGGTTCGGCCACGCTGTTGGCCGCCGCCGCGCCTTGGCAACCGGGCCGCGGCGACATCAACCTCGGCTCGGTACGGCTCGGCAGCGGCGACGTATTGTTCAACAGCTCTCAAGTACAGGCCGGGCGCCTGATCAGCGGCTTGATGGATGGGCGCAGCCCGGTGCTGCGGCGCAGCACCGAGGACGGTCGCGTGTCGGAAGTGCGGTTGTTGCCGGTACGCTTCAGCAAGGCCTACAACGATTATCAGGGTTGCGTCGCCAAGCTGCTGCCGAAGAATTTCGAGCAGATCAGGCAGTCCGAAATCGGCTTCCCCGGCGAAGGCATCGAGCTCGACTCGCAAGCCAGGGCCAAGCTGCAAGTGATGCTGGACTTCATGAAGGCCGATCCGACGGTCAATCACATCGAACTCGATGGCCACTCCGACAACAGCGGCAATCGCCTGACCAACCGTGAGCTGTCGCGTCGACGTGCGTTGGCGGTGGTGGATTTCTTCAAGGCCAACGGCGTCCAGGAGTCGCAGATTACCGTGCGTTTTCACGGTGAGCGTTATCCATTGGTGCCAAACTCCAATGCCGCCAACCGGGCGAAGAATCGTCGGGTCGCGGTGCGCCTGGAGCGAGGTGCGCCGGTCGAGAAGGTCGCCCCGCAAACCACCCCGCCAGCCACTACGGCATCCAACCCGGCGGCGACGTCCTGACCGCACGGTCATCGTCGCGCGCTCGACAGATTCTGTCGCTTCGTCGTCATAAGCTGTCGCGCCTCTGTAAATTAGTGCGCATGACCGGTAGACTTCACGGCTTTCCGTAGAACCCCGTGGAGTGATGGCATGGCGGACGTAAACAAGGTCGTTCTGGCGTATTCCGGCGGCCTGGACACTTCGGTGATCCTCAAGTGGCTGCAGGATACTTACAACTGTGAAGTGGTGACCTTTACCGCTGACCTGGGTCAGGGCGAAGAGGTTGAACCTGCACGCGCCAAGGCACAGGCCATGGGCGTCAAAGAAATCTACATCGACGACCTGCGCGAAGAATTCGTGCGCGATTTCGTGTTCCCGATGTTCCGCGCCAACACCGTTTACGAAGGCGAGTACCTGCTGGGTACTTCCATCGCCCGTCCGTTGATCGCCAAGCGCCTGATCGAAATCGCCAACGAAACCGGGGCTGACGCCATTTCCCACGGCGCCACCGGTAAAGGCAACGACCAGGTGCGTTTCGAACTCGGCGCCTACGCCCTCAAGCCCGGCGTGAAAGTGATCGCCCCTTGGCGCGAGTGGGACCTGCTGTCCCGCGAGAAGCTGATGGACTACGCCGAGAAGCACGCGATCCCGATCGAACGCCACGGCAAGAAAAAATCCCCGTACTCGATGGACGCCAACCTCCTGCACATCTCCTATGAGGGCGGCGTGCTGGAAGACACCTGGACCGAGCACGAAGAAGACATGTGGCGCTGGACCGTCTCCCCGGAGAACGCTCCTGATAAACCGCAATACCTGGAACTGACCTACCGCAACGGCGACATCGTCGCGCTTGACGGCGTCGAAATGACCCCGGCCACGGTGCTGGCGACCCTGAACCGGATCGGCGGCGAACACGGTATCGGCCGTCTCGACATCGTCGAGAACCGCTATGTCGGCATGAAGTCCCGTGGTTGCTATGAAACCCCGGGCGGCACCATCATGCTGCGCGCGCACCGTGCGATCGAATCGATCACCCTGGACCGTGAAGTGGCTCACCTCAAAGACGAGTTGATGCCTAAATACGCCAGCTTGATCTACACCGGTTACTGGTGGAGCCCTGAGCGTTTGATGCTGCAACAGATGATCGACGCGTCCCAGGCTCACGTGAATGGCGTGGTTCGCCTGAAATTGTACAAAGGCAATGTGATTGTCACTGGGCGCAAGTCCGACGAGTCGCTGTTCGACGCCAACATCGCCACGTTCGAAGAAGACGGCGGTGCGTACAACCAGGCTGACGCGGCCGGCTTCATCAAACTCAATGCCTTGCGCATGCGCATTGCTGCCAACAAAGGCCGCAAGCTGTTCTGAGTGATGCCGTGGTCGATACCACAGCGCTGAAATGACGAAGGCCCTGTCTTGCTCCAAGACAGGGTCTTCGCGTTTCTGGAGGACACCGGGCGGATTTCACGCCGGATGCACTCGTGTCAGGTCCAGGGTGCTCAGGTTGTACATCAGGTGCAGCGATGAATGGCCTCGCGGCAGGTGCGGCGGCTCGTTGGGCACCGACAGGCGATCATCGATCAGGTACAGCACCATTTGCGCGACCGTACCGTTCTGAGAATCCTGTATCAGCGTCGCCAATTCCTCGCCACTGCTCAGGCATCGAGCATCGATCAACCGTACCTGTTTCAAATGCTTGGGTGGCGCCCAGTGAAACTCAGTGCACTGACAGTCACCCCCGACGTTCGCCACGGGCGGATCGGTGGTGGTTCGCGGGCGATGTCTGGGTTTTCTCGAACCGCTGCTCTCCGGTTGCGCGCAGGTTGAAGGGTTGGCCGGGCTGCGCTTCTTGAGGCTCTGGCGCATAGCCGTCCTTTTCTTCGGCGTCGCGCTGGGCGTTTTACCGTTCTCCGTGCGCGGGGCGTCGTCCATAGCCTTGATAAAGTGCTTGCCCTTTTCAAAGTCCGACGGTGCATACAGTGAGCGGTAGTTGAAATTCAGCGTGATAAAGAAAAGAAACAGCAGATAAAAAGGAAAGCTGATCAGGAACCAGACATAGGTTTCCCTCTCCTGATTGCCCAGAAAAGGCAAAGACACGGCTGCCGAGGTTTCAGATATTGCCGCAAAGATAGCGATAACCGTCATGGGGTTGGATATTCTCTTTTGAGATTTCATCTATAAGTGTGCTCGTGGGTGGTGAGTGGTCTCGAATATAAAGTTATGAGTGTTGTTGGATGTGCCGTGTTGTTGGTTCGTTAAGTTATTCCGTTGTATTAGCACTCGTTGTTGTCTGATTAATAGTGATGAATTCAGTACAGCTAAGATCAAACGCTTGCTTGATTCTATTTTAAGTATGGATAAGTAAGTTTTTTTGTGGGTGGCCATGTGTTATCAATTGTTTCAACTTGATCAATTGAAATATTCGAGTATTCAACGCCTGCGCAGGGGCGGCGCTGTTATTGAAAATATCGGTAACTCATTGAAGGTATTGTCAGCAGGGCCAAGTCACGAGAATGGCGTGTTATGGCGAATGTGGCCTGCTCCTCAGGTCGCTTAACGATACAAAATCAAATTGATTTTTTGCCGGGTGCCTGACTGAATGAGGTTTAACAGTGATTGTTTCCTCGTACTTCTTGTAGGACCGTTCCGCGTTGCTTGTAGGGAATGTCTCTCGCTGCAAGTGGGGGAGGGGCACGGCATCCCAAGGCGCAAGTGACTAGGCTATTGTGCGGGCTCTAAAAATTCGAACAGCGAAAATTGGACTTGCCCATGAATAAAGTGCTGATCGTGGATGATCACCCCGTCATTCGTCTTGCGGTGCGTATGCTGATGGAGCGCCATGGCTATGAAGTCATTGCAGAGACCGATAACGGCGTCGACGCATTGCAACTCGCTCGCGAACTAATGCCGGACATTGTCGTTCTCGATATCGGGATACCCAAACTTGATGGGCTCGAAGTCATCGCACGCCTGACATCGGCGGCCATGCCCATGAAAGTGTTGGTCCTGACTTCCCAGGCGCCGGGGCACTTTTCCATGCGCTGCATGCAGGCAGGGGCGGCGGGTTATGTCTGCAAGCAGCAGGACCTGACCGAAATGTTGAGCGCCATCAAGGCTGTTCTCTCGGGTTACAGTTACTTTCCCAATCAGGCTTTGCACACCGTTCGTTCAAGCCTGGGCAATGCCAGTGAGTCGGACATGGTGGATCGACTGTCTGGCAGGGAAATGATGGTTCTGCAGCAGTTGGCTCGGGGCAAGACCAACAAGGAAATCGCTGATGGCATGTTTCTCAGCAATAAAACCGTCAGCACTTACAAGACACGCTTGCTGTTGAAATTGAACGCGCGGTCGCTGGTCGACCTGATCGAATTGGCTCAGCGCAATGGGCTGGTCTGATGGTTTCCACGCCAGGGGCGAGGCGTGGCGGCTTCAGGGTTGGCGTAGTGGAAAATAGCGCGTTGACTACGCTTCAGGTTTTTCCAAGAACAGACCGTCGAGCGGCACACATACAGTAAAAAGCCTCCACATTGGGAGGCTTTTACGTACTAAAGATCAAAGTCGTAATCGGCCAATTGCTTTTGCAAACGGCGCTCTTCCAGCAAATTGTCGATAGTGCGGCGCTTGCTGAGATTGGTCTTCGCCACCTCCACCACGGGCTCGGCATCGTCGGCTTCGGCCGGGGTGAAGTCGTCTTCTACTTCCAGTTGTTCTTTGCCAGTGCTCATAACGTTAACTCCAGGCTAAGACTGCCGTTGGCGCTCCTTATATCGACATTCCACTGGCGGGTAAAAAAGATTTTTTCAATCGATAAATCAATAAAGCCAATAGCGCCTCAATCGTCGGAAGTTTTGTGCTTGTATTCGCACAGGTCCTCGATTCGGCAGCTGCCACACCGCGGCTTGCGCGCCAGGCACACGTAGCGCCCGTGCAGGATCAGCCAATGGTGGGAGTCGAGCAGGAATGGCTTGGGCACGAACTTCATCAGTTTGGCTTCGACCTCCACCACATTCTTGCCCGGTGCCAGCCCGGTGCGGTTGCTGACCCGGAAAATATGGGTGTCCACGGCCATGGTCAGTTGCCGAAACGCCGTGTTGAGCACCACATTGGCGGTTTTGCGCCCGACGCCGGGCAAGGCTTCCAGCTCTTCACGGGTTTGCGGCACTTCACCGCCGTGACGCTCCACCAGCAGGCGGCAGGTCTCGATGACATTCTTGGCTTTGCTGTTAAACAGGCCGATGGTCTTGATGTATTCCGACAGCCCTTCCACGCCCAAGGCATAAATCGCTGCCGGCGTATTGGCCACCGGGTACAACCTGGCGGTGGCCTTGTTGACGCCGACGTCGGTCGACTGCGCCGACAGAATCACGGCGATCAGCAACTCGAATGGCGAGGAATAGGCCAGTTCGGTCTTCGGTTCCGGATTGTCTTCGTGCAGCCTGCGGAAAATTTCCAGACGTTTTGCGGCATTCATGGGCCAAACGTTTCCTTGAAAGCGGTCAATGTGAACGATGTCTGCCGGTCCAGGCTTGCCGGGCGGCGAATAACAATCCCAGTAGCAGCAAGCCACCCGGCACCAGGACCGCCAAGCGCAATCCGCCATCGGCCGCCAGTACCCATCCGCCAGCATTGGAGGCGCTGACACCGGCGAGCCAGGCCAGATGGCTGCCCAGAGTGCCGTGGCCGATCACTTCCCGCAACAGGCCCAGGCCGATCAGCAGGGCGCCAACCCAACCGGCCTGGCGCACGCGCTCAGCCAAGCGTTGCTGGAAAAAGCCGTTGTACTCCAGCACCAGGCATTGCAGGGCAATCAGGCCCAGATAGAGACCGAGCCGTTGCTGCAACTCGAGCGACCACACCTGGACCGCCAGTTGCGCGCAGGTCGTTAAGCTCGCGGCCAGGATCACCGCGCCGATCGGCCGAAGCGTGTTCAGCAACCGGGGGCGCAACACAGCCATGCCCATGCCATACGCACCCAGGATCGCCACCGCCAACATCCATAGCGCCAGCGCCGTGACCAGCGAATCAGTAACCCCCAGCAACGGCGCCAGTACCAGTGAGTGACGCAGATTCGCGGTGCGGCTCATGGCGCCTTCTCCCCGAGCAACGCCAAACGGTGCTCATCGAAATAGCGCAGGCCGTCATGAATGGCGTTGACCGCCGCCCGAGAGGTCAGGGTCGCGCCGGCGATCTGATCGAACGCGCCCGCATCCTTCTTCAAGGCCCACTGATTGGCCGCAGGCTCGGCGAGGGATTTTCCGGTGAACGTCTGCAGCCAGGCGTTAGGCCACTCGCCAATGCGCCCGCCCAACCCCGGCGTCTCGCCTTGCTTAATCGTCTTGACCCCGAGCAAGTGTCCATTGACGTCGATGGCCAGCAGCAACTCGATGGTGCTGCTGTATCCCGTGGTCTGGCTGCGCAACAACACCGCCGCCGGGCGGCCGGTGCGAGTCGCCAGATATCCGCCGAGCAATGTGCTGTGAGCGAGTTCGGTATTGCTCAGGGCCAGCGGTTGTTGCAGCGGTTGGTTGTCGAAACTCGACGGTGGCAGCAAATCGAACAGTTGGCGGCTGTCGATGGCGTGTCGTTGCGCCTCGACCGGGCCGGCGCTGAGCCGTTGCAACCCATAGCTCGCCGCCAGTCCGAGGCTGGCGAGCGTGGTGAGTGCGACGATGCTCAGGGTTCGGTTCATGCCGTACTCCGGACCCGACGGCGCTCGGCGAAACGGTCCAGCGCGGGCACGCACAGGTTCATCAACAGCACGGCGAATGCCACGCCGTCGGGATAACCGCCCCACGTGCGAATCAAGTAAATCAGGACGCCCATGGCGACACCAAACCACAGCCGCGCCAACGGGTTTTTCGCTCCCGAAACGGGCTCGGTGGCGATAAAAAACGCGCCGAGCATAGTCGCGCCGCTCAGCAGGTGAAACAACGGCGAGCCATGGGAGTCCGAACCGGACCCGTTCCAGCACAGCAAACTGATGATGAACAAGCCGCCGAGCACGCCCACCGGGGCATGCCAGGTGAAGACTTTGCGTTGCAGCAGGAAAATGCCGCCGAGCAGAAAGCCGAGGTTGATCCATTCGACACCGTGCCCGCCGAAGCGGCCAAATCCGGGATTGTTGGCGAACAATTCATCCATGGTCAGGCTCTTGTTGACCCGCAGGCTGTCCAGCGCCGTAGCCTGTGCCCAGGCATCCGGCGCGGCGCTCGATTGCCAGCCAAAGATTTGCGCCAGGCCCGCCGACAGATCTACGCCATGGACGACCGGCCAGTGCGTCATCAATGACGGGAAAGCCACCAGCACCAGCGCATAGCCGAGCATCGCCGGGTTGAACGGGTTTTGCCCGACACCGCCGAACAGGTGCTTGCCGAACAGCATCGCGGCGGCGCAAGCACTGACGGTCAGCCACCACGGGCAATACGGCGGCATCGCCAGCGCCAGCAGCGTAGCGGTGACCAGCGCACTGCCGTCGCTCAATGCGGCTCTCAGTGCTCGCCCGCGTAGGCGCAACACCCAGGCTTCCACCGACAGTGCAGTTATGGCGGCCAGCGCCAGGTTCAGCAACACGCCCCAGCCAAACACCCAAAGCATCGCCAACGAACCCGGCAGGGTCGCGAGCAGGACCATTTTCATGGCCTGTTGCAGGCGCTCGTCCACAGGCTCAAGGGGCGGCATGGGCGGATTCCAGCCGGGCGAGGGCCTGCTCCGCCGTTTCGAATTGCTGCTGCAACAGGATCAGTTGCGACTGCTGTTCGAAGGTCGGCGGATGGCCGAACGCCTTGAGCGATTTGTTCAATTGCGCACGACTCATGGCCAGGTCGATCTTGGCTTTTTTCAGCGCCGCGTCGGCATTCGCGGCTTTTTGCGCGCGTACCCGCTCAAGTGCGGCCTGGACCGGATTCGCAGTGACGGCGTTTAGCTGGGCCTGCGGCGGGTGCTGCGCGCGGGCCAGGCGTTCGGCCTGCTTCTGCAGTTCTTCGCGAAGCAGGCGGGCGTTGCGTTGTTCGAACCGGCGCCGGGCGTGAGCACGCTTGGCGTTGCGGGCCCGTTGCTCATCGAGACTGGCTGCGAGACCGCCGACAATCGGCAGTACCTCGGCAGTATTCAATGGGCGCATTTCAATGCAGTCCACTGGGCACGGTGCCACGCACAGGTCGCATCCGGTGCACTCATCGATGATCACCGTGTGCATCAGTTTTGCCGCGCCGACGATGGCATCCACCGGGCAGGCCTGGATACACTTGGTGCAGCCAATGCACTCGGTCTCGCGGATGTAGGCGATTTGCGCTGGCGCCGAACCACGGCTCACGTCCAGTTGCAGCACCGGCACTCGCAGCAGTTGCGCCAGTGCCGCGATGGTTTCATCGCCGCCCGGTGGGCACTTGTTGATCGACTCGCCGCTGGCAATGCCTTCGGCGTAGGGCTTGCATCCGGGATGCCCGCACTTGCCGCATTGGGTTTGCGGCAGCAGGGCATCGATGCGTTGAATCAGACTCATGTTTTGATCAGCCCGCTGAATCCGAGAAAAACCACGGCCATCAGTCCGGCGCCGATCAACTCGATCGGCAGGCCGCGAAAGGGCGTGGGGATATCGTTGTCGCGGATGCGCATCCGCAGGTCACTGAACAGGCTCAGCACCAGCCAGAATCCCAGGCCGCCGCCGAGACTCAGCGCGATGGCTTGGGCCAGCCCCGGATCGTGCTGGGCGTTGAGCAGGGCCACGCCGAGGATCCCGGCATTGCCGAGCAATAGCGGCCAGAGCCCGGTGAACGACCAACCCGGCAGCGCTCGGCCAAGCAGCCGCAACACCGGAGCAATCAGCAGCACGCTCAGCGGCAGAAACACAAACAACTGCAACGCGCCCAGTTCCAGCGGCACTAGCAGCCAATGATAGAGCGCATAGCCAACGCTGCCGCTGATCAGCATCAACACGGCGCTGGCCAGCCCCAATGCGTGGACCCGTCGGCGCACCTGCGGCGCATTCAGCAGCGGATCGACGCCCAGCGGCCAGTGCAACGCGAGGTTGTTGAGCAGGGCGGCGCTGATCATCGTTAGCAGAATATCGGTCATGTTCGTGTCGGTTCGGCGAAGGCCTGTCGCCTCAAGGTTAGGCCTTATCCGGCCCGCGAGGAGGGCCGCGCCGATATGAAAATCCCCCCGACGCGGCACGCCGCGCGGGGGGATCGATGTTACCGGGGCTTACTTGATCCGTTGACCCGGCTTGGCGCCGCTGTCCGGGCTCAGCAGGTAAATTTCTTCACCGCCAGGGCCGGCCGCCATCACCATGCCTTCGGAGATGCCGAAACGCATCTTCCTTGGCTTGAGGTTGGCGATCATCATGGTCAGGCGACCTTCGAGCTTGGCCGGATCCGGGTAGGCACTCTTGATCCCGGAGAACACGTTGCGCTGCTCGTCACCGATGTCCAGGGTCAGGCGCAACAGTTTGTCGGCACCTTCCACGGCTTCGGCCTTGAGGATCAGCGCAACCCGCAAGTCGATGGCGGCAAAGGCGTCGAACTCGATTTCCGGGGACAGCGGATCCTTGGCCAGTTCGCCGTTGCCGGCAGGCATGGTTTCACCGGTGTCGGTCTGGCTGGCGGCCAGGTCTTCCTTGGAGGCGTCGGTCATGGCTTGCACTTTTACCGGGTCGATGCGGGTCATCAGCGGCTTGAATTCATTCAACTGATGGTTGCTGAGCAGGGTGGCGTGGTCTGCCCAGGTCAGCGGCGCGACGTTGAGGAACGCCTCGGCATCGGCGGCCAGCAGCGGCAGCACCGGTTTGAGGAAGATCACCAACTGGCGGAACAGGTTGATGCCCAGCGCGCAGATGGCCTGGACTTCATCATGCTTGCCTTCCTGTTTGTTCAGCGACCACGGCGCCTTGTCGGCGATCCAGGCGTTGGCGCGGTCGGCCAGGGCCATGATTTCGCGCATGGCGCGGGCGAAATCGCGGTTTTCATAGGCGTCGGCGATGCTTGGCGCCGCAGCGAGGAAGGCGTCGGTCAGTTCCGGCGCGGCATTGCCCGCCACCAGCACGCCGCCGTTGCCTTTCTGGATGAAACCGGCGCAACGGCTGGCGATGTTGACGACCTTGCCCACCAGGTCCGAGTTGACCTTCTGCACGAAGTCCTCGAGATTCAGGTCGAGGTCATCGACGCCACGGCCGAGCTTGGCCGCGTAGTAGTAGCGCAGGTATTCCGGCGACAGGTGATCGAGGTAGGTCCGGGCCTTGATGAAGGTGCCACGGGACTTGGACATTTTCTGGCCATTGACGGTCAGGTAGCCGTGCACGTTGATCCCGGTCGGCTTGCGATAGCCGGCGCCTTCCAGCATCGCCGGCCAGAACAGGGCGTGGAAATTGACGATGTCCTTGCCGATGAAGTGGTACACCTCGGCGGTCGAATCCTTGTTCCAGAACGCGTCGAAGTCCAGCTCCGGCGTGCGGTCGCACAGGTTCTTGAAGCTGGCCATGTAGCCGATCGGCGCGTCCAGCCAGACGTAGAAATATTTGCCAGGCTCGCCGGGAATTTCGAAACCGAAGTACGGCGCGTCACGGGAGATGTCCCACTGGGTCAGGCCAACGTCCAGCCATTCGGCGAGCTTGTTGGCCACCGCGTCCTGCAAGGTGCCGCTGCGGGTCCATTCCTGCAGCATCTGCTGGAAGTCCGGCAGCTTGAAGAAGAAGTGCTGGGAATCCTTGAGCACCGGCGTCGCCCCGGAAATCGCCGATTTCGGGTCTTTCAGGTCGGTTGGTGCGTAGGTGGCGCCGCATTTTTCGCAGTTGTCGCCGTACTGGTCTTCGGTGCCACATTTAGGGCAAGTGCCCTTGATGAAGCGGTCGGCCAGGAACATTTTCTTTTCCGGGTCGAAATACTGGGTCACCGACCGTTGGTCGATGTGCCCGGCGTCACGCAGCTTCAGGTAGATCTGGCTCGACAGCTCACGGTTTTCTTCGGAGTGGGTGGAGTGGAAATTGTCGAAGTCCACCAGGAAATCGGCAAAGTCGGCGCTGTGTTCAGCCTGGACGTTGGCGATCAGTTGTTCCGGGGTGATGCCTTCCTTCTCCGCGCGCAACATGATGGCCGAACCGTGGGCGTCGTCGGCGCAGACATAAATGCACTGATTGCCGCGGTGCTTCTGGAACCGCGTCCACATGTCGGTCTGGATGTATTCCAGCATATGGCCGAGGTGAATCGAACCATTGGCATAGGGCAGGGCGCTGGTGACGAGGATCTTGCGTGGCTCGGACATGGGGCTCGGCTACTTGATGAAACGGAGGTCGGCCACTATAAAGCGCCGGCGCATATTTTTCACCCCGTGTGCCTGTTTCCGAATGCGGCATCTGCAAAAAAAAACGGCTATGGATGAACTCGCTCCGGGCGCGCTTTTGTGGCGAGCGAGCAAGCTCCCTCGCCACGGGAATCGGTTCGCCGTAGGATACCCGGCATCTTTTCCCAGTCTTGTTACCGGAGTTGCCCATGAGCGCCGTCAATCGCGCAGCGGTGGAAGCCGTCCTTAGCCAGTACACCGACCCTTACCTGAATCAGGATCCGGTCAGCGCCGGGTGCGTGCGCAACATCGAGATCCAGGGCGACCGTGTCACGGTGCAACTGGAAATCGGCTACGCCGCCGGGCTGTTCAAAAGTGGCTGGGCGCAGATGCTGCAAATGGCTATCGAGCACCTCGACGGCGTGACCACGGCCCGGGTCGAGGTCACCAGCGTGATCGCCGCGCACAAGGCCCAGGCGCAAATTCCTGGCCTGGTCAACGTCAAGAACGTAGTCGCCGTGGCGTCCGGCAAGGGCGGCGTCGGCAAGTCGACCACCGCCGCCAACCTGGCGCTGGCGCTGTCGCGCGAGGGCGCCAAGGTGGGGATTCTCGACGCCGACATCTATGGCCCGAGCCAAGGCATCATGTTCGGCATTGCCGAAGGCACGCGGCCGAAGATCAAGGATCAGAAATGGTTCGTACCGATCGAGGCGCATGGCGTGGAAGTCATGTCCATGGCCTTCCTGACCGACGACAACACGCCGATGGTCTGGCGCGGGCCGATGGTCTCCGGTGCGTTGTTGCAACTGGTCACCCAGACTGACTGGGGCAACCTTGACTACCTGGTGATCGACATGCCGCCAGGCACCGGTGACATCCAGTTGACCCTGGCACAGAAAGTCCCGGTGGCCGGCGCCGTCATCGTCACCACCCCGCAAGACCTGGCGTTGCTCGACGCACGCAAAGGCGTGGAGATGTTCCGCAAGGTCAACATCCCGGTGCTGGGCGTGGTGGAAAACATGGCCGTGCACATCTGCTCCAACTGCGGCCATGCCGAGCACCTGTTCGGCGAAGGCGGGGGCGAGAAGCTGGCGACCCAATACGGCGTGGAACTGCTGGCGTCGTTGCCGCTGGACATGGCCATCCGCGAACAGGCGGACGGCGGAAAACCCACGGTGATCGCTGAGCCGGACAGCCCGATTGCCATGGTCTACCAGGAACTGGCGCGGCACGTTGGCGCGCGGATTGTGCTGCAGGAAGCGGCCAGCCCGGCGATGCCGACGATTACCGTGAGTGACGATTAATCACTGAACAAACGCGGTCCTGAGTTGGAGCGAGCCTGCTCGCGAATTCGGTATGTCAATCAACAGAAGTGTTGGCTGACAAGCACCTTTCGCGAGCAGGCTCGCACACATTTGTCAGGCGGTGATTCTAGATCCGCAACCCGCCATCCATCTCCAGAATCCGCCCGGTGTAGTAGTCGTTCTCGAAGATGTACACCGCCGAATGGGCGATTTCTTCGGGTTTGCCCATGCGCTTGAGCGGAATCCCGGAAGTCATTTTCTCCAGCGCTTCCGGCTTCATGCCCAGGGTCATCTCGGTTTCGATGAAGCCCGGGGCGATGCCCGCCACGCGGATGCCGTAGCGCGCCAGTTCCTTGGCCCAGGTCACGGTGGCCGCGGCGACCCCGGCCTTGGCGGCGGAGTAGTTGGTCTGGCCAACGTTGCCGGCGCGGGAGATCGACGAAATGTTGATGATCGCGCCGCTGTTGTTCAGCTCGACCATTTTTGCCGCGACCTCACGAGTGCACAGGAACACGCCAGTCAGGTTGACGTCGATCACCGCCTGCCACTGCGCCAGGGTCATCTTGGTCATTTCGCCGTCCTTGACCTTCAGCAGCAGACCATCGCGCAGGATCCCGGCGTTGTTGACCAGACCGTGAATCGCGCCAAAGTCCTCGGCCACCTGGGCGACCATGTGCGTCACCTGTTCTTCATTGGCGACGTTGCACAGGTAGCTGCGGGCCTCGACGCCCTTGGCCTGGCACGCGGCTACGGCGGCGTCGAGTTTTTCCTGATTCAGGTCCACCAGCGCCAGGCGGGCGCCTCTGTCGGCGAAATACTCGGCCATCGAGCGGCCCAAACCCTGGCAACCGCCAGTGATAATGATTACTTTGTCAGTGAGTTGCATTCGCAGGCCTCGGTCGCAGGTCGAAGGGTTTCCTTGGTCTAGAGAGCCTCTCGATCTGCGCCGCACAGGCTGGCTGCACATGAGAACTGCCCCGATGGCGTGCTGGAACCAAACCCCAGGCGCCCGTCCGTTTTTTCGACGGATTCTATTTAAGGAGTCATAAATTGAGCGTTGAAGCTGCCAAGCATGCCCGAGAATTGCTGCTCAAGGAATACCGTGGAGTGCTCTCGACGCATTCCAAAGCAATGCCCGGTTTTCCCTTTGGCTCGGTGGTTCCTTATTGCCTGGACGAGCAGGGCCGGCCTTTGATCCTGATCAGCCGCATCGCCCAGCACACCCACAACCTGCAAAAAGACCCTAAATGTTCATTGTTCGTCGGCGAACGCGAGGCCGATGACGTACAGGCAGTCGGTCGCCTGACTTACCTGGCACAAGCGCACAAGCTTGAGGACAGCGCCACCGTCGAGTCCGCCGCCGAACGTTACTACCGATATTTCCCGGAATCCCAGAGCTATCACACGGCCCACGATTTCGATTTCTGGGTGCTGGAGCCGGTGCGCCACCGTTACATCGGCGGTTTTGGCGCGATTCATTGGGTGGATCAACTGACCCTGGCCAATCCGTTTGCCGGCAAGGCGGAGATCAGCATGGTCGAGCACATGAACGCCGACCACGGCAAAGCCATCGCGCACTACGTGCAACTGGCTGGCCTGCCGAACGCCGAGCCGGCGCAACTGGCGGGTATCGACACCGAAGGCATGCACCTGCGCATCGGCCAAGGGCTTTACTGGCTGCCGTTCCCGCAAGTTTGTAATACGCCGACACAAGTGCGCGAAGCCTTGGTTTTCCTGGCTCACGCTGAGTCCTGGCCGAAAAAGGCCGCCGTCGACGCTTGAATTCACGAAACGGCGACGTCATCTACGGTCTACTAGCAAGGCATTCTTGCGTTGAGGAACCATTTGATGCGCCCTTTTTTATTGCTCTTTCTGCTGTTTCCGGTGTTGGAGCTGTTCGTTTTCGTCAAAGTCAGCGGTGCGATCGGGTTTTTCCCGGCCCTGCTGTTAATCATTCTCGGCTCGATGCTCGGCGTGTTCGTGCTGCGCATCGCCGGGCTGGCCACGGCACTGCGTGCCCGTGAAAGCCTGAACCGCGGCGAGTTGCCTGCGCAGACCATGCTCGAAGGGCTGATGCTGGCTCTGGGCGGCGGGCTGTTGATCCTGCCGGGGTTCATCAGCGACGTCTTGGGCCTGGTGATGTTGCTGCCGATCACCCGCCGGGTGCTGGCCAACAAAATGCGCCGGCGCGCCGAAGAGCAAGCCATGCGCCAACGGGCGTTCGCCGACGACCTGCAACCGCGCGGCGGCCCTGTTCCCCGTGAACCGCTGGGGCGTGAGCCGAACGTGATCGAAGGCGAATTCGAACACCGCGATTCCAAGTAAACCGTTTCACCGACACGGCACCTTCGGGTGCCGTGTTTTATTTGCGGCCCATGATGAAAAAAATCAGCGGCCTGCCCTTGTAATAAGCTTATGCGCCCTTATGTAACGGTCACCGCAAGGTTTCTGGCAATCACGCCAGACAGACTTCCGCGGTTCGCTTGACGAACCGCACCCGGCACCGCCGGATTTGTTAAACCCGCCGGGATTACACCGGCCGATGAAAACCACAATTAGGAGAGATCGACAATGAAGCTTCGTCCTCTGCATGACCGCGTCGTCGTCCGTCGCAGCGAAGAAGAAAAGAAAACCGCTGGCGGTATCGTCCTGCCAGGTTCGGCTGCTGAAAAGCCAAACCAGGGCGAAGTCCTCGCCGTAGGTCCAGGCAAAGCTCTGGAAAACGGCGAAGTGCGTCCGCTGTCTGTAAAAGTAGGCGACAAGGTTGTGTTCGGCCCTTACTCCGGCAGCAACACTGTGAAAGTTGACGGCGAAGACCTGCTGGTTATCGGCGAAAGCGAAATCCTCGCTGTTGTCGAAGGCTGATTCCCCGCTCATTTTCCCGCTACTACAAAGTATTTAAGGAATATCGATCATGGCTGCTAAAGAAGTTAAATTCGGCGATTCCGCCCGTAAGAAAATGCTCGCCGGTGTCAACGTCCTGGCTGACGCAGTAAAAGCGACCCTAGGCCCGAAAGGCCGTAACGTGATCATCGAGAAGAGCTTCGGCGCACCGACCATCACCAAGGACGGCGTGTCCGTCGCTAAAGAAATCGAGCTGAAAGATCGCTTCGAAAACATGGGCGCGCAGCTGGTCAAAGACGTTGCCTCCCGTGCCAACGATGACGCGGGCGACGGCACCACCACCGCCACCGTTCTGGCTCAGTCGATCGTCAACGAAGGCCTGAAAGCCGTCGCTGCCGGCATGAACCCGATGGACCTCAAGCGCGGCATCGACAAAGCGACCATCGCTATCGTCAAAGAGCTGAAAGCCCTGTCCAAGCCTTGCGCTGACACCAAGGCAATCGCTCAGGTCGGCACCATCTCTGCCAACTCCGACAGCTCCATCGGCGACATCATTGCTGAAGCCATGGAAAAAGTCGGTAAAGAAGGCGTGATCACCGTTGAAGAAGGCTCGGGCCTGGAAAACGAACTGTCGGTTGTCGAAGGCATGCAGTTCGACCGTGGCTACCTGTCCCCGTACTTCGTCAACAAGCCGGAAACCATGACCGCCGAACTCGACGGTCCGCTGATCTTGCTGGTCGACAAAAAGATCTCGAACATCCGCGAAATGCTGCCAGTGCTGGAAGCCGTTGCCAAAGCCGGCCGCCCACTGCTGATCGTGGCCGAAGACGTTGAAGGCGAAGCCCTGGCGACTCTGGTTGTGAACAACATGCGCGGTATCGTCAAAGTCGCCGCCGTCAAGGCGCCAGGCTTCGGCGATCGTCGCAAGGCCATGCTGCAGGACATCGCTGTCCTGACCGGCGGTACCGTGATCTCCGAAGAGATTGGCCTGAGCCTGGAAAGCACTACCCTGGAACACCTGGGTAATGCCAAGCGCGTGATCCTGTCGAAAGAAAACACCACCGTGATCGACGGTGCCGGCGTTGAGGCTGACATCCAGGCTCGCGTTCTGCAGATCCGTCAGCAAGTGGCCGACACTTCGTCCGACTACGACCGTGAAAAACTGCAAGAGCGTCTGGCCAAGCTGTCGGGCGGCGTTGCAGTGATCAAGGTTGGCGCTGGCTCCGAAGTTGAAATGAAAGAGAAGAAAGCCCGCGTTGAAGACGCCCTGCACGCTACCCGTGCAGCCGTTGAAGAAGGCGTGGTACCTGGCGGCGGCGTGGCACTGGTTCGTGCCCTGCAAGCCATCAGCGAGCTGAAAGGCGACAACGATGACCAGAACGTGGGCATTCAGTTGCTGCGTCGCGCTGTTGAAGCGCCACTGCGCCAGATCGTTGCCAACTCCGGCGACGAGCCAAGCGTTGTGGTCGACAAGGTCAAGCAGGGTTCGGGTAACTACGGTTACAACGCTGCCACCGGCGAATACGGCGACATGATCGAAATGGGCATCCTGGACCCGGCCAAAGTGACCCGTTCGGCTCTGCAAGCGGCTTCGTCGATTGCCAGCCTGATGATCACCACCGAAGCCATGATCGCCGAGATCAAGGAAGACGCTCCAGCTGGCGGCGGCATGCCTGACATGGGCGGCATGGGCGGTATGGGCGGCATGATGTAAGCCAGCCTTACCCCTGAACTGAAAAACCCCGCCGGCGCAAGCCAGCGGGGTTTTTTATTGCCCGAATTTCTTCAGCCCACCCGGGATCCCCGTGGGAGCGGGCTTGCCCGCGATGGCGGCAGCTCAGGCGCCGATGGGGTCCGCGGTGACGGCTTTCTCAGCCCTCAACCCCGGCCGATACAAAATGTAGTAGTAAGACCCCAGGCAAATCAGCCAACAAAAAATCGCCGTCCACACGTTGTGCGAAAAGAAATGCGCGCCTTGCATCATCCGGCTCACGGAAAACACCGTGCCCAAGGCGAAGGCAAATATAAATGCTCGGCGCGCCAGTTTCGGGCGACGATCACGCAGCGCGAAAAACAACGCAAACAGAGTAAACCCGGTCGCCGCATGGCCACCCGGCCAGCACCGCCCTGGCTTGTCCGTAGCCGGACGTGGGCTGAGCAATTCGCTGTAGGTTTCATGGCCACCGAATTGCTCCAGGCTCCACGGGCATTGCACCGCCGTGACCACTTTCACTGGGGTGACAAAAGACGTGGCCAGCCCCAGCGACAGCACCAGGCAACCCAGTTCGCGCTTGAACGGTTTGAGCCGCTGGGAAAAAAACGAACCGATAAAACCGAGGACCGCCAGTAACGAGAAAACGATCACCCCCTCCTTGGCGCGGTCATGGAGGATGTCTTCCAGAAAGTAGCTGTGGCGACCGATGAAGTCGCCGGCGACCGGGTCGTAAAACAGCTTCGCCAGGTTCATGTCCAGGTCGGTCAGTTCCAGCAATACAAGAATTGCCGCGGCGACCGCGGGCATGCCCAGGCACAGCCAGAAATTCAAGGGCCGGGAGGCCGGACGCAGAGCAGTTGAGGGCATGGCATTTCCTTCAGGAGGGCAGGTGGAGACAGCGCATTGGGGGCGAGTCTGGCGTCTCGGCTGTCGGCGCTCCGTGAACCGAGGGTGAAAAACTCGTCAAGCGCGCCTCGCTCCTGCCGGCCGAGATTGGCCAACGCACGCAGGCCTAGCGGCGAGCTACGCTTGGCCGTAAGCTGCGCGGGCCATGACGGCCGAAACGGCCTAAGCAGGAGAACCCGATGCGAATTCTGTTGGTTGAAGACAACCGCGATATTCTCGCCAACCTGGCGGATTATCTCGGGCTCAAGGGCTACACCGTCGATTGCGCGCAGGACGGTCTGTCCGGTTTGCACCTGGCCGCCACCGAGCATTACGACCTGATCGTGCTCGACATCATGCTGCCAGGCATCGACGGCTACACCCTGTGCAAACGCCTGCGCGAAGACGCCCGCCGTGACACGCCGGTGATTATGCTGACCGCCCGCGACCAACTGGATGATCGCCTGCAGGGCTTCAAGTCTGGCGCCGACGACTACCTGATCAAACCCTTCGCCCTGTCGGAGCTGGCGGCGCGCATCGAAGCGGTCATGCGCCGTGCCCAGGGCGGCGGTCGCCGGGCCCTGCAGGTCGGGGATTTGAGCTACGACCTCGATACCCTCGAGGTCACCCGCGAAGGTCGCTTGCTCAAACTCAATCCGGTGGGCCTCAAGCTGCTGGCGGTGTTGATGCAGAAGAGCCCGCATGTGCTGCGGCGTGAGATTCTCGAGGAAGCCCTGTGGGGCGATGACTGCCCGGACAGCGATAGCCTGCGCAGCCACGTTCACCAATTGCGCCAGGTGATCGACAAACCGTTCGCCAAACCGCTGCTGCAAACCGTGCACGGCGTAGGTTACCGCTTGGCCGAGGGCCGAGATGGAGTTTAAACAGAGCCTCGCCCAACGGATCATCATCGCCTTCGCGTTGATGAGCGCGTTGGTGGCGGGAGCCTTCGCCATGGGCATCGTGGCGACCGTGCACCTGGTCGAAGAAAAGCTGATTTCCGCTGGCCTCGGCGGCGACTTGCAGCGGCTGCTGCTGATGGACAGTGTCTCGGACTGGAGCCATCGGCCAGAGCCCGACCAATTGTTCTATTTCAGCGGCGGCCCCGGTGATTTCGATGTGCCCAAGGACTTGCGGCATCTCGATCCGGGCTTCCATGAGGTGTTTCGCGAACAGCTGTCGTACCACGCCATGGTCGAAGTGGTGGATGGCCGCCGCTACGTGCTGCTGCAGGACCAGAGTGACTTCGAAGAACGCGAGCGAGTGTTGTTTGCCGTGGTGTTGGTGGGCTTTGTCCTGAGCCTGGCGCTGGCGGTGTTCCTCGGCTGGGTGCTGGCTCGTCGGGTGATGGCACCCGTGGTGCGCCTGGCCCGCCAGGTGCGCCACCGCGACCAGTTGCTCGGGCTGGCGCCACCCTTGGCCCCGGATTACGCCGCCGACGAAGTCGGTGAATTGGCCGTGGCGTTCGATGCCACCTTGGGCCGCCTGCGCCAGGCCTTGAACCGCGAGCGGCTGTTCACCAGCGACGTTAGCCACGAATTGCGCACGCCGCTGATGGTGCTCGCCAGTTCCTGCGAGTTGTTGCTGGAAAACCCCGGCATCGATCAACGGGGCAAGGCGCAAGTCGAGCGGATTGCCCGTGCCTGCGAAGAGATGCGCGAATTGGTGCAGACCTTCCTGATGCTGGCCCGCGCGCAACACGAAGACTCTGGCATGTCTCCGCAACTGTCGTTGGGGCAGGCGGCTGAGGAATTGCTGTGCATCTGGCGCGAGCCGATCGAAAAGAAAGGTCTGGAGCTGATCTTCGTGCGCGGCGAGCCCTCCGAAGTGCGGTACAACGCGACTTTCCTGTTTGCGGTGATGGGCAACCTGCTGCGCAACGCGCTGCACTACACCGAACATGGCTTCATCCGGCTGACCCTCACCCCCAGCGGCTTTATGGTCGAGGACACCGGGGTGGGCATTCCCGAGGAAAAACGTGAGGCGATGTTCGAACCGTTCGTGCGAGGCACCGAAAAACGCGGCGAAGGCCTCGGCCTAGGGCTTTCCCTGGTGCAGCGGATCTGCGAGAACCAAGGCTGGGTGGTCAGCCTCAGCACCATGGACCCGAGTGGCTGCCGTTTCCAGGTAGAACTCAATCCCTAGCGCGCCGAATCGGCGCTGGCCTTATACTGGCCCCTGTAAAACCTTGAAATAGTTCGGGGTTTTACATGACAAAGTTTTCACAAAGTCATGACCTGACGCTGACGTGCGGCTACCTAAGGTAGTCGTCATCAGTTCAGGAGACATGATGATGAGCACCCCGATCAAACTCGACTTTTCCGAAAAATACGATGACGCCCACGCCCAGCGTTATTTGCGCAAGCATCAGGACGGCCTTGGCCGAAAGCTTTCGCACTGGCGCGATGAACAACTGGCGCGGCGCGCATTGGCCATGGCGGGCGAGCCTGGGCTGGTGCTCGATTTGCCCTGCGGCGCGGGCCGCTTCTGGCCGCTGCTGGCGGAGAAACACAACCGTGTGATCATCGGCGCTGATAATTCCGAGTCGATGGTCAAGATCGCCACGGCCGCTCAACCGGCCGAAGTGGTAAAACGGGTACAACCCTTGCACACTTCTGCGTTCGACATCGCCTTGCCTGATAACGCCGTCGATAGCATTTTCTGCATGCGTTTGCTCCATCACATCGGTGAAGCCGAGCATCGACTGGCGATTCTTCGTGAATTCCAGCGCGTGACCCGTGACAGCGTCATCATTTCCCTGTGGGTCGATGGCAATTTCAAAGCGTGGAAACGCAAGCGCGCAGAGCGCCGGCGTGGGCAGGAAGGTTACCAAAACCGTTTTGTGTTACCGGCGGCTACGGTCGAAGAAGAATTCAAACAGGCCGGTTTCCGTATTCAGGAACAACTGGACTTTATCCCGCTCTATGCGATGTGGCGGGTATATGTCTTACGCAAGAGGTAACAGGATGGTAGTGCAAGGTGCAGCAGAACATGAGGCGGTTCCTGAGGATCGCTTTGAATACTTCTGGAACCAGCGGGGCGAGTGGGTCGAAGAGCCCAATGTGCGCCGCGGTGGCGAAAGTGGTGTGCAGCGCATCAAAAGTGCGGACGGCCAGTTACTGTACGCCAAGCGGCAGACCGGGCACATCTATCGCAGCTACCTGCATCCGTTCGGTCGCCCGACCGTGCTGCGGGAGCTGGATGCGCTGACCGGCCTGCACAAACTCAAGGTGCGAGTCCCGGAAATCGTTTTCTGTGGTGCCCAGCGTGATCCGGTGCACCAATGGCGCGCGTTGCTGGTGACCAAGTCGCTGGACGGGTTCGAGGAAATCGAACACTGGTACGCCGGTGGCGGTCGTGAGCGCCACGGCGAAGCGGTCCACGACCGTGTACTCAAAGACCTGGCCGAGAACCTGGCGCGCATGCATCGCGGCCGCTGGCAGCACAGTTGCCTGTATATCAAGCACGTGTTCGTGCGCGTAGTCGGCGAAGGCGAGAACGCAGTAGTCGAAACGGCTTTGCTGGATCTGGAGAAGTGCCGTCAGCGCCTCACTGCCCGGCGCGCGGCGTCCCACGACATGAAGCAACTGCGCCGCCATTCGTCGTTCGCGGCGGCAGACTGGAAGAAACTCGTCTACTTTTATGAGACGGCGTTTGGCAGCGCTATCAAAGGTTTATAGCGATGAAACTCGAAATTGCACGAGGTTTGTTTCTAGTGGGAGCCTTGGCAGTTGCATCGTTAGCGGTGGCGGCCTGGGAGCAGCCTCGCTCGCAGGTCATCGGGGCGGATCACAATGACTGTCCATTGCCCCGGTTGAGTAAGTCACCCATGGCCTCGGAAGTTACCAGTCCGGACCATGACTTGCTGTTGTTCATGTTCGGCTTGTCCCAGGGCATGAAACCGCAGAGCTGACCGATTGCAGGTTACACAAAAGGCCTCGCTCAAATGCGAGGCCTTTTTTGTGCCCGGATTTGTACCCGGTCAAACCTTATCCGGCTTCGCCAGCAACGTGTAAACGCAGGGCAGTACGAACAGGGTAAACAAGGTCCCGATCGACATGCCGGTGGCGATCACCGTGCCGATGTCGAAGCGGCTTACCGCACCCGCGCCGCTGGCCAGGATCAGCGGCACCATGCCGAACACCATCGCCGCGGTGGTCATCAGCACCGGTCGCAGACGAATCGCCGCGGCTTCCTCCACCGCTTCACGGGCAGACAAGCCTTTGTCCTTGCGCAACTGGTTGGCGAACTCGACGATCAGAATGCCGTGCTTGCTGATTAACCCGATCAAGGTCACCAGCCCGACCTGGGTGTAGATGTTCATGCTCGACCAGCCGAGGAACAACGGGATCAACGCCCCGCAAATCGACAGCGGCACCGTCACCAGAATCACTAGCGGGTCGCGGAAGCTTTCGAACTGCGCCGCCAGCACCAGGAAAATGATCGCCAGCGCCAGCGCGAAGGTCACCCACAGCGCACTGCCTTCCTGTACGTATTGCCGCGAAGCGCCGGCGTAGTCGAAGGCAAAGCCCGCCGGTGCTTCTTCCTGGGCGATCTGGCGCACAGTGTCGATCGCTTCGCCCATGCTCACCAAGGGGAAGCCCGAGATCTTGGCCGCGTTGAGTTGCTGGAATTGATTGAGCTGGCGCGGCCGGGCGCGATCGCTGACTGTGATCAGTGTCGACAGCGCCAGCCGTTCGCCCTTGTTGTTCTTCACGTAGTAGTTGTTGAGCCAGTCGGGATTCTCCCGGAACGGCCGTTCGACCTGGGCGATCACCTTGTAGCTGCGGCCATCAATGGTGAAGCGATTGATTTCCGCTTCGCCGAGCATGGTCGCCAGGGTGCCGCCGAGGTCCTGCATCGACACGCCCATTTGCGCGGCTTTGGCGCGGTCGATATCGACCACCACTTCCGGTTTGTCGAAAGCCAGGTCGACGTCGACAAACGCGAACTTACCTGACTCCACGGCGCGTTTTTTCACTCGGTCCGTCACTTGCAGCAGCGACTCATAGTCGTTGGCGCTGTTAATGATGAACTCGAACGGCAGACCCTCACCGGTGCCGGGAAGGGACGGCAGGTTGAAGCCGAAAATCTGCAGGCCTGGGATGCTTTCCAGTCGCGCTTGCACTTGCGGCAGGATTTCCATCTGCGTGCGGTCGCGCTCGTTCCAGGGTTTGAGCAGGAAACCGCCAATCCCCGATTGCACGCCGTTGTAGCCGTTGATCTGGAACGAGGAGTAGTACTCGGGAAACTCTTTGAAAATCGTGATGAATTGGTCGGTGTAGGTGTTCAGGTAGTCGAGGTTGGTCGGCTGCGGGGCGTTGGCGATCATGAAGATGATGCCCTGATCCTCGTCTGGCGCCAGCTCCGATTTGGTGAATTTAAGCAGCACCGGGATCAGGCACAGCACGATCACCGCGAACACCAGAACCACCGGCCGGGTATTGAGCGTGCCGTGCAGGGCGCTCTGGTAGCGGCGCTTGAGGCTATCGAAGATCAGGTCGAGGCGATGGGCCAGGCCAGACGGGTTTTCGTCGTGGCGCAGCAACACGGCACACATCATCGGCGACAAGGTCAGGGCGACGATCCCGGAAATGACCACCGCCCCGGCCAGGGTCAGGGCGAACTCCTTGAACAGCGCGCCAGTCAGCCCGGTCAGGAAGCCGATTGGCGCGTACACCGCCGCCAGGGTAATGGTCATCGACACCACCGGCATGGCGATCTCCCGGGCGCCTTCCAAGGCGGCGTCCATCGGCGTCTTGCCTTCCTCGATGTGGCGGTGAATGTTCTCCACCACCACGATCGCGTCGTCCACCACCAGACCGATCGCCAGAACCATCGCCAGCAAGGTCAGCAGGTTGATCGAGTAGCCCATCAACTGCATGAAAAACATCACGCCGATCATCGACAGCGGAATGGTCACCACCGGGATCACCACCGAGCGGAACGCCCCGAGAAACAGGAACACCACGACGATCACGATCAGCACTGCTTCGAACAGGGTTTTCACCACTTCGTCGATCGAGGCCTGGATGAACAGGGTGGCGTCGTAAGCAATTTCGCTCTTGAGGTTCGGCGGCAGCTGGGCTTCCAGCTCCGGCATGATCTTGCGTACTTCCTTGATCACGTCCAGCGGGTTGGCGCCGGGGGTGGCCTTGATACCGATGTACACCGATGGTGTGCCGCCGAACGAGCTGATGGAGTTGTAGTTCTCTGCGCCCATTTCCACCCGCGCTACGTCCCGCAGCAATACGCGGCTGTCGCCGTCGACCTTGAGCGGGATCGCGCCGAACGCTTCGGCGGATTTCAATTCCGTGTTGGCGTTGATGCTGGTGACCACGTACTCACCCTTCACTTCGCCGGCGGCGGAGAGAAAGTTGTACTGGCGCACCGCCGTGCTGACATCGCTGGCGGTCAGGCCGAAACCGGCGAGTTTTCCCGGGTCTAGCCACAAGCGCATGGCGAACAGCTGGTTACCGAGGATTTCCGCCTCGGCCATGCCGGGCAGGGTGGCGAGTTTCGGCTGGATGACCCGCGACAGGTAATCGGTGATCTGCGGGTTGTTCAGTTCCTTACTGAAGAAGCTGATGTACATCAGCGCCGACGCATCCGCCGCCTCTTTGCTCAGGACCGGGTCTTCGGCGTCCTGGGGCAACTGGTTCTTCACCTCGTTGGCCTTGGCCAGCAACTCGGTAAACAAACGGTCGCTGTTGGAACCGATGCGCGCGTAGATCGAGATCACCGAGAAATTCTGGCGGCTGACCGAGGTCATGTAGTCGATGCCTTCCGCGCTCGCCAGGCTTTGCTGCATCGGCTGGGTGATGTAGCCCTGGATGGTTTCCGCGTTGGCCCCGGGGTAAGCGGTGGTAACGGTGATCAGGGCGTTTTCCATCTGCGGGTACTGGCGCAGCGGCAGCTTGCTCCAGGCCTGGAAGCCCAGCAGCACAATCAACAGGCTGACCACGGTGGCGAGCACCGGGCGGCGGATGAACGGATCGGTAAAAGCCATGGGAATTCCTTGATCAGTCGGTACGTGGCCGGCTGTTCTTATCGGTCAGGGTCTTGTCGTCGCTGATGGCGATGTGCGCGCCATTGTCCAGTTTGATCTGGCCGGCGGTGACCACTTGCTCGCCGCTTTGCACGCCTTTGGTGATCATCACCCAGCCATCGCGGCGCTCACCGGTTTCAATGAAACGTCGCTCGGCGATCAGGATCGGCTGGCCCTTGTCGTCTTTTTCGAGGCTGCCGTCACTGGCCTTTTTCTGCGCCACTACATAGGCGGAATTACCGTAGAGGGTGTAGGTGATCGCGCTCTCCGGCAGCACGATGCGGTTCTGCGGGTCGGGCAAGATCACTTGCAGGCTGGCGAACATGCCGGGGAACAATTTGCCGTCCGGGTTGGCCAGGGTCGCGCGCACCAGCACATTGCGCGTGCTGTCTTCGACCTTGGGATTGATCGCGCTGACAGTGCCGGTGAAGGTCTCGGCGGGGTAGGCGGAAACGTTGATCTGCACCCCTTGGCCGATGGCGATTTTCGGCAGCGATTGTTCCGGGATATAGAAGTCGGCATAGAGGCTGCTGAGGTCCTGCAGAGTTGCGATCACCGTGCCGCTGGCCAGGTAATCGCCGACGTCCACCTGACGAATGCCGATGGTGCCGCTGAACGGCGCGACGATGTGTTTCTTCGCCAGCGACGCCTTGAGCTGGTTGACCGTGGCTTTATTCTTCTGCAACTGCGCCGAAAGGCGGTCGTACTCGCCTTTGGATATCGCCTGGCTGCCGATTAACTGGCTGCCCCGGCCAAAGTCCAGTTGCGCGAGCCCGAGGTCGGCCTGGGCGGTTTCCAGCAGAGCGCTTTCGACGGCGCTGTCGAGTTGCACCAGCGGTTGTCCGGCCTTGACCTTCTGCCCTGACTGAAACTGCACGTCTTTGACGGTGCCGGCGATCTCCAGGCTCAGGTCCACCCCTTGCAGGGCCTTGAGCGAGCCAATCGTGGGCAAGCGACTTTGCCACGGGCGTTCGGACGCAGTAGCCACGGCTACATTGATCGGCGGTTTCGGGGCGGAAAAGCCCTGGATCAGGGTGTACACAGAGAAAGCTTTGTAACCGGCCAGGACTAGCACGATCAGCAACACGATACCCAACATGATCAGCATGCGGCGGCGCAGCATAGTTCCATTTCCTTGGACAGAATCAGGTGAGACAGGCGGGCACATTACTCTGAGTGCGACGGTGATTCCAGAGACCCGTTTTTACCGGATATGCCCCGCGCCGGAGAAGACGCGGGAACCAGCGCTTAGATCAGGTGCAAGTGGTTGTCCCAGAGCCCTGCAGGCAAGTCGAGCGGTTTTGCGACAAGGTTTTGCTGGCGGCAATCGTAGTAGCGGCAGCGACCCTGGCCGGAAGTCACGACGAAACCGTCCGCCACCGCCCCGACCCCGGCGCAGTCCGGCAATGGTGCGTCGAGGCGCACTTCACCGCTGTCCAGGTCCCAGATGAAAAAGCGGTTGCCCCGTGGCGCAGTGAGCGCGACCAGTCGCAACTCGCTGTGCACCGCGACGCTGGCGGTGTAGTGCCCCATGGCCTGCAATTGCTCATCGGCCACCGGGAAGGCCACGAACGGCTGCCCTGGGCGCTTGATCGCCAACAACTCGGAGCGCTCCTGGGAGGGCCCCATGAATTGCTGGCCGGCGACGATCGTGCCATCGCTGGCGATCCCCATATGGCGCACGCTGTTCATCTGCTGGCCGAGTGTTTCCTTGCTGATCAACGTGCCGTCGCGCTGCATCAGCACCAGGCTCGGCTCCATGGCGTTGAGGTTCATCTCGACCCGGCTTTCAGCTTCAGTGCGAATCCCGCCATTGGCCACCACCAAGGTCTCGCCATCGGGCATCCACGACACCTGGTGCGGGCCGATGCCATGGGTAGAAATCTCGCCGCTGTGCACCAGCCGTTCGCCTTCGAACTTGTACACCCCGAGCAGGCCACGGCCCGGGTCAGTGGTGTCGTTTTCAGTGGCGTACAGCCAGTCGCCGTCCTGGTGAATCACTGCATGGCCGTAGAAATGCCGGTTGGGCTGCGAAACGATGGTTTGCAGCAGCGTCCCGTCGCGCAGGTCGACCAGATAGCTTTCAGTACCCGGCCGCCGCGCCACAAATAACGCGATCGGCTGGGTTGGGTGGTTGATGATGTCGTGGCAACGCTGGCCAACCTCAGTGGCGAACACCTGGGTGCCATCCAGCCGATAGCCGACCGCGTAGTGCTTGCCGTCAGTGTCGTCCCTTGCGGACAACAGCAGCGGGCTGTGGTCCTTTTGCTTGAACAGCTTCCAGCCACCCAGCGTCACTGCTCCCAGCAGCAAACTCCCTAAAGTCAGAGCCTGACGTCGCAGCATGGCGCTCACCCTCAGTCACCGTCGTTGGCATTGAAGCCCAGTTGAATACCCAGCGCCTTGGCCAACTCGCCTTCGTGCAGGCGATGGACCACGTTGAGGCTGTCGTAGATATCGTTGAGTTGCTGGCGCCCGGCGTCGTCGTTGAGCATTTCGGTCAACGAGCGCTGGTTGCTGGCGAACAGTTTGAGCGACGCGGCGTACGCAGCATCGATCTTGTCGGCCAACGGCTTCTGCTCGCTTGGCAACAGGCCGCGCAAGCCTTTGTTGTCGACGCCTTCCCAGACCGTTTTCGCGGCGTTGAGGCTGGCTTCGAGACCGCTCAGGGAAGACTGGCTGCGCCAGGCATCTGCCTGGAACGGCTGCGGCACACCTTTGCTCTGGCGGCCCATGGGCGTGCCGAGTTTTTTCTTCAAGGTATCCAGGGCGGTGACCTGGACCCGCAGCAGATCGGCGATCGCCTCGTGGGAATCGGCATAGCGCTGGTTCGGAAACTTGCTCATCTGCGCAAGCATGCCGTCGGTACTGTTCCAGCTTTTGAGAATGTCCTCGGCCAGCAGTTTCTGCCGTTCGGCGATGGCTTTGAGCAGCGGGCAGTACTTGGCTTTCTGAGTATCGTCGGCGACGCCAGGCTTGCTGTCGAACAGGATGTATTCGTAGGCCGACAGGCCTTGGACCACGACGCTGGACTTGGCCAATGCCGCCGCATCAATCTGCGGCTCGGCGACGACCAATTGCTCAACCTGACGGCCGACCAGGTTTTTCTTGTCCGGCCAGAACTGCACCTGCCAGGCACGATTGCCCTCGGCCAGCGGCCCGATCAACAGGGGCTGCAACTCGGCCCAGGCTTTTTGCGCGTGGAGGAAATCGGCGCGGGCGGTGTCGAGGTTTTCCTTGCCTTCGCAGTAGGCCAGGGCGCTGACCGCGAGTTGGCGATCGGCTTCGACCCAGCGGGTGTAAGTCGGCAGGATCACTGATTTGGCGATGGCCGCTGACGTCACTGCTTGCGGATCCTGCGGCGAGCAGGCACCGAGGGCGAGGGCGGCAAGGCTGGTGAATAGCAGTTTCGGTCGGAACATGTCGGGCTCTCGCTTTTAACGGTCTAGAGAGAATTCAGGAACGCCAGCAACGCGGCACGCTGCTCGGCATTAAACGATAAAACCTGTTGCTGCGCCGCTTTCGCTTCACCGCCGTGCCAAAGCACCGCCTCGAGCAGGTCGCGGGCGCGGCCGTCGTGCAAAAACTGGGTGTGACCGCTGACGGCCTGGGTCAAGCCGATGCCCCATAACGGCGGGGTACGCCAGTCGCGGCCGCTGGCTTTGAATTCGCTGCGGTTATCCGCCAGGCCTTCGCCCATGTCGTGCAGCAGCAGATCGCTATAAGGGCGGATCACTTGATTGGCCAGTTCGGGTTCGGCGGCCGTGGCAGATGTGGTGAAACTCGGCGTGTGGCAGGCCTGGCAGCCGGCCTGGAAGAACAGATTCTTACCCGCCAGCACTTGCGGCGCACCGACCTCGCGCCGCGCGGGCACGGCCAGGTTGCGGCTGTAGAACAGCACCAGGCGCAGAATGTTGTCGCTGACTTCCGGCTCGCCGTCGGCGCCGTTGCCGTTGGGCGCCTGTTTGCAGGCGGTTTGGCTGTCGGTGCAGTCATCGGCAAACTTCAGGCTCGTGGTCAGGCCCATGTCGCCGGAAAACGCGTGCACGTTCTGTTGATTCAGATTTGGCTGTCCGGCCTTCCAGCCAAAGCGGCCGAGCACGGTTTTCTGCTGGGCGTCATCCCACACCTGATTCGGCCGGCCGTTAATACCTTTGTGCGCCTTGGCCTGCGCGGCGGCGTTGGCCAACAGGTCGGCTTCGGGAATCGCTTCGAGCAGACCCAGGCCAATCATCGGTGGCGCGACGCGGGCCGAGAAGCGGGTGTCCGGGTGCATCGGGCCGTAGCCCAGTTGCGTGATGCTCAGGGTCGGCTTGCGCAATTGCACTTCGGTGCCGTCCTTGAAGCGCACCGGTACGGCGGTGTAATCGACCCGCACCTTGCCCTCCGGGATCACGCCGGGGATGGCCATGTCCTGGAACTGGCCGCCGTAGACTGGCTCGGGCACCACGCCCAACTGTTCGATGACCTTGGCGTATTGCGGCGCGTCGGGAATCGACAGACGCACCAGCATCGACACCGCGTTTGGCGCATCGGGCGGCGGCGGATGACCGCGACCGTCCTTGATGTGGCAGTTCTGGCAGGCATTGGTATTGAACAGCGGCCCGAGGCCGTCACGGGCGGTGGTGGTCGACGGGGCGATGACCCAGGGGCTGCGGAAGAAGCTGTTGCCGACACTGAAATCCACACGCCGCGAGGGCGGCAGATTGGCGGAGGGCAGGGAAAAGGCATTCTGATCGGTCTTGCGCACGGTCGCCTGGCCGCCGGATCGGGCTTCGCCGGGTTCAGCCTGGGTGAAACGCGGGGCGTCATCGCAGGCACTCAGGCCCAGGGCCAGCAGCAGAGTGGACAAGCGAAGAGACAGCGACGGCATCAGACATCCTGGGAGAGGGGCAAAATCAAGGCGCAAAGTCTAACAGGGCGATGGGCTTTGAATAAGAGGAATTATCGTTTGGTTGCTGTGGCGCAGGATTTGAGAGCGTTCCCACAGGGGCCCATATGAAAAAGGCGACCCGAAGGTCGCCTCTTGTTCACGTACTCAGCCAGCGTTGATCAGAACTCGTGATCAGCGTTGTCCGGGTTCAGGTCGCTGATGCCGAGTTTACCGGCAGCGGCTTCGATCGAACCGGTCTGCTTGACCAGCGAAGCGATGGCGTCGCGTACGATCTGATTACCAGCGGTGTTGCCCGCGGCGATCAGTTGGTCGTAGTGCTCACCCTTGTTGGCGTGATCGACGATCACCTGCATCTTCGCCTCGGTGGCGGCCAGGTCGGCCTTCAGCGCGGTGTCGGTGGCGGCATCGGCTTTAGCAACCAGGGACGACAGGCTGGCGCCGGTCATTTTGGTGCCGTCAACGCGGGTGTACTCGCCGAGGTAGACGTTACGCACGCCTTTGGCATCGTAGAACTGCGAGTAGTGGGTGTTGTCGCTGAAGCAGTCGTGTTCGTCTTCCGGGGAGTTGGCTTCCAGGGAAACTTTCATCCGTTCGCCGGCCAGTTCGCCGAGGGACAGGCTGCCCATGCCGAACAGCATTTTGCGCAGGCCGGTTTCCGCCGGTTCGGCTTCCAGGGTGGCGCGGTAGTTGTCGGCCACGTTTGGCTTCCAGTTACCGACCATTTCTTCCAGGTCGCTGACCAGCAGTTCGGTAACGGCTTTCAAGTACGCACGACGACGGTCGTTATGACCACCGGTAGCGCCGGCGCCTTCCAGGTAGTCGGACGCCGGACGGTTGCCGGCGCCAGGGCCGGTGCCGTTCAGGTCTTGGCCCCAGAGCAGGAATTCGATGGCGTGGTAGCCGGTAGCGACGTTCGCCTCGGAGCCACCCAGTTCATTCAGGCTGGCGAGTTTTTCTGCGGTGATGTCCTTGACGTCAACCTTGTCTTCGCCGACCTGGATTTCGGTGTTGGCGATGATGTTGGCGGTGGCACCGGGGTTGCCCAAGGCGTGTTCGTAGGACTTGTCGACATAGTCGATCAGGCCTTCGTCCAGGGGCCAGGCGTTCACTTGGCCTTCCCAGTCGTCAATGATGGTGTTGCCGAAGCGGAACACTTCACTCTGCAGGTAAGGAACGCGGGCAGCGACCCAGGCAGCCTTGGCGGCTTTCAGGGTGTCGGCATCCGGCTTGGCGAGGAACGCGTCGATGGCGGTTTGCAGGGTTTTCGCAGTGGATTCGGCATCGCTGTAGACGGCGAAGACGATGTCGGCGTAGTGCGCGACAACGGCTTTAGCAGCGGCTTCGTCAACCGCGCCAGCGGCTGCGGGCGCAGCGGCCGGGGTTGGCGCTGGAGCCGGTGCAGCGGCGCTGGCGGCTGGAGTCGGCGCGGGAGCGGCAGCCTTGTCCTTGTCTTTGCCTTCGCCGCAACCGGCGAGGGAAATAGCGATGGCCAGCAGACTGGCGGTAGCCAAAGGCATACGAATCATGGCGAACATCCTGCTTCGTTGAATGATTGGACAGGCGCGGGGGTGCGCAAAACTGCGACATAATGCAAATCTTTCGCATTATGTGTAAAGGGTTGTAGCTGGAAATATTTCTTATTTAGCCGCCGGTTGCGCTGGTGTATGGCCCGGGGCGTTAAAGGATCGCGGCATTGGTGCGTTGCGCTTGCTTGAGATACGCGGCCAGCTCACGGGCCGGCAGCGGTTTGCTGTAGTGGTAGCCCTGACCTTCGTGGCAGCCTTCGGAGATGATGTAGGCCTCTTGCTCGGCAGTTTCCACGCCTTCGGCGATCACCTGCATGCCCAGGCTTTTGCCCAGTTGGATGATGGCGCGCACGATGGTCGCATCGTCGTCGTCATCCAGCAGGTCCTGAACGAAGCTCTTGTCGATCTTGATCTTGTCCAGCGGCAGGCTCTTGAGGTAACTGAGGGAGGAATAGCCGGTGCCGAAGTCGTCGATGGCGATCAGGGCGCCGGAGCGGCGCAGGCTCAGCAAATGTTGAGCCGCCGTGCTGATGTCTTCCATCAGGCCGGTTTCGGTGACTTCCAGCTCGAGGCTGCGCGGTGGCAAGCGGTACATCTGCAACAGGTTGTTGACCACTCGCGGCAACTCGGCGTGGTGCAGCTGCACGGTCGACAGGTTGACCGCCATGCGCAATTCGGCGAAGCCTTGGTCGTGCCATTCGCGCAACTGCTTGCACGCCTGGTCCAGCACCCATTCGCCAATCGCAATGATGGTGCCGTTCTGCTCGGCCAGCGGGATGAACAGGTCCGGCGGCACCAGGCCATGCTCCGGGTGCTGCCAGCGAATCAATGCTTCGACGCCGACCACCCGGTGATCGCGGTAGCTGATCTGCGGCTGATAGACGAGGTAAAACTGATTGCGGCTGAGGGCATCGCGCAGGTCTTTTTCCAGCTCGCGGCGCCGACGCATCTCGCTGTCGACACTGGCGATGTAGAACTGATAGCGGTTGCGCGATCGAGTTTTGGCCAGCGTCATGGTCTGTTCCGCTTTCTGCAGCAACTTCTCGGTGCTGTCACCGTCTTCGGGGAACAGGGTGATGCCGATGGTCGCGCGCAGACGGATTTCATGATGATCGAGGGCGAACGCCGCTTCCAGGTCATCGAGGATGCTTTGCGCCAGTTCGGCGGCTTCGTAAGGTTGTTCGATGTCGGCCTGGACCAGGGCGAATTGGTCGCCACCGAGGCGGGCGAGAGCGCCGAGGCGTCCGCTATGGCCGCGCAGGCGATCGGCCAGGGCCAGCAGCAGTTGGTCGCCGGTCTGGTAGCTGAATTGTTCGTTGATGCCTTTGAAGTCATCGAGGCCGACGCATAACACCGCGACCCGGCGCTGCAACTTGCCGGCGTCCACCAGGATTTTGTCCAGTTGGTGCTGCAATTGCTGACGGTTCGGCAGCCCGGTCAGGAAGTCGTACTGGGCCATGCGTAACAGGCTGTTTTCCGCTTCGTGACGCAGGTGCGTGTTGCGCTCGATCGATTCGAGCAACTGGTTGGCGGTGTTGATCCAGATCCCCAGCTCGTTTTTCTCGTGGCCCTTGAGTTGCGGAATCTTGTGCTCGCTGGGGCGATCCGGGTTGATCTCGGTCAGGTGTTCGATGATCCGCGACAACGGTTTAGTCAGCAGCCAGTGGTAGACCAAATAAAGCACCAGCCCCATCGCCAGGGCGCGAAGCACGCCCGAGATAAAGATAATGACCGAGCTGACAATGAAGCCCTGGCCATACGTGGCGGTGTCGAGGGTGATGCTCAGGTCGCCGTAATATTCGCTGTACGGACCGCGACCCACCAGTTGCGTGGTGAAGGTGCGTTCCTGGCCGAGAATCAGATCGGTAAGCCAGCGGCTGGGGGCGTGTTGCAGGTCACGGGATTTTTCCGCCAGCATGGTTTCATTGGGATGGCCGATCGAGGCCTGGCGCACGGCGTCGTCCTGAAACAGGCCTTCAATCACTTGCATACCCATCTCGCGATCAAGGCTGTAGACGGCCTGGGTCGAAGGGTCGCGAAACATGTCGAGGATGCGTTCGGCATCACTGGCGACGGCTTGACGGGTTTTGTAAGCATCGAAAACGATCTGAGCACAGCTCAAGACCACGCCGACGATCAATGCCGACAGGAGCACGACCCGGAGCAACTTCACCGACAAGCTGTTCTTGAGTTCCAGCTTCAAAGGGGTATTCCTTGTTCCGTGCGGGTAGCGTCAAGTTGCCATGAGTATTGGCAATCCCGGTGTGGCAGTCAAAGGGACAATCCATCACAGCACAATCACTATGCCATTACCGGGGTTTGGTCTGAAGCTTCGGCCACGTTGCAGTCATCCGCAGCAAGGCGGGCCATTAGTACTGTGTCGGTTGGCGGTGCCTGGAACTTGAGCGCCTCGAACCAATTTTCGTCGTGTTGATGTTAGTTGGCCTTGGCGTGGGAGCAAGGCAATGAATCCGCGGCATAAAAAAACCCGGCCATGTCAGCCGGGTTTTTCATGAGGCGCGAAACTTAAGCGGTGAAGGTTTTGCCTTCGAACTGCTCAGCAACGAACTTCCAGTTGACCAGGTTCCAGAACGCTTCGACGTACTTAGGACGAACGTTGCGGTAGTCGATGTAGTAAGCGTGTTCCCAGACATCGCAGGTCAGCAGCGGAGTGTCGCCGCTGGTCAGCGGGTTGCCGGCGCCAATGGTGCTGGCCAGGGCCAGGGAACCGTCAGCTTTTTTCACCAGCCAGCCCCAGCCGGAACCGAAGGTGCCGACGGAAGTCTTGGTGAATTCTTCTTTGAATTTGTCGAACGAACCGAACGAAGCGTTGATGGCTTCAGCCAGGGCGCCGGTTGGTTGACCACCGGCGTTTGGCGCCAGGCAGTTCCAGTAGAAAGTGTGGTTCCAGACCTGAGCGGCGTTGTTGAAGATGCCACCCGAGGAAGACTTGACGATTTCTTCCAGGGTCTTGCCTTCGAACTCGGTGCCTGGCACCAGGTTGTTCAGGTTCACGACGTAGGTGTTGTGGTGCTTGTCGTGGTGATACTCCAGGGTTTCCTTGGAGATGTGCGGCTGCAGGGCATCGTGTGCGTACGGCAGCGGCGGCAATTCGAAAGCCATGATAATTCTCCTAATCAGGTCAGTTGCGGTGAGCGCAAGGCCGATCACGGGCGGCCAAACAAGCGCCGGGGAGTTTGTACTCTTTGCGGCGCAGGGTTCGGATCATAGCACCGGGGTGGCGGCATAACCACGCAACAACTGTGTGGAATAGAGGTTCCAGAGCCGTTTGGAATAAGTCACGGCGCCCTGATTAATTGAAACGCTACCGCGAACATCATCAACGCCACCAGCAGGTCGAGAATCCGCCAGGTACCTGGCCGTGCCAGCCAGGGTGCCAGCCACGCAGCGCCCAGGGCCAGGCTGAAAAACCACAGCAACGACGCACTGGCCGCGCCCACCACGTAGGCCCCAGGCTCAGTTTGTTGCGCACCGAGGGAGCCGATCAGCAGCACAGTGTCGAGGTAGACGTGCGGGTTGAGCAGGGTCACCGCCAGGGCGCTCAATAACACCGCCCGCAGTGAGCGCACGGTCTGTCCTTCACCTTGTTGCAGACTTTGCCGGGAACACGCGCGGCGCAGGGCTTGGGCTCCGTACCACAGCAAAAACAGCGCGCCGCCCCAACGCGCCACCGCCAGCAATGTTGGGTTGTGCGCCAGTACAGTCGCCAGGCCGAACACCCCGGCCGCCACCAACAGCACATCGCAGACCACGCACAGCGTTGCCACCGGCAAGTGGTGTTCGCGGCGCAGACTTTGCGCCAACACAAAGGCATTCTGGGTGCCGATGGCCATGATTAACCCGGCGGCCACCAACAGACCATTTACGTAGCTTTGCCACATATCAAGTTACTCCGCGTCCGCCGCCAGTTGCCGCAGCACCGCCATCGCATGCTCGGCGTCGGCCTGCCCGACGAACAGATGATCGTGGTAGTAGCCGGCAATTACGTTGCAACTGATCCCGGCCTGACCCAGCGCGGTGGCGAAAGCGGCGGTCAGACCCACGGCTTCGAGAGCCGAGTGCACGTTCAGGGTGATCCACGCAGCGACGTAATCGAACGGCAAACCGGCCCGATCGGCGTGGGAACGTTCGAGGATCACCGTCAGACCTTCCTGTTCGCGGAAGCTGCCAATCAACTCCACGCCGGCGGGCAAGCGACCATCGGCCAAGGTGCAAAACACATACTCTCCGGGGTTCAACTGGGGGCTCATGCTGCGCAGCAGGGTCGCGAGGGAAGTTTCGCCGGCCATGGAAAATGTCCTGTAGGAAAGAAGCGTGCTGGCCATTCTCCTTAACGAGGCTGTATAAGGAAAACCAATAATCCTGATCGCTCATTAGGAGAACTGATGTTTGACTACAAATTGCTCTCCGCCCTGGCTGCCGTGGTCGAGCAGGCAGGGTTCGAGCGTGCGGCACAGGTGCTGGGGCTGTCGCAGTCGGCGATTTCCCAACGCATCAAGTTGCTGGAAGCACGGGTGGGCCAACCCGTGTTGATCCGTTCAACGCCGCCAGCCCCCACCGACATAGGCCGACGCTTGCTCAACCATGTGCAGCAGGTGCGACTGCTGGAGCGCGACCTGCAAAGCCTGGTCCCGGCACTGGACGAAGAAGGTCTACCGGATCGCCTGCGCATCGCGCTGAACGCCGACAGCCTGGCGACCTGGTGGGCTGAGGCAGTGGGGCCTTTTTGCACGGAGCAGCGAGTGTTGCTCGACCTGGTGGTGGAAGACCAGACCGTTGGCCTCAAACGGATGCGCGCCGGCGAAGTCGCGGCCTGCGTCTGCGCCAGTGAACGGCCGGTGGCGGGGGCGCGCAGCGTGTTGCTAGGGGCGATGCGTTATCGCGCACTGGCCAGCCCGGCCTTTATCGCCCGGCATTTCCCCGAGGGTGTGCGTGCTGAACAACTGCCGCGCACCCCGGCCCTGGTGTTTGGCCCGGACGATTTCCTACAGCATCGCTACCTCGCGTCCTTAGGCGTCGACGGTGGTTTCGAGCACCACTTGTGCCCGTCGTCTGAAGGCTTTATTCGCTTGGTCGAAGCCGGGATGGGTTGGGGCCTGGTCCCGGAGTTGCAGGTGCGCGAGCAACTGGCGCGGGGCGATTTGCTGGAGCTGCTGGCAGATAAGCCGATCGATGTGCCGTTGTACTGGCATCATTGGCGCAATGGTGGCCAGTTATTGGCGCTGTTGACTGAGCGTCTGACCCGATCGTCCCGACAATGGCTGGTGCCTCTGCAGCAGCCATAAGCGTCAAGCTGCAAGCGGCGAGCGAAATGCTTGCGGCGTTTTTAACCGGCGGCTTGTTGTTTGAAGTTCGCCACTGCATTCGTTGGAGCACTACATGAAAATTCTGGTTACCGGCGCAAGCGGCTTCATTGGCGGGCGCTTTGCGCGTTTCGCGCTGGAGCAGGGCCTGGACGTGCGGGTCAATGGTCGCCGGGCCGACGGCGTCGAGCATCTGGTGCGCCGTGGTGCCGAGTTTATTCAGGGGGATCTGAGCGACCTCGAGCTGGTGCGCGACCTGTGCGTCGACGTCGACGCCGTGGTGCATTGCGCCGGTGCGGTGGGCACCTGGGGGCGTTATCAGGATTTCCATCAAGGCAACGTCCAGGTCACGGAAAACGTGGTCGAGGCCTGCCTCAAACAGAAGGTTCGGCGCCTGGTGCACCTGTCGTCGCCGTCGATCTATTTCGACGGCCGCGATCACATGGACCTCACCGAAGAACAAGTGCCCAAGCGCTTCAAACATCCTTACGCCGCAACCAAATACCTGGCCGAACAAACGGTGTTCGGCGCCCAGGAATTTGGCCTTGAAGTACTCGCCCTGCGGCCGCGCTTTGTGACCGGCGCTGGCGACACCAGCATCTTCCCGCGCTTGCTGAGGATGCAGCGCAAGGGACGGCTGTCGATCATCGGCAATGGTTTGAACAAAGCCGATTTCACCAGCATGCAGAACCTCAACGAAGCGCTGCTCAGCAGTTTGCTCGCCAGCGGTTCGGCCTTGGGCAAGGCCTACAACATCAGCAACGGCACTCCGGTGCCGATATGGGATGTGGTCAATTACGTGATGCGCCAAATGGACGTCCCACAGGTCACGCGCTACCGTTCCTACGGGCTGGCGTACAGCGTCGCGGCGCTCAACGAAGCAGCGTGCAAAATATGGCCGGGGCAACCGGAGCCGACCCTGTCGCGGCTGGGCATGCAGATCATGAACAAAAATTTCACCCTCGATATCAGCCGTGCGCGGCATTATCTGGACTACGAACCGAAGGTCAGCCTGTGGACGGCCCTCGACGAGTTCTGCGGCTGGTGGAAAGCCCAGGACATTCGCTGACAACAATGCCGGAACTGTCCTACTGAACCGAGTCGCGGGTTCAGGGTCAATCGGGGCGGTGTGGGCGTTATACTTGCCGCATCCTGCCATCACCGCGTTTTTACAAAGGTTGCCTCAATGTCCATGCGTAACGATGCCAACGACGATTTTGACGATGTACCGAGCCTGCGCGCCGACCCGCTCGATGATGACGATGATTTCCCGCCCACCGCCCGCACTGCCGTGCATTCGCGCACCGCGCCCGTAGTCAAGGTCAAGAGTGCCAGCACCGGGCCGCTCTGGGCGTTGGTCGGCGCGCTGTTCTTCGCGTTCGCCGGCCTGGCCTGGTGGAGCTTTCAGCAGATTTCGCTGATGGAGCAGCAGTTGGTAGCGACTCAGGAAAGCTTTGCGCGGATCAGCGAGGAAGCGGCGGGGCGCTTGCAGGATATTTCCGGCAAGGTCGTGGCCAGTCAGAGCAACGTCAGCAGCGACAGCGAGGCGTTGAAAGCACAGATCAAACAACTGCAAGCCGCGTTGCAGGATCAGAGCAAAGAACAGCAAGGCGTGGCCGGCCAGGCCAGCGACCTCGACAAGCGCTTGGCGCAAATGTCGGCGCAGACCAGCGATCTGGATAAGCGCCTGACCCTGGCGACCAGCCACGCCACGGAACTGCAAACCGCCAACACGCAACTGCAGGCGCAGGTGAAAAGCCTCAGCAGCGACCTGGCGGCGTTGAAGAGCGCCCCGACCGACACCAGCAAGGTCGATGCCCAATTAAAAAGCATCGGGGCCGACATTGCCGCGCTGAAGAAGCAGGGCAACCCGAGCGCAGCCATCGAACGGCTGGAGCAAGACATGATCGTGCTCAAAAGCGAGCAGGATAATCGTCCGGCCGGCGCGCAAGGCGCTTCGAGCACTGCTGAGTTTGACGCGTTCCGCGGCCAGATCACCCGCAACATCAACACCCTGCAAGCGCAGATCCAGAACCTGCAACAGCAGCTCAACGCGCGCTGATTGGGCCAGACTCATTCCCGGCGCGGTCGGGAATGATTTCCTTACACACTGCCAATCAGCGAATTCCGACGTCCCCTCCATTGCCGTCTACGCTCTTGAAACACCAATAAGATCGAGGGATGCGCAATGGGGTTTCTGCACAAGTCAGCCTGGCTGAGCGTAATGCTGCTATTGAGTCTGGGGCTGGCTCAAGCCGCCACCACGGAGCAGGAAGACGCCCGCGCCGCCAAGGCGCTGCTGGAAAAAGCCTTGGCTTACTACCATGACAACGGCGACAAAGCGTTCGCCGCGTTCAGCCGTCAGGGCGAGTTCGTCGACAAGGATCGCTATGTGTTCGTGGTCAACACCCAAGGCGTAATGCTTGCCAGCGGCGGACCGTCTTCCGTGCTGATTGGTCGCGACGTGTCCAACGCGCTGGAGCCCGATGTTCGCAAAGGTTTCCAGGAAGTCTTGAAAAAGCCGGAAAGCAACGGCATCCAACAGACCGAATACCACTGGCGCAACTGGGCCGATGGCAAAGTCGAGCGCAAGCATGTGTTCTATCAGCGGGTCGGTGAACGGATTCTTGCGGTCGGTTATTACCAGCCCCGCGCTTCTGCTGAACAGGCCAAGGCTCTGCTCGACAAAGCCGCCGCCGACCTGACCAAGGACGAAAAGGGCACGCTGACTGCGATCAACTCCCTTAAGGGCGGTTACCTGCAGGATGACCTCTATGTATTCGTCGTCGACCTCAACACCCGACGCTACCTCGGCCATGGCACGACGTTGCGATTGATCAACACCGACTTTTCGCGAATCAAGGATCCGGAAGGCAAACCGGTGGGTGAGCCGATCCTGCAAATGATGGCGACCCAGGATCAGGGGGAGTACGAATACCGCTGGAAAAACCCGGTCACCGCCAAGGTCGAGGACAAACACGCCTACCTGAAAAAGGCCGGGCATCTGTTGGTGGCAGTGGGGTATTACAGCCCTTGAACGATGTTGGACCTCGACGGCGACTTCCGTGGAGTGGCGTGGCGAGGGAGCAAGCTCCCTCGCCACAAACCGCGGTCACGCCACAAAAAGCTATCTCTCCACGCTAGCTACCTCGCCAGCAAAGCAGCAGCGCCGAGGCTTAGCGATCTGCATGTTCGCGCCCGCGCAGCACCTTGTTCGGCATCACCAGCGCCGCCGCCAGCCCAAGCAGGGACACGGCGGCGCTGACCATCAGCAAGTGGCGGAAGGTCACCAGCAACTCAGCGCGCAGCGCGTTTTGCGCATCGCCCGGCGCGGCGTTCAGGCCGTCGAGCAGCACGTTGCCGGAATGCCCTTCGGCCATCAGCGAAGAACCGGCCAGGTGCGCAAAGCTTGAGTCCTGCAGCAGGGCCAGCAGCAACGCTGACATCAATGCCACGCCCACCGCGCCGCCCAGCGAGCGGAACAGATTGGTGGTGCTGGTGGCCACGCCGATGTCGCGCTGCTCCACTGAGTTTTGTGTCCCCACCAGCGAAGTCGGGAACTGCATGCCGCTGGCGATCCCGCTGAGCAACATGAACAGGCTGCTCAGCAGCAATGCGTCCGGCGCGCTGAAGGCCATGCCCATGATTGAGATCGGCATCAGCACTGCGCCGGTGAGGATCATCGGTTTGTAATGACCGGTCACCGAGGTGCGGCGCCCAGCAAAGTACGCGCCGATCGGCAGGCCCATGGCCAAGGGCAGCAAGTGCAGGGCGGCGCTGTCGGCACCGGCACCGGTCACGCTCTGAAAGCGCAGCGGCATCAGCACAATCAGGGAAATCGCCTGGAAACTGGTGAAGAAAATCGTGCTCCAGCACAGCACTGCACTGCGGTTGGCGAACAGATGCATCGGCAGCAACGGCTCCCGGGTCCGCCGTTCATGCCAGACGAACAGCCCTAGCACCAGCACGGCACAGGCAAACAATCCCAGTACTTCGGCGCTGCCCCAGGCGTACCCTTGGCCGACCTCGGTGATCGCCAGCAGCAATGCAGTCAGGCCGATGATCATCAACACTGTGCCGAGGTAATCGATGATCGGCTTGCGCTGTGGAATCGGCAGCCCGACCAGGTTGCGGTTGGCCACCCACCAGGCGCCGAGGCCCAGGGGCAGGTTGATCAGAAACACCCAGCGCCATGACAGGTATTCGGTCATGTAGCCACCGAGCACCGGACCGGCCACGCTGGCCACCGCGTACATGCTGCTGAAATAACCTTGATAACGACCGCGCTCCCGGGGCGGCACGATGTCACCAATGATCGCCTGGCTGACCGAGATCATGCCGCCAGCGCCGATGCCCTGGAAAATCCTCGCCAGCACCAGTTGTTCCATGCTCTGCGCCAGGCCGCAGAACAGCGAGGCGAGGGTGAAGAGCCCCATGCCAAACAGCATCAACTTGCGTCGACCATACAAATCGCCGAGCTTGCCGTAGATCGGCACGGCCACGGTCATCGCCACCATGTAGCCGGAAATCACCCAAGCCAGCAGGCTCACATCCTTGAATTGTGCGGAGATGGCCGGCATCGACACGGCAACGATGGTCTGGTCCAGGGCACCGAGGAAGATCGCCATCATCAAGGCGACCAACACGCTGCGGATGGCGGGTTTGGGCGATTCGGGCTGATTGAGATTGGTCACGGGGCGGAACCTGCGGGCAGTGTGGGTCCCGCCGGGAACGAGCGAGCGGGGATGCTCGCCAGTGTAAGTCGATAGCAGCCTATTCGATAGCCTCGCATGGTGTTTTCCCCGTAAGCTGCGGATGCCGTTGGGTCATTTTTATGGATTGAGTGCTTGCATTTTTCACTGGCGAGTCCGTCAATTGAAGGTGAACACTCAGTCGCTAGCGGTACATTCTGCCAATCGGCGCCATTGTCGCCCGCCACCTCGAGGCCTGGATTGAAGTGATGAACACGCCTGACCTGCCTTCGATTCCGCTGTTCAAGCTGTACGGTGAAAGCCTGGACTGGCCGACCCCTGACTTGCTGCACTGCGAGACCATCTCCAACCGCAGCCGCGAACATCAGTGGGAAATCAAACCCCACCGCCACGATGATGTGTGCCAGTTGCTGTTCGTCTTCAAAGGTCAGGCCGAGCTTGAAGTCGATGGCAAACACACGCAGTTGTCCGAATCGGCGATTCAGGTCCTGCCGCCGTCATCGGTGCATGGCTTCCGTTTCTCCGAGGACGTCGAAGGCTTCGTGCTGACCTTGGCGGCGCCGTTGATAGCCCATCTGCAAGGGCAATTGGGCAGCTCCGCCGGCGGTTTCGCGCACCCCGACAGCTACCCGACGGGCGCCGACAGCGACTACCTGAACAGTCTGTTTTCCTCATTGCTGGGCGAGTACACCGGCCATCAACCGGCGCGGGACATGCTCATGCACTCGCTGGTCAGCGTGATCATGGTCTGGCTCAGCCGTCAGGCGATGCAGCGCCGCGCCGCGAGCCAGCGTCCGCAACGGGCGCGCGACTACCTCAACGGCTTTATTCAGCTGGTGGAAGAAACCTATCGGCAACACGTCAAGGTCGAGGACCTGGCCCATCGCCTGGGCATTTCCGTGTCGCACCTGAACGGCACTTGTCGCGAACTGGCGGGGCAACCGGCCTTGCAGATCATGCACGAGCGGCAATTGCTCGAAGCCAAACGGCTGCTGACTTTCACCAGCATGACCATCTACGAAATGTCCGAAGTCCTCGGCTTTTCCGACCCGACCAACTTCACCCGGCTATTTCGCCGGCGCGTCGGAATTTCGCCAAAGGCTTTCCGCGACCGCTTGAAGGCCGATCAGGACAACGGCGAAACCTGAGCCCGTCGATCAGCGAAGGGCGTTGAGCGTCGCGTTATGAGGGATGCAGCGTTCGACGCTGCAGCTCGCGTATTCCCGAGGCAACTGGCGCAGCTGCTCGACGCGCCAGGCCGCCGCGCCGTACAGCGCCATGGTCGCGGCGCAGGTGATGAAAATCGCGAAATATCTTCTTGTTTTGATGTTCATGGCGGTGGACCTCTGAACGAAATACCCGTGGGTACTGCATTGAGCATAGGTCAGCCATAGCCGGTTGCCAGCACCGCCAGTCTTGTCATTATCGCGTCATTCAGATCGCTGATGAGTCAGTGGGCAATGCCCTACAGCCCGACATCCCAAGCCGGTTGTTCGGGAAATCGCAGCACCAGGAAATCCAGCAGACTGCGCAGCGCTGGCGGCATGTGCTTGCGCGAGGTGTAAACCGCGTAAATGCTTTGCGAGCGCGGTTCCGCGTGAGGCAGCAGGCGCACCAGGGCGCCGCTGCGAATCAGATCGCCGGCCTGGAAACTCGGGAGCATCGCCACTCCGGCGCCGGCCATCGCGAATTGCATCAAGGTCCCGGCGTCATTGGCCAGCAGGTTGCCGTCTACCGGTACGCAAACCTGCTCGCCCGCCTGCTCGAAATGCCACAGATTGCGCCCGAAGTACGAGTGCGTCAGGCAGTTGTGCTGGCTCAAATCCTCGACCCGGAGCGGTATCGGATGCTCAAGCAGGTAGGCGGGCGACGCACAGATCACTGAGCGGCACGCGGTCAGGCGCCGGGCGATCAGGTTGGGATCGACTTCGTTGGTCAAGCGAATCGCCAAGTCGATGCGCTCCTCGACCAGGTTCACCGTGCGGTCGAGCATCTGCAAATCGATGCTCACCGCCGGGTAACGCTGCACGTATTCCACCATCGCATCGGCCAATTGCGCCTGGCCGAACGAGGTGCTGACGCTGACCCGCAGCAGGCCCCGTGGCGCGTCTTGCGGTGCGCTGCCGATGGCCTGGATGTCACCGGACAGCTCAAGCATTTGCCGGCAGCGGGGCAGCAACTCGGTACCGGCGGCGGTCAGGCTCAGTTTGCGTGTGGTGCGATGCATCAGGCGCGCGCCGATCCAGTCTTCCAGTTCCGCCAGGTAGCGCGAAACCACCGGCCGTGACAGCTCCAGATGATCCGCGGCGGCGGACTGGCTGCCGAGGTCGACCACGCTGACAAACACTTGCATTGCCTGTAGACGGTCCATGATTTGCCCGATTTGTGAAACAAACTATGGCGCAGCATCGCATTTTTTGTACCGGGATCGGCAACTAAGCTCCGTACCCAACGAACCACAACCTGCAGGAGAACGTCATGAGTTCTATCGCAATCATCGGGGCCACCGGTCGTGCCGGAAGCCAACTGCTGGAAGAAGCCCTGCGTCGCGGTCATCGCGTCACCGCCATCGCCCGTAATACGTCAGGTGTCAACCCCCGGTCCGGCGTCGTGGCGAAGGATGTCGACGCTTTGGATAGCCACGCGCTGCAAGCCGCCGTGCAAGGTCACGATGTGGTGATCAGCGCCGCACACTTCGCCACCGTACCGGCCAGTGCCGTGATCGGGCCAGTGAAGCAGGCCGGGGTGCCGCGCTTGCTGGTGGTCGGCGGTGCCGGTTCGCTGTTGTTGCCGGACGGTAAGCGTGTGATCGACAGCGAGGGCTTTCCTGAGGAGTACCGTGCGGAGGCCAGTGCCGGCGCGCAATTCCTTGCGCAGTTACGCGAGGAAACAGCGCTGGACTGGACCTTTCTGTCGCCCTCGGCCGAGTTTGTCGAAGCCGAGCGCAGGGGGGAGTTCCGTCTCGGCAGCGAGCACTTGCTGGTGAGCGCCGCCGGGCGCAGCTGGATCAGTTTCGCCGACTACGCGGTCGCATTACTTGACGAAGTCGAAGCGCCCAAGCACTCGCGGCAGCGCTTTACCGTAGGCTATTGAGATCAGCGCATCCGAGCCTGCTCGACCAGCCACGCCGTCAGCTCGAGCAATCGGGCTGACGGCGGGTTTTTCTGCGGGAACACCACGTAATACGCCAGGCCGGTTTTCACTTTCAGGTCGAATGGCATCACCAGGCGCCCGGCATTGAGGTCTTCGCCGATCAGCGACCAGTCACCGATGGCCACCCCGGTGCCCTGAGCGGCCATCGACATCGCCAGGTCCAGGGTTTCAAAGTGCTGACCCTGGCTGACGTTACTCAAACGCACGTTGGCGCTGCTTAGCCAGGCGTTCCAGTCCCGTTCATCGAGGGTCGGGTGCAGCAGCAAATGCTGTTGCAGATCCGTTGGCGAGCGCAACGGGTTCGGGCCTTCGAGCAAGGGGCGAGAACAGACTGGCGTCAGTTGCTCATCGAACAAATGCTGCGAGCTCAGCATCGCCTCCGGCGCCGCGCCGTAGATCACCGCCGCATCAAATTGCTCGCGCCGAAAATCGATGCCGTGCTTGACCGTGGTGGTCAGTTGCACCGGCACCTCCGGTCGTTCCTTCTGCCATTGCAGCAACCGTGGCAACAGCCAGCGCATCACGCAGGTCGGGGCCTTGAGTTGCAGGGTCTGGCGTTTTTCGCCGATCTGCTCGACCGCCTCGCCAATCAAACCGAACACCTGCTGTACCCGTGGCAGCCATTCGCGGCCCTCGGCGGTCAGGCTCAAGCCTCGGGCCTGGCGGATGAACAACTCATAACCCAACTGCGCTTCCAGCCCGGCGATCTGCCGGCTCACCGCACCCTGGGTGATGTGCAACTGCTCGGCGGCGCGGGTGAAATTGCAGCACTGCGCGGTGATCAGGAAGGTGTGCAGAGCCGGGAGCGGGGGCAGTCGTTTCATGGCAGTCCAAGGTATGACGTGAAGTCATGGCTAGTATGACTTTTTATCCATTGTTGCGGCCAGCGCTCGCCCGTTCCAATGCGGATATACCTGGGGGCTGTTGCGCGGCATAAACACTGCGCAGGCCCGGCGTCTCAAGCGAACAAGAAGGACAAAGACATGGCGACGTGCGGCGAAGTGTTGGTCAAGTTACTCGAAAACTACGGGGTCGAGCAGGTGTTCGGCATTCCCGGCGTGCATACCGTGGAGCTGTATCGCGGGCTGGCCCGTTCGAGCATCCGCCACGTCACCCCGCGCCACGAACAGGGCGCCGGCTTCATGGCCGACGGCTATGCGCGTACCAGCGGCAAACCCGGTGTGTGCTTCATCATCACCGGCCCCGGCATGACCAACATCACCACTGCCTTGGGCCAGGCCTATGGCGATTCGATCCCGATGCTGGTGATCTCCAGCGTGCAGAGCCGTTCGCAACTGGGCGGCGGGCGCGGCAAGCTGCATGAACTGCCGAACCAGGGCGCGCTGGTCGCGGGCGTGGCGGCGTTCTCCCACACCTTGCTCTCGGCAGCGGAATTGCCCGCGGTACTGGCCCGTGCCTTCGCGCTGTTCCAGGCCGGACGCCCGCGCCCGGTGCACATCGAAATTCCTTTGGATGTGCTGGTGGAAGAGGCCGATGAGTTGCTCGCCAGCCTGCCGATCACTGTCGACCGTGCCGGTGCGTCGCCCAGTGCCGTGCAGCGCATGGGCGCGAGGCTGGCCGAGGCCAAGCGGCCGTTGATCCTGGCCGGTGGCGGCGCGATTGACGCCGCTGCCGAACTGACTGAACTGGCCGAGTTGCTCGACGCTCCGGTGGCGCTGACCATCAACGCCAAAGGCCTGTTGCCGTCGCGCCATCCGTTGCTGATCGGCTCGACCCAGAGCCTGGTGGCCACCCGCGCGTTGGTGGCCGAGGCCGATGTGGTGCTGGCGATCGGCACCGAACTGGCCGAGACCGATTACGATGTGACCTTCGCGGGCGGCTTCGAGATTCCTGGCGATTTGCTGCGGATCGACATCGACCCGGACCAGACCGTGCGCAATTACCCGCCGCACCTCGCGCTGGTGGCCGATTCGCGCCACGCGGCCCAAGCGCTGCTCGACGCCTTGGCCGCGCACACCTTAACTGCGCGCCGCGACGACTGGGGCCATGTGCGAGCCGCCGGTTTGCGAGAAGCCTTGTCGAGCACCTGGGATGCGCCGACCCAGGCCCAGACGCTGTTCCTCGACACTGTGCTGCAGACTTTGCCAAACGCGGTGTTCGTCGGCGATTCGACGCAACCGGTGTACACCGGCAACTTGACGTTCAACCCTGAGCGCCCGCGCCGCTGGTTCAACTCATCGACCGGCTACGGCACCTTGGGGTACGCCTTGCCGGCAGCGATTGGCGCCTGGCTCGGTGGCGCGGTCGAGGGCGGCAAGCGCCCGCCGGTGGTGTGCCTGATCGGCGACGGCGGCTTGCAATTCACCCTGCCGGAACTGGCCAGCGCCGTGGAAGCGCGTACCCCGGTGATCGTGCTGTTATGGAATAACCAAGGCTACGAAGAGATCAAGAAGTACATGGTCAACCGTGCCATCGAACCGGTCGGCGTCGACATCTACACCCCGGATTTCATCGCAGTCGCCAAAGGCCTGGGCTGTGCGGCCGAAGCGGTCAGCGGGGTCGAGGCGCTGCGCCAGGCCTTGCGCGCGGCCAGCGATCGCCAAGGGCCGACGCTGATTGAAATCGATCAGGGGCAATGGATGCGGGCGGTGGCGCGATGAATTTTCCGACGACACTGGAAGGCCTGTACATCGACGGTCAGTGGTCGGCCGGCGGCGAACACCTGCGCGTGATCAACCCGGCTACCGAGGCCCTGCTGACTACCGTGATCGGCGGCGATGCCGAGGCCGTGGATCGCGCGGTCAGTGCGGCGAGTCGGGCGTTCGGCGCCTGGTCGACAACCTCGGGCGCCGAGCGAGGGGCAATCCTGCGCCGGATTGCCGCCGGGGTCAGCGCCGGTCGCCAGCAATTGATGCAGCTGCAAGCCACCAACAACGGCAAGCCGCTGTTTGAGGCGGCGATCGACGTCGATGATGTGATCGCTACGTTCGAGTATTACGCCGGATTGGCTGAAGGTCTGGATGCCGCCCAGGACAGCCCCGTGGCGTTGCCCAGCGATGGATTCAGCGCACGCTTGCGCCGCGAACCCTGTGGTGTGGTCGGGCTGATCGTGCCGTGGAATTTCCCCATGGTCACCACCGCCTGGAAACTCGCCCCGGCTCTGGCCGCCGGCTGCTGCGTGGTGCTCAAGCCGTCGGAAGTCACGCCGCTGCCGGAGCTGGAACTGGCGACTATCATCGCCGAATCCGGGTTGCCAAACGGCGTGTTCAATCTGGTCTGCGGCACCGGGATGGCCGTCGGCGCACCACTCACCGCCGACCCAAGGGTGGCGAAGATTTCCTTCACTGGCAGCAACGCGGTTGGCGTGCAGGTCATGCAAAGCGCGGCGGAAACCGTCAAAGGCGTGAGCCTGGAACTGGGGGGCAAATCATCACTGCTGGTGCTCGCCGACGCCGACCTCGACCTGGCGGTGGAACTGGCCTGTGGCGGAGGTTTCTTCAATGCCGGGCAGATGTGCTCGGCCACCAGTCGGGTGCTGGTGGCGCAGGAGTTGGCGGAGGCTTTTCTCGCGCGCCTCAAGTCCCGCGCCGAGGCCATTCGCGTCGCCGATCCGTTCGATCCCGCAGTGGAAATGGGCGCGTTGGTCAATCAGGCGCAGTACCAGCGAGTGCTGGGCCACATTGATCGTGGATTAAGCGCCGGGGCACGGCTGCTGTGTGGCGGCCAGCGTCCGGCGGAGCTGCCGCGCGGCTATTTCTTGCAACCGACGGTGTTCACCGACGTGCCGCTGGACAGCGAGCTGTGGTGCGATGAGATTTTCGGCCCGGTCATTTGCGTGCGCCGTTTTACGTCGGAAGCTGAGGCGATTGCCTTGGCCAACGACACGCCGTTTGGTCTGGTGGCCAGTGTGGTCAGCCGCGACCTGGTGGCGGCGGAGCGGGTGGCCAGTGCACTGCAAGCGGGGCTGGTGTGGATCAATGCGCCGCAGGTGATCTTCCCGCAGACGGCGTGGGGCGGTTTTAAGCAAAGCAGCATCGGCCGCGAGTTGGGGCCGTGGGGGTTGCAGGCGTTTCAGGAGGTCAAGCACGTGATTCGCGGGCTTTGAGCTCCCGCGACCGCTTCGGGTGGGCGCGAGCTTGCCCTGTGGGAGCTGGCTTGCCAGCGATGGCTTTGTTGCAGGCGCTGGATTGTTTAAGGGTGTACATATCCATTCCTTTGGTGATGGCTGATATAGGTTCCGCTCTTACAGCGGGTTACTTGGAAAAGCGCCAAGTAACCAAGCGCTCTAATCCCCTCCATTCGGTGCCTCGTCTAGGCTCGGCATGCCTTCACTCCGGCCTTGCTCCGTGGGCCCGTCGCCATCGGCCATCCCTGGCCGGGGGCGGCTAACCCGGCGTCCTGCCGGGTTGCCCACTGCGCAAGACCTGCGTTCAGCCTCTGGTTAACGGGGCAGAGCAGATCAAAAGCAGGCGGCCTTATAGCCGACCTGGCTTCGGGTTGTACGCGTCCCCCCTGTGGGAGCGAGCCGGCTCCGGGCGGCGTTCCGACGAAGGCGTCGAGCCTGCTGGCGAATTTCTCGAAAACACCATAGACCCTGTGGGAGCTGGCTTGCCAGCGATGGCGTCAGCCCAGTCGACACTTCATTCCTGACCCACCGCCATCGCGGCCAAGCCCCACACAGGGATCTCCAGTGTTCCTGGCATTCGCATCCACCTCAAAACCTGTGGGAGCTGGCCTGCCAGCGATGACGTCAGCCCTGACGCCACAGCCCCCGGCTCAAACACTCATCCGCAATCGCGCCAGGTCTCTGGACGGCGGTGCGCCGAACAGGCGGCTGTATTCGCGGCTGAATTGCGAGGGGCTTTCGTAGCCCACGCGGTAGCCGGCGGCCGAGGCTTCGATGCCTTCGGCGAGCATCAGCCGTCGGGCTTCTTGCAGGCGCAGTTGCTTCTGGTACTGCAGCGGGCTCATGGCGGTCATGGCTTTGAAGCGGTGGTGCAGGGTCGACACGCTGAGATTCACTTCCTTGGCCAGTTCATCGATGCGCAGCGGCTGTTCGTAGTGGCCGTTGAGCCATTTCACCGCTTGGCTGACCCGATGGCTCTGGCTGCTGGCGACGGCGATTTCATACAGCCGATGCCCCTGCTTGCTGCGCAGCAGGCGATAGAGGATCTCCCGGCGAATCAGCGGCGCGAGCATGGCGATGTCTTTCGGGGTGTCGATCAAGCGGGTCAGGCGCAGGACTGCGTCGAGCATCGGCGCGTCCAGACGTTCGACGTACAAGCCTCGGCCGGTGGGCCGGGTGGGTACGCCAAGCGGGCCGGCGTCGGCGATCAACGCGGAGATTTCCGCCGGATCGATGTCCAGGCGCACCGCGAGGATCGGCTCTTCGGACGTAACGTTCACCACCCGACCGGTCAGCGGCATCGACACCGAAACCACCAGGTAATTGAGCGGGTCGTAGTTGAAGCATTCGTCCGCCAGCCGCACTTCCTTGCGCCCCTGAGCCATGATGCACAGCGCCGGTTGCGCCAGCACCGGGGCGAATTGGTGGGTGCGGCTGTGCCTGGACATGAACAGCGCATCCACGGCGGTGGCGTAGGTGCCATCCTCCGAGGTGCTGCGGTCGATGATGGCCGCCAGTTCCGCCCGCTGCTTCTCCAGTTCGGCGTCCAGCGGGGCTTCAAGGTGTTCGAGCGACGACATGAGCGGGCATCCTCGGTCAGGCTGGGGGATGGACAGAGCTTATGTTTGTGCAAGCGTAAGCGGTAGACACATCCTGTCAGATGCTTGCCTGATTCTGCAGCGGTTTGTTTAAAGGTAAAGCGCGCAGGGACTAAACCGCTTCAAACTTGCTTGAAACACTCAGTAACAGGTGCGAGCGTTAAACAGATCGACGCGCCGAGGTTTCGTCCTACAACCGCAGGATTGTGCAACAGCGTGACAGGAATCGACTAACGGCCCCTGCGTGGCGGCCCGTAACCTTTGATCCTGTCGCAGCCCGTCCCCCGGCTGCCACTCGACTCCCTGGGAGGGTTGAAGATGGTTAAGCAAATCCCCGTCAGCCACATGGCTTTTATCCGCGCTCGCGCCGGTCGCTCCGCAGAGCTCGGCCTTCGTCTGAGCACCTTGATCGAGCCGTCGCGCCAGGCGCCGGGTTGCCTGCAGTTTACCTTGCAGCAGTCGCAATGCGACAGCGACCTGTGGCTGGTGTCCGGCTACTGGGCGCATCAGCAGGCAATGACGGCCTATTTCAGCAGCCCGTCGATGGCGGTGTTCGCCGAGTTGGTGCAAGACTTGGTGGTCAACAGCCTGGACTTCCACACTTTTAAGGATGTCTCGGCGGCGCAAGCCCTGAGCGAATGCCCGGCGCTGGTACACAAAATCGCCAGTTGAGGGTTTAATGCGCGCTTATTGAACTGAGCCGAGATCTGCAACATGGCACGTAAAGAATTCGAGCACTTTGAAGCGGTTTCCGCCGTTGTCCCCGTGGAACTGGGCGGCAACAAGGGCTATCACGCGGCGATCGCGGTCAAAGCCCTGGTCGATGGCGGGGCGCCGCGTTTCCACAAACTGCTGAATGAGCACGTCTTCCCCGGTGCGATTGCCGCCGATGCGGCCGCCACCGAAGAACTGGAACGCCTGCAAGGCGTCAGTGACGACGCCGAACTGGTCTGGTAGCTACTTGACCGCACCCGGTCGAAACATCTTGAACAAGGCCTCTGGGCCCAGCTGGAAATAATCCGCCGGTCCGCCGCCGCGCAGAATCGGTTCGGCGGCGGCGGTGTCGTACACCCCGTCCTTCAACAGCCATTTGGCGATGTGCACCGCGACCACTTCGCCGAGCACCAGCCAGCTCGGCACCACATTGCCGTCGGCGCGCTGCAACTGAATGATCTGCGTGACCTTGCACTCGAAGGTCACCGGGCTTTCGGCAACGCGCGGCACTTGAATCACTTTCGACGCCAGCGGGGTCAGCCCCGCCAGTTCGAATTCATTGACCTCCGGTCCGACCATCGCGCAGCTCTGGTTCATCTGTTCGGCCAGCGGCCGCGTGGCCAGGTTCCAGACGAACTCACCGGTCTGCTCGATGTTGTTCAGGCTGTCTTTGCGCCCGACGCTGGAGAACCCGATGATCGGGGGAATGTAGTTGAAGGCGTTGAAGAAACTGTAGGGCGCCAGATTCAGGCGACCGTTGGCGTCCTGCGAGGAGATCCAGCCGATGGGCCGCGGGCCGACGATGGCGTTGAACGGATCATGGGGCAGGCCATGGCCTTGGGACGGTTCGTAGAAGTGGATGTCGTCGGGCATGTCGAAGGGTGTTCCTGAGCGAATGGGAATGGCCGACATAGTGCTAGGGCTACGCGGTTATTTCCAGTCGGGCATTTGTCATCCCCAGACAAGATTAAGCCCGGCATAAGCCGGGCTGTGGTACTGCGCGAAGGGTGTTAGCTGATGGAGGCCGACTTGGTGTTGTCGTAGCCGTCTTCAGCGAAAGTCGCGGAGTTGGTGCGATCGTAACCATCTTCAGCGACAGTGGCCGAGCCCGTGCGGTCATAGCCGTCGGCGGCAACAGCGGAACCGGTGCGGTCATAGCCGTCGGCGGCGAAGGTGTTGGCAGCCAATACACTCAGGGCCATGGCGAGGAACAATTTGCTTTTCATATTGAGGACTCCAGTTCGTGCACGTTTGCAGGAGGATATGAATCTATCCTATACCTACAAATTTGATTAAAAAGCGCAAAATTACGCTGAATTGAATCGATATTATCGATTCGTTAGCCAAGCGTTTAAACGATGCAACGAGGCAAGCCTGCGTTGACGGGGATAACGTTCGGTTGAGTGTGAGAATGGTCTGTGGGAATTAACTCGGCATTAATGCGGAAAATTCCGAGACGACTGGACGAAAAAAAGGGCAGGCCCGCGCCGGGTCTGCCCTTTTTTATCTAGCGCCGCAGGGATCAGTCAGTGGTGATCCGCGAATGTTTGCGGGTGTCTTTCATGGTGATGTACACCAGCAACGACACTGCGATACACGCGGTCACGTACCAGTAATAACCGGTTTCCATGCCGATGCTCTTGAACCACAGCGCGATGTATTCAGCGGTACCGCCGAAGATCGACACAGTCAGTGCGTAAGGCAGGCCAACGCCGAGGGCGCGGATTTCAGTCGGGAACAGTTCGGCCTTCACCACCGCGTTGATCGAGGTGTAGCCGCTGACGATGATCAGCGCCGCCATGATCAGGAAGAACGCGCCCCACCAGCTCTGGATCGTGTGCAGGGTGGTGAGGATCGGTACCGTGAAGATCGTCCCGAGTACGCCGAAGGCGATCAGGATCGGCCGCCGACCGACTTTATCCGACAAGCCGCCAATGATCGGTTGCAGGCACATGAACAGGAACAGCGTCGCCGCCGAAATCGTGGTGGAGTCGGAAATGCTCATGCCGACGGTGTTCACCAGGTATTTCTGCATGTAGGTGGTGTAGGTATAGAACGCCAGCGTACCGCCCATGGTCAGGCCGACCACGGTCAGCAGTTCCTTGGGATGGCGCATCAAGGTGCGCATGGCGCTTTCCTTGGCCTTTTCTTTCTTGGTGAACGACTCGGTTTCTTCCATGCCGCGACGCAAGTACAGCGCGACGACCGCGCACAACGCGCCGATGGCGAACGGAATACGCCAGCCCCACGCGTACAGCTGTTCGGTGGTCAGGACGTTTTGCAGGACGATCAGCACGCCCAGCGCGATGAGCTGGCCGGAGATCAGGGTCACGTATTGGAAGCTGGAGTAGAAGCCGCGACGTTCCTTGGTGGCCATTTCACTGAGGTAGGTGGCGGAGGTGCCGTATTCGCCCCCGACCGACAGGCCTTGCAGCAAACGGGCGAACACCAGCAGGATCGGCGCGCCGATGCCGATGACTTCGTAACCCGGGCTGAGGGCGATCAGCAGCGAGCCGAAGCACATCAGGTACACCGAGGCCATCAGCGCTTTTTTACGCCCGACCTTGTCAGCGTACAGGCCCATCAGCCAGCCGCCGATCGGGCGCATCAGGAAGCCCACGGCGAAGATCGCGGCGGTGTTGAGCAGTTGGGCGGTGGTGTCGCCTTTCGGGAAAAAGGCTTTGGCGAAGTACAGCGAGAAGGCGGCGTAGACGTACCAGTCGTACCACTCGACCATGTTGCCCACCGAGCCGCTGAAGATCGATTTGATCCGGCTCGCAGTGGTTTTTGCTGGGGCCGGCGCGGCCGCCGACCCAAGGGGCAGGGTATTGGAGTTATCCATTGAAGGATCCTTCGTTTAATTGTTTTTGTGGAGCGCGTTTAAACGCAGCCTGCGCTGGCTATAGCAGGAGCTGTGCCAAGGAAGAGAGGGGCTGTTTAGAGGGGTTTAATGTGTTTAATGAGCGGAAATCCGCTCATTACGTGTTCTGGATGCGCGGAAAGTCGCTTATTTTTGAGGGGGGGGGCTGGGCGATCGTCTTCGCGAGCAGGCCCAGGCGACATAGCCCTCAGTCCTGCACAAACATCTCCCGACTCAACCCATGTCGCTGCAGCTTCTCATTGAAGGTGCGGCGCGGCAGTTGCAGTTCCTCAAGCACCGCTTTCACATCGCCCTTGTGCCGGGTCAATGCCGCGCGCAGGCAATGCGCTTCGAAAGCCTCCTGCTGTGCGGCAAGGGACTGCCCGGGTTCGATGCCGACCGGTTCCGGCTCGCCGAGGCCGAGCACCTGGCGTTCGGCAACGTTCGCCAGTTCGCGTACATTGCCCGGCCAGTCGTGGCTCAGCAGATGGCTCAGGCGTGCTCCGCTCAACGGCATCACGCTGCGGCCCAGGCGTTCGGCGGCGCTGTGGGCGAAGTGTTCGTAGAGTAGCGGGATGTCTTCGCGGCGTTCGCGCAGCGGTGGCAGGCGCAGTTCGGCGACGGTCAGGCGATAGGCGAGGTCTTCGCGAAAGCGCCCGGCGCGGGCTTCGTCGAGCAAGTCGGGTTTGGTCGCGGCAATGATCCGCAGGTCGACATGGATGCTCTGGTTGGAGCCCAGCCGTTCGAGCTTCTGCTCCTGCAACACCCGCAACAGTTTCACCTGTTGGGCCAGCGGCATGCTTTCGATTTCATCGAGAAACAGCGTACCGCCGTCGGCATATTCGAGCTTGCCGATGCGCTTGCCTTGCGCGCCGGTGAAGGCGCCGCTTTCGTGGCCGAACAATTCGGCCTCGAACAGTTGCTCGGGGATCGCCGCGCAATTGAGCGCCACGAACGGCTTCTGCGCCCGCGGCCCGAAATCGTGCAGGCAGCGGGCGACCAATTCCTTGCCGCTGCCGGTTTCCCCGCGAATCAGCACGTTCACTGGCAGCGCGGCGAGGTCCAGCACCTGGCGGCGTAGGGTCTGCAAACTGCGCGAGACCCCGAGCAAGGTGCTGTCGATCTTCGCGCGGTTATCGGCCTGTTCATGCAGCGCACGGTTTTCCAGGACCCACCGGCGTTTGTCCAAAGCGCGGCGCAGGCTGCCGAGCAGGGTTTCCGGGCTGAAGGGTTTTTCCAGGAAGTCATAGGCGCCGTCGCGCATCGCTTCCACGGCCATCGGCACGTCGCCATGGCCGGTCAGCAGGATCACCGGCAAGTCCGGGTCGAGGCTTTGCACTTTGGCCAGCAGCTCCAGGCCGGTCATGCCAGGCATGCGCACGTCGCTGAGGATCACCCCGGGAAAATTCCCCGGCAATTGCGCCAGGCATTCCTCGGCACGGCTGAACAGTTGCACTTCAAAGCCCGAGAGACTCAGCCACTGTTCGACGGCATTGCGAATGCTGCTTTCGTCGTCCACCACCATCACGGAGTTGAGCATCAGGCCGGCACCTCGGTATCGATCGGCAAGGTCAGGGTAAACACCGCGCCCTGGTCATGGTTGTCGGCGCTCAGGCGTCCGCCGAGTTCGTGGACGATGGCAAACGACACCGCCAGCCCCAGGCCGAGACCGTCGCCCACCGGTTTGGTGGTGAAGAACGGGTCGAAGACGCTCGCCAGGTGTTCTTCGGCAATCCCTCCGCCATTGTCCGAGACCGCCAGGCGCCATAAAGCGTCTTGCGCTTCGAGGCGGATTTCCAGGCGTTTGCACGGTTTGTCGTGCACCGCATCAAGGGCGTTGCGCAGCAGGTTGATCAGCACCTGTTCCAGGCGAATCGCATCGCCGCGCACCCACGCCGGGCGAGTCAGGTGCAGCACGGTGCTGACATTGTCGTCACGCAAGCGCGCGTCGAGCAAGTGCAGCGATTGATCCACCACCTGCGCCAGATCCAGACGTTCGCGCAGGCCGCTGGGGCTTTTGCGGGCGAAGGTCTTGAGGTGGCCGGTGAGGGCGGCCATGCGCGTGAGCATTTCATCCAGCGGTTGCAGCGCCTGGTAGGCGTCGTCGACCCGGCCGTGATCGAGCAACAGGCGCAGGGTCGCCAGTTGCATGCGCTGGGCGGTCAACGGCTGGTTGATTTCATGCGCCAGCGCCGCGGACATCTGCCCCAGCGCCGCGAGTTTCGCCGATTGCACCAGACCGTCCTGAGCGGTGCGCAGATCACGGGTGCGGGCGTCGACCAATTGCTCGAGTTCTTCACGGCTGCGCTGGCGCATTTTCGCCAGGCGCCAGCGTTGGTTGAGGAACAACAGCAAAAACACCAGGGTCAGCCACAAACCGGCGGCGGCAAGGGCGGCGTTGCGTTGATCCTCGAATGCCACTTGCGGACGCCGCAGCAGGTGCAGGGTCCAGCCTTCGGCGGCCAGCGGCAAGGACTCCCACAGATAATCCGAGGTGCCGTCCGGGCCGTCGACCCGCGCCAGGTCGCTGTTGTCGTCGAAGCGCCGCAGTGAGGTAAATTGCAGCGGCGTCAGTGGTTGCTTGTCATATTGGCGGGTGGCCTTGAGCTCGGCGTGATCGCTATCAGTCAACGGGCGCAAGTGGCGGTAGCGCCAACCGGGCTGATTGGCGATGAATACGATCCCCCGCGCGTCGCTCACCAGCAAAGTGTCGGTGCCTTGGCGCCATTCGCGTTCCAGTTCGGGAAATTCCAGCTTGACCACCATGGCGCCGAGGAACTCGCCCTGATCGCCGGTCACCGCGCTCGACAGGAAGTAACCGGGAATCCCGCTGGTCACCCCCACCGCATAAAACCGCCCGGTGCCTTGGGTGCGGGTCTGCATGAAATAGGGCCGGAAACCATAGTTGTGGCCAACATAGCTGTTGGGCAAACGCCAATTGCTCGCGGCCACGGCCAGACCGGTGCGGTCGAGCAGTTCGAGGGTCGAAGACTGCGCGGCGCCGTTGATCTGTTCCAGTTTGCGGTTCAACGCGTCCTGCTGTTGCGCGGTCACAGGGCCGGCGAGGCCGGCGCGCAGTTCCGGGTCCAGGGCCAGCACCGAAGGCAGGGCGCGGTATCGTTCGATCAAGGTGTGCAGCGACGTAGCGTAGAGCGCCAGTTGCTGATTGGCCCGCGCGGCGTCTTCGACCAGGGCCAGACGCTCGGTATGACGCAATGCCAGCGTGGCGGCGAGCACGGTGCCGGCGAGGATCAGCAGGGTGTAGAGCGTCAGGCGCAAGGAGCGGAGAGTCGCGGGCATGGCCAGGAGAACAGTCGTCAGTACGGGCGCGCACCATAGCATGGAGTTATTTGGCCACGGCAGTCACTGGCCGATCGGCGTCTGCCTTCCTGTTCAGCGCCGCGCCGGCAAACTTAACCCGCGATATTTTGCCGCTCTTGGCGTTCTCAGGATCCACTGGTTGTCGGTGGTGCCTAAATCCCGGTAATACGCCATGCCTCGTTGGGCTCGATCAATCAGATCCAGGGTCACGTGCGTCTGGTGTGCCAGGGCGGCGCGGTGAATCGGATGACGCATGAAGTCCGGGGAATTGGCATTGACGTTCGGGGCTATTTCCGAGGGCGATACGACGTCACGGCCCAAGGCGTCAAATGCGGACTGAGCGCCCGCCCACCGTTCATTCACGGTGGTTTTCCAATCCTGGAGCATGGTATCGATTTTGTGCATCTTGACCGGGTCGAGACGGTTCTGGATATCCTCGGCCTCCTGGGCCCTAGAACCCATATTGAGTACGCCAGTGACGCCCGGTACGACCGTGCCGATCACCCGGTTAAAGGCGAATGAGATGGTGTCGGACACGGTCCAGTTTGCACGCTCCTCGTTATCAGTGATGCCGGCCTGGTAGTCGATCTGGGCAATCGTCATCGAGGAGGTTTGCGGTAAGAGCGGTCGGATCAAGCGAGCCGTCGGCTTGAATCCTTCTGCAATCGGGCCTGCGATGTCGCCCCCAACATTACCGCCGATCAAACCCGCGAGAAAAGGCGGCGTACTCTGGCGAGTCAGGTTGGCGATGTGGTTGTCCACTGGCAAAAACGAGCTCGTAATTTCACTGCCGACAACCCCGCTTTCGTAACCGACGAGGCCGAGCATTGTTTCTCCGATAAGGTTGAGCAGCATGCCCTCCACCACCGCGCCGGTTTTTGGGTCAGGTCCGTCCAGGATGCCATCGACTTGGGCCAGGGTCGTCGCCGCATGATTGCCCAGCACCGAAATGAACCGTGAATAATTGAACACCGCAAACTGATGTCTGTTTTTACCGTTAACGTCCACATAGCGCAGCGGATTATTCCCCACAAACCCATACAGATTCAGCCCATCCACATCACCCGCCGGATCGGCGCTGACCCAGCGCTGCAACCACGGTGCGTAGTAACGCGCGCCATAGTAATAGAGCCCACTGACGTCCATTTCCTTGCCCGAATAGCGAATCGTCTTGTAGTCGGCCTGCACCTGCGACGTGGCGGCCCACCACGCGGTGCCGCCGAACGGGTAGTAGCGCTCATGGCTGATCACCCGGCCCTGGCGGTCGAGTTCCAGGGTACTGGAGCCGAGGTGGTCGTCGAGGCTGAAACGCAGTTGATCCTGCTCGATCGCCGCCGGCCGGCCCTTGCGCCAGTGCAGGCAACGCACGTTGCCGAGCTGGATCACGTGCAGTTCTTCGCGGTCGTCCAGCGTGCGGATTTCCAGACCGGGCAAGTAGCGCACCTGGCGCACATGGCTGACGGTTGGCGCCTGGGTCACCAGCCGTTTACTGACGCGCTGGCCCTGGCTGTAGAGGTAGGTTTCCTCATCATGGGGCCCGCCGTTGCGCTCGACCAGGCGCGCCACCGTCAATTGGTCGCGGCTGTTCCAGGTCAAGGGCTGGCCGGGTTGCAGCGCGAGCTGGTTGCCGTGGCCATCGAACAGGCGCTCGAAGACCGGCTCGGGGTTGCCCGCCGTCCATTCGACGCCACGGTTACTGCGCGGATCGATGCGCATCTGGCGGGTGAAGTTGTGGCCGTCACGCACGTGCCGCAGGGTAGTCAGGTTGCCGCCGTCGTCGTAGGCATAGTGCTGAACGTAGTTGTACAAGCGGCCGTTATCGATTGGCGTGATCAACGGCGGCAAGCCGGGACGTGACTGCGGTACATCACCTTCGAAACCATTGGCGCTGATCAATCGGTACAGCGAGTCGTAGCTGAACTCACGGTTGGCGTCGACGCGTTGATTGGCAAAGAACACCGGTTGAAACAGCGCGTCGTCGATGGCCACGACGTTGCCGACCCGGTCGTAACGGTAGCGCAGGTCTTGCAGCGCCGGCCTGTTGTCCGGCCCTGCCTGCCACTGCGTCAGGCGTCCGTCGGCCGGATCGTAATGCCAGCGGTTAAGCACGCCGTTGGCCATGCGCTGTTCGAGCAATTGCCCGGCGGCGTCGTAGTGGCTGTCGCTGATGATCGGCAGCGGCTCGCTCTGGGGGTCGAGTTGCAGGCGACTGCCTTGAAACTGCCCGGCGCGGTCATACCGCAGTAATTGCCGATGGCCGCCGGCATCGGTCTGCTCCAGCACTTCACCGAGAGGGTTATAGCGGCGCTGGCAGATGTGGCGTTCCGAGGGGCTGAAGGCGCGGGTTTCGCCCATCACCTGGCCGAGCAGGCTGTAGCTGTCGAGCGCCAATGTGCCGGCCGGGTCGCTGTGCTCGAGCAACTGGCCGCGCAGGTTGTGCCCGGCGTCGGCCGTGGCGTCAGCGTAGCGGTAGCGCTCGACCTCAGCCTGGTCCTCGATGACGCTGATCACCCGCAATTGCTCGTCGAACGTCGTCAGCCACTGGGTTCCGCGCTGGTCCCAGCGCTGCCGCACCTCGCCTCCGGGCCCGGCCAGGCTCAGGCGCCAACCGGCGTCGACACTCTGCACCCGAATGGGCTCGCCGGACAGCCGATGCATGCTCAGCAGGTTCGGCGCCGCGTCCGTGCCCCACAGGCGCGGGTCCCACTGTTCGACCTGCTGGCCGACCGTGTTGTGGGTTTGCCGGGTGATCAATGCGCGACGGGTTCCATCGCTGACTTTCCGCAGGTACTCGACCTGGCGAACCGGCAGCCCACGGCTGTCCTGCACGAGCAAAGTGGGTGTGCGCCAATGTACGGCGGCGTTCATTGCCGTGGCTCCTTCGGCGTTTGGCCTGATGGGGCCCAGGTATCGTTGAAGTCTTCGTTGATCTGATACCAGGGATGCCGGGTTTCCCGGGCCAGGTCGCCCTTGGCATTGATCAGTTCGCTGGGACGGCCCAACGCATCGTAAAACTGTCGGTCGTGAGGCCCGACGGCGCGCAACGAGGCATCGCGCACGTAGGCGTGGCGATTGGCGAAATACGGACGAAACACCCGCACCGCCAGACCTTTGTTGTTGTACTCGACCCGTTCGCTGACGCGCCAGCGCGGGTCGGCGAAGGCTTCCACGGGCTGGCCGTTGTCGATCACCAGTTCGTTGTTGGCATCCACTTGATAAGCCGGCCCGGGTTCGACCTGTTGCCGGGTTTGCAGGACCCGGCCGAAGCCGTCCACCGAGACCAGGCTGATGTGGATCTGCGCGGGGGCGCCGCCGGGGAACTGATCGGCGCTCAGCAGCGCGCTGTGCACCGGTTCCCGGGGCGCTGCGTTGATCAGCTTAAGCAACGGCTGCTGGCCGTCTTCAAATCGAGCAAGACGCGCCAGGCGTCGGCGCGTCGAGGCGCGGATATGGCCGCTGGGCAGCACATCACCGGCGGCGATCCACTGCTGCAAGCGCTCGGCATCACGACCGACCAGCGCGGGCAATTCGCCCATCCAACTGAACAGGTCTTTGCGCAGCACGTGGGCAGCGTCTTGCAGCGCCGCCGCCGGATTGTCCAGCGCCGGTCCGGGCCGAGGGTCAGCCGGCCGCACATGCTCGGCCAAGGGTTTGAAGCCCGCCTCGACACCGTTTTCAGTGCCATAAAAACTCAGGGCGATCGGTTGCCCGGACGGCTCGTACAGCGCTTCCTGCACGTTGTCGTTGGCGTCGATCAAGCGCAGCGGTTGCAACGCGTAATAGTCGTACTCCACGCGCGTGGCGCAGCCGTCGGGCAATTCGACGCGGACCTTACGCAGGTTGACGTCGTCATACTCGGCCAGGGTCTGGCCGTGGCTGACGGTGGGGTGAAACGCCGTCACCTGGTAGAAAGCCTCGAGCCCGCCGTACGTGGCGAAGTTGTAGTCCGCCGACCACAGTTCTGCGTCGCCGAGCTCGAGAAAGGTGGGCATGACCCGGTAACCCATCAGCGCCAATTCTTCGCGCAGGTTGAACGGCGGCGGCAGGTCGGCGTAGGCCGCCAACGCAGTTTCATCCAGTTGGGCGATTTCCAGCGGCCCGCTCAAGGCTTCGAAATCGGCACCGCCCGGTGGCAGCAGCGTGCGGTCGGCGGTGCTCAAGTAGCGTTGCTGCGACTGGCTGCTCAGCACTCGCGCGGCGTTCCAGGCGTCGGAGGCTTGATGCAGCGTCAGACCTTCATGGGAAATGTCCTTGGGTTCGAGACCGACCGGCGCTCGACCCTTGGGCAATACCAAGGCATTGCCGCGTTGTCGATACGCCAGCCCCAGGCGATATTCGTCAGGCTGGGTCGACAAGTGGATGAACTCGCTGCGCGATTCGCTCAGGTAATACGATTGCTGCGCCGGGTCGTGGGCGTCGCGCCACCAGGCTTGCTGGTCCGGATCGTTGAACGGCGGGGCGTCCAGTTCGGTCAGGCGCCGGGCGTAACTGATCGCGAAGTGGTGGGTTGCTTGGCCAAAACCGTCGTGAGTGAGGGTGATGTCGTGGCGGCACAGCGGGTCGTCGCTCAGGCGTTCGTACTGGTAGCTGATGGTTTCCAGCGGCAGTGGCAACCAACTGGCGGAGTAGCCGTCATCGACAGCGGCGGCGTGCAGTTGGCGGACTTTATAGCGATGCTCCTCGACGGCGAACGGCACCGCCAGCGTCGGATCATCGGCTGCGGCGTATTGCTCGATGCGCCGCACGGCACCGGCCAGGGCGCGGGCGACTTCCGCCGCCGTGGTCTCATCGTTGACGCTGATGGTTTCGTCAACGGCGTCACCGGCGTGCCAGCGGCACAGCAGCGTGGGGTTGAGGGCTATGGCGCTGGGGTCATGGAAAAAACCGTCGCGGGGCAAATCAACCAGCCGCCCGGTGTGATACCAGGTGCAGGTGCGCGACGGTTCGCTGAAGGTCTCGTCGTCTTGCGCGCCGAAGGCTTCGCTGTCGATCTGCTGGACCTGGCCGAAGCCTCGGAACTCGCGGTTGCGACCATCGTAATAAGCGTCGGCATAGCGAAAATGCTGGCTCAGGCGATTGCCGGTGATTTCATCCAGCTGCTGTTGCTGGCTGACCAGTTGCACGGCAAACGGCAGATGGCACACCGGGTTTTGCGCAGGTTTTTGGTCCAGCCATTCCTGCGCCGAACTGCGGTAAACCACCTCGGTGCTGAGGCCCATGTTGTTGTTGCTGGCGGTCAGCAGATAGGGCCGCGCCGCGACGAAATCGTAGCGCCAGTGCCGGGGCGTCATGTGCGGCACGCTGAGGATCAGGCTTGCGCAGCCCAGGCCTTGCAGGTCGGCGAGGGTCACCTGGCACAGGTTGTCGTAGCGCACGCCGTCCGGCCAGGGCACGACCAGCGGTGTCGCTTGCAGGCCATTGCCGCCGCGATTGAAATACACCTCGAAGCCCGTCGATTGCAGGTAGATCAGCGCGGGTGCGCCGGAGCCGTCGAGATCGGCGATGCGCACCCGCGCCGCGTCGAACGACGCATAGTCGAACGTCGGGCCGTTCAGCACAAAACCTTCGCCAAACCGCCCGTGGCCGAGGTTCGGCCAACACTTGATTTCATCGCAGCGGATGCGGCACAGCTCCGGCATGTCGCTGCCCAGCAAGTGGCTGAGCAGCACCAGTTCGCTGCGGCTGTTGCTCAACAACGGCAGGCGATCGCCAGCGGGGGCGTGATCAACCTGCTCGGCCGGAGCGAACCCGGCGTCGCGGCGACTGGCGTACAAGCGCACGCTGTTCGGCCCGATCAGCGCGCAGCTCTCCAAACCATCGCCGGACAAATCGCCCAACTGCGCCATGGCGTGGAAAAACGCTGGCGGGAAACCGGCAAACGGCAGGAACCCGGACCAACTGCGATCCGCGTTCAACCGATGAAATCCGCTGTTGCCCGGCTGCGCGATGACCCAGTCGAGGCGGCCGTCACCGGTCATGTCCAGCAACACCTGGCGCGCCGCGCGCGAGGCATCGGCGCTCGGCTGCCGCGCCAGCGCGGTCCAGGGGCCATAGGCAATGGCATTCGCGCCGTTGTCGCCGCGCAGCGGCTCGCGGTAATACCAGCTCTGGTCATGGCGACAGAGGAAACCCGGCACGCCTTCGCCGAATAAGTCGACGCACTGATAGCGCTGGCCGTCATCGACACCAGGCATGGATTCGAAGGCAAAAAATGGCTGGGGTTTTGTCTCGGGCTCGAAGGTCGAATAGTCGAATTCGACAGGCGGCATCGCCTCCATTGCGCCGCTGGCGTCGTAAGCCTGGTAATGCGCGGCCTGCAATTGGCTGTAGCCCAGCGACGTGCTTCGGTACTCCAGGAGCAGCCGCCGTACCAGCGCCGGGTTGGCGCCGGTCTTGCCGGGGAAATGGTGGAACATCAGGACCTGGCGACACAGGCGCCGGGTGCCGATCTCAAATCCGAACGCGTAACTGTGAAACGGGTCGCTGCGCAGCGTCCATTCGCCGAACTCACTGCCGGGCGCATCGTAGGGCGGGCCGTACAGCGGTTTACCGTCCAGGGTTGCGTTGCGTTCGCCATAGTCGAACAGCAGATGAAAGTGCCACAGCGGCGCGGTCGGCGGGTTCCAGCCATGCAGTTGATCGCTGGCCACGGCGTTGCCGTACAACACCCGATGCAGGTAACGCTGGGCCTGGTAATCGTGGGGTTTGCCCGGTTGCGGCAGCGTCGGTTCCGCCTTGTACTCGTAGGCAATATGTTCGCCACGAGGGTTGAGGCTTTCCTGCAAATGCCAGATTGCGACCCGCTCCGGTGCCCGCGGATCGACGCTGCGGGTGGCGTCGTTCATGCCGAACGCATGCAGGCTGCCGTCGCCGCTGTGCACCAGCCAGAAACCCCGGGGGTTTTGCGTCGAGCGCCAGAACTGCATGCGTTCAAAGGTGCGCTGGGTGCGCGGGTAATACTCGACGACCCGGTGCTCACCGATATTAAGTCCGCGATAGCGGCTGATCAGCTGGATGTCGGGCTCGCCCTGGGCGTTGCGCCGTGGCCGCCATTCCTCGCCGTCCGGGCCGAGCATCACGTCATCGCCTTGATAACGCGGCACGCCGGTGCGGGTACGACGGCTTATGGCGCTGGCGCCGACTTGCCAGCCGAGGCCAAACGGGCCGTTGCCGCTCTGGCTGTTGTAAGTGAGGCTCAGGCCCGGATCGAAGCCCCGTCCGGCCGACCACGGCAGCGGCAATTCGAACGACGCCGCGCCCGTCACGCCGACGGCATCCCAACTTTTGCCAATCGTGGCAATCGAGGCGCTCTGGGCGATGGACGGCGGCGTGATGCTCAGGTCTTGTTCAGCCATGGCGCTGACCCTGTGACAGGCGAATCCCGTGATGACGGGGCAGGGTTTAACGCTATCAAGTGCGGGGCGCGCGGTAACCTGTCAGATCTGACAGGTCAGGCGGGTTTTTCAGACCGAGTCATGCTGTGCAGAGGTTTTTTTATCGCGAAAAAAAACCGGCCCGTCACAGGAACGGGCCGGTTGTTTTGTTCGCTGAAGCCTTACTGCACTTCGACGGCCAGGCTTTCGCTGATCTTTTTCTGCCAGATGGCCGGGCCGGTGATGTGCACCGACTCGCCCTTGCTGTCCACCGCGACGGTGACCGGCATGTCCTTGACCTCGAACTCGTAGATCGCTTCCATGCCCAGTTCGGCGAAGGCCAGCACTTTCGACTTCTTGATCGCCTGGGCGACCAGGTAAGCGGCGCCGCCGACGGCCATCAGGTACACGGCTTTGTTGTCCTTGATCGCGTCGATCGCGGTCGGGCCGCGCTCGGATTTGCCGATCATGCCCAACAGGCCGGTTTGCTCGAGGATCTGCCGGGTGAACTTGTCCATCCGCGTAGCGGTGGTCGGGCCGGCCGGGCCGACCACTTCGTCACCGACCGGATCGACCGGGCCGACGTAATAGATGAAGCGACCTTTCAGGTCCACCGGCAGGGTTTCACCCTTGTTCAGCATCTCGACCATGCGTTTGTGCGCGGCGTCGCGACCGGTGAGCATCTTACCGTTGAGCAACACGGTTTCGCCCGGTTTCCAGCTCTGCACGTCTTCCGGGGTCAGGGTGTCGAGGTTGACGCGACGGGCCGACGGGCCGGCTTCCCAGACGATTTCCGGGTAGGCGTCCAGCGGTGGCGCTTCCAGCGAGGCCGGGCCGGAGCCGTCGAGCACGAAGTGCGCGTGACGGGTGGCGGCGCAGTTGGGGATCATGCACACCGGAAGCGAGGCGGCGTGGGTCGGGTAATCCATGATCTTGACGTCGAGCACAGTGGTCAGGCCACCCAGGCCCTGGGCGCCGATGCCCAGTTGGTTGACCTTCTCGAACAGCTCCAGGCGCATCTCTTCGATACGATTGGACGGGCCGCGCTTCTTCAGCTCGTGGATGTCGATGGATTCCATCAACACTTCCTTGGCCATCACCGCGGCTTTCTCGGCCGTGCCGCCGATGCCGATCCCGAGCATGCCCGGCGGGCACCAGCCGGCGCCCATGGTGGGCACGGTTTTCAGCACCCAGTCGACGATCGAGTCGGACGGGTTGAGCATGGCCATCTTCGATTTGTTCTCGGAGCCGCCGCCCTTGGCCGCCACGTCCACTTCCACGGTGTTACCCGGGACGATGGAGTAGTGAATGACTGCGGGGGTGTTGTCCTTGGTGTTTTTGCGCGCGCCTGCCGGGTCGGCGAGGATCGAGGCCCGCAGCACGTTTTCCGGCAGGTTGTAAGCCTGGCGCACGCCCTGGTTGATCATGTCATCCAGGCTCATGGTGGCGCCATCCCAGCGCACGTCCATGCCTACGCGCACGAACACGGTAACGATCCCGGTGTCCTGGCAAATCGGCCGATGGCCGGTGGCGCACATGCGCGAGTTGATCAGGATTTGCGCCATCGAATCACGGGCCGCTGGCGATTCTTCGCGCAGGTAGGCTTCGTGCATCGCCTGGATGAAGTCAACGGGGTGGTAATAGGAAATGAACTGCAGGGCGTCGGCAACGCTCTGAATCAGGTCGTCTTGCTTGATCACGGTCATGAGTCGCGCTCCTCTAAAAGACGGGAACATTCAATAAGGTGCTGGCCGTTTGGGTGTATCGGTCGACGACCAACACCTTTCAAGCCACGCCGGGGCAGCTGGCGCGACGCTAAAAAGGCGCGGCAGTATACCGCGCCTCGATCTTTTGTGGTGGCTCTGGCTTTTGGGGCGGGTCTGCCTTTTGTGATGGCTCTGGCCTTTGTTGTGCCTTTGGTCTTTGTGGTGAGGGGGCTTGCCCCCGTTCGGCTGCGAAGCAGTCGTCTGGACTTGAAGGGCATTTGGGGCGGCTGCGCCACCCAGCGGGAGCAAGCTCCCTCGCCACAGGGCATGCCGCACTCACTCGCCACAATGTGGGTCATCCGTCCAAATTTGAATGGTGATTTTTCCAGCGCGCCACTAAAGTGGCATCCGGCCTGTAGAGTAGGACACTCTTGTCAGCCTTCTTTCGCACGGTGAGTCAACGATTGACCCATAACGCCATTCAACGCCTCTTGCTCAAACGCTTCGCCCTCGCGGCCGGCACTTATGCCCTGGCCTTGCTGTTGCTGTGGCTGGCGTATTTTACCGGGCATTTCCCGGTGAGCTTGCGCAGCGTGACCGTGGGCAGCATGTTGGTGGTGGCCTCGCAGGCGGCGCTGTTCGCGGTGTTCTACAGCGGTGCCAACCTGCGTTTCGGCGATCCCAGCCTGACCGAAGCCCAGGTGCTGCTGGGGGTGTGCTGGCAAACCTGGTTCATCGCCCACCTCGACCACGCGCGGGGCGTGTTCCTGGTCTTTTATATGCTGATCCTGCTGTTCGGCCTGTTCCACCTGTCGCGCAAGGCTTTTGTCCGGTGCGCGGCAATCGTATTTTTCAGTTTCAGCGCCATCACCTTGTGGGACGGTTACCACTTCCAGTTACCCGACCCGACGCTGGCGGCGCTGCAAGTCTGCGTGTTGTTGATCGTCTTGCTCTGGCTGGTGCTCTACGCCCGATACGTCCAGGCCTCGCGCCAGCGCATGCGCCAGCGACGGTTTGCTTTGCAGGCGCACCAGGACACCCTGCGCGGCATGATGCGCCAGCTCGAAGACCTGGTCGCCACCGACGAACTGACCGGGCTGTTCAACCGCCGGCATTTCCTGCGCCTGGCCTCCCGCGAACTGAGCGCCATGCAGCCGGATGTGAAGCATGGACTGGCGCTGATCGACCTCGACCATTTCAAACGCATCAACGATGTGCATGGCCACGCCGCCGGTGATCAGGTGCTGCAAGCCTTTGCCGGGGTCGCCACGGCCTGCCTGCGCGACGGTGACGTTCTCGCCCGTTACGGCGGTGAGGAATTCGTGGTGCTGCTGCCCGATTGCAACGCCGATCGCCTGACCAGTTGCTGCGAACGCCTGCGCCTTGCGTTCACCGACGTGCAATTGATCGGGCTTGATGTCGGCAACCTCAGCCTGTCGGCGGGCATGACCCTGCTGGAGCTGGACGACGACCTGGACAACGCCCTGCACCGCGCTGATCAGGCGTTGTACCGAGCCAAGCGCGACGGTCGCAACCGCTGCGCGGCGGCTTGGGAGAGCGTCGATGCCTGAGTTGCGCGCGGGCGACCGGCAGTGGTCGGTGGCGGCGGGCAGCAACCTGCTCGACGCGCTCAACCAGGCCGGCGTGGCCGTGCCCTACAGCTGCCGTGCCGGCAGTTGCCACGCCTGCCTGGTGCAATGTGTGCAAGGCCTGCCCAGCGACAATCGACCGGACGCCTTGAGTGCCGAACAGCGGCAGCAGGGCTGGCGGCTGGCCTGCCAATGTCAGGTGGTCGAGGATTTGCAACTGCACACCTTCGACCCGCTGCAGGACGGCCGTCCGGCGGAAGTGGCCGCCGTCGACTGGTTGAGCCCCAGCGTGCTGCGCTTGCGCCTAAGACCTCAGCGTTCGTTGCGTTACCAGGCCGGCCAGCACTTGGTGTTATGGGCCGGGCAAGTGGCGCGACCGTACTCGCTGGCGAGCCTGCCGGAAGAAGACCGCTTTCTCGAATTCCATCTCGATTGCCGCCAGCCCGGCGAATTCAGCGACGCCGCCCGGCAGTTGCAGATCGGCGACCACTTGCGCCTCGGCGAGCTGCGCGGCGGCGCCCTGCATTACGATCCCGACTGGCATGACCGGCCGCTGTGGTTGATGGCCGCCGGCACTGGGCTAGGGCCGCTGTTTGGCATCCTGCGCGAAGCCCTGCGCGCCGATCATCAGGGGGCGATCCGGGTCATCCACCTGGCCCGTGATGCCGACGAGCATTACCTGGCCAAACCCCTGCAAGCCTTGGCGGCGCATCGCAACAATTTGTCGGTGGAGTTATGGACGGCGACCGAGTTGCCCGCCGCTTTGGCGCAACTGCGCCTTGTTTCCCGGCAAACCTTGGCTCTACTCTGCGGAAGTCCCGAGAGTGTCGACGCCTTCGCCCGGCGGTTGTACCTGGCGGGACTGCCGCGCAATCAACTGCTGGCCGACGTGTTCCTGCCCCGTGGTTGAGCGCTGATCGTTCCACGACGCGAGACTGCCATGACCGACGCCATCCTGCTGCACCGCGAACGCGGCCTGCTGACCCTGACCCTGAACCGCCCCGACAAGAAAAACGCCCTGACCCGCGCCATGTACGCGCAACTCGCCCATGCCCTGCGCGATGCCGACCAGGACCCGGAAATCAACGCGGTATTGATCTGCGGTTCGGCTGACTGCTTCACCGCCGGCAACGATATCGCCGACTTTCTCCAGGCGCCGCCCAACAGCCTCGACAGCCCGGTGTTCCATTTTATGCTGGCCTTGCTTGATTGCCGTAAACCAGTGATTGCGGCCGTCGCTGGCGCCGCAGTGGGGATTGGCACCACGCTGCTGCTGCATTGTGATCTGGTCTACGTCAGCCGCGATGCACGGTTGCGCATGCCGTTCGTCAATCTTGGTTTATGCCCCGAGTTCGGCTCCAGCCTGATTCTGCCGAGGTTGCTGGGTCATGCCAAAGCCGCGGAGTTGTTATTGCTCGGCGAAGGCTTCAGCGGCGAACAAGCCGCCGCGTGGGGCCTCGCCTCCGAGGCCATGGGCAGCGGCGAAGCGGCGCTGGCCAAGGCGCGCGAAGTCGGCTTGCGCTTCGAAACCCTGTCGGCCGACGCCGTGGCCATCAGCAAACAACTGATGAAAGCGCCGGATCGGGAACAACTGCGGCGCGTGATTGAGGAAGAGGGCGCCTTGTTCGTCCGGCGACTGAAATCGCCGGAAGCGGTCGCGGCGTTGTCCGGGTTTATCAACCGGGGTTGAAGTTTGCGGTGACTGGGCGGGCCTCTTCGCGAGCAGGCTTTGTGGCTGGCGATGGGGTTGTTGAGGGTGTACATATCCGTTGCTGCGGTAACGGCGACTTATGGTTTCGCCCTTACGGCGAGTCACCTTTTTCAGACGCCGGTGTGCCGGCCCAGCAAAAAGGTAACCCAAAAGGCTCGCCCCTGACGTACGGCCCCTCGCTCTGGCTCGGGGTGCCTTCGCTCCGGCATTCATCCGGGGGCATCGCCCTCCGGTTGGCTTCGCTGGCACCTACATGCGATGAGCATGACTACGTCATGCGGCGCTACGCGCCAGTCCCCGGATGAACGCCTCCACTCAGCCTCCCGACGGGGCGGGTGGATCAGAAGCCAGATCAAGATCAAAAGCGCGGCGAGTTGACACTCGACCTGGTGGGGTACGCAATCCTTGAGATATACGCGGACACTGTGGGAGCTGCGGTGCACGATTCGACTTGCCAGTGATGGCAGTCTGACAGCCAACCAACCTCTGTCAGATGTACCCAAATCAAACCTGTGGGAGCGGGCTTGCTCGCGAAGACGGTCTACCGGTCAGCCAATAAAATCCGGATGTACTCAAGTCCAAATGTAGGAGCGAGCCTGCTGGCGAAGGCGTCAGTGCAGGCGACACATCTGCAAGCTCGGAAAACAAAAAGCCCCGCCATTCACATGGCGGGGCTTTTGATTTTCAGCGGTCGGTCACTCAGACCTGCGGGTCGCCCACGTGCAGGATCTTCATGCCGTTGGTGCCGCCGGTGGTGTGGTAGCTGTCGCCCTTGGTCAGGATGACCCAGTCGCCTTTTTCCACCACGCCGCGCTTGACCAGTTCGTCGATCGCTTTCTGGCTGACTTCGTGCGGCTCCAGCGAAGCCGGGTCGAACGGGATGGTGTACACGCCACGGAACATCGCTGCGCGCGCCTGAGTTTCGCGGTGTGGCGAGTAGGCGTAGATCGGCACCGAGGAACGGATGCGCGACATGATCAGCGGGGTGTAGCCACTTTCGGTCAGGGCGATGATCGCTTTGACGCCCGGGAAGTGGTTGGCGGTGTACATGGTCGCCAGCGCGATGCTTTCGTCGCAGCGGGTGAATTCCTTGCCGATGCGGTGGCTGGAGGTCTTGCCGGTGGGGTGCTTTTCCGCGCCGACGCAGATGCGCGCCATGGCTTGCACCGCTTCCAGCGGGTAGAGACCGGCAGCACTTTCGGCCGAGAGCATCACGGCGTCGGTGTAATCGAGCACGGCGTTGGCCACGTCGGACACTTCGGCGCGGGTCGGCATCGGGTTGAGGATCATCGATTCCATCATCTGCGTGGCCACGATCACCGCTTTGTTATGGCGACGTGCGTGCAGGATGATTTTCTTCTGGATGCCCACCAGTTCGGCATCGCCGATTTCCACGCCGAGGTCGCCACGGGCAACCATCACCGCGTCGGAGGCCTTGATCAGACCGTCGAGGGTTTCATCGTCAGCCACGGCTTCGGCGCGTTCGATCTTCGCCACCAGCCAGGCGGTGCCGCCGGCTTCGTCGCGCAATTGGCGGGCGTATTCCATGTCGGCGGCGTCGCGCGGGAAGGACACGGCAAGGTAGTCGACTTCCATTTCGGCGGCGAGCTTGATGTCGGCCTTGTCTTTTTCAGTCAGGGCCGGAGCCGTCAGGCCGCCACCGCGGCGGTTGATGCCCTTGTGGTCAGACAGCGGACCGCCAATGGTCACGGTGCAATTCAGTTCGGTGGCGGTGGCGGTGTCGACGCGCATTACCACACGGCCGTCATCGAGCAGCAGTTCGTCGCCGACGCCGCAATCCTTGACCAGGTCCGGGTAGTCGATGCCGACCACTTGCTGGTTGCCTTCGGTCAACGGATGGCTGGTGGAGAAGGTGAATTGGTCACCGATCTTCAGCTCGATCTTCTTGTTGGCGAATTTGGCGATGCGGATTTTCGGGCCTTGCAGGTCGCCCAGCAGAGCCACGAAGCGACCGTGCTTGGCGGCCAGGTCACGCACCAGCTTGGCGCGAGCCTTGTGCTCGTCCGGGGTGCCGTGGGAAAAGTTCAGGCGGGCGACGTCCAGGCCAGCGAGAATCAGCTGTTCGAGAACTTCCGGCGAGTTACTGGCCGGGCCAAGGGTAGCGACGATTTTGGTACGACGGACGGACATGCAAAGACTCCTGAGTTCAAGCGCTGAGTGAGGCTACTATGGTCCGAAGGTGTAGTCATTGTTCGTTTGCACTACTTATTAGTTTCTTTATTGAACGTTGCAACTTTGCGGTCGACGGTCCTGAAGATTTCGGCTTACGGGTCGATACAGAGCTCAAGACAGGAGAACCCCCATGCGATTCGTGATCATTGCCGTCCTTGCCCTTGCCGCCACGGGCTGCACCCGTTGGTCGATGAACCACCATTTGAACAATGCCTACAGCGCCTATGACCGGGGCAACTGCGAGCAAGTGATGCTCGAATTGTCCAAGGTTGACCGCGCCAGTCGCGCCCGCCCTTACGTGTGGCCGGAGGTCTCGATGATGCGCGGCCAGTGCCTGGAGCGGCAGAAGCTGTTCGTCGATGCCGTGCAGACCTATCAGTACATCATCGCCTCCTACCCGCAGAGCGAATACGCCTACCGCGCCCGCGCCCGTCTGGAGACCCTGCAGAGCCTGGGCCATTACCCAACGCGCAGTGCCGCCGCTGTTGTGCGCCCGACACGTTTCTGACGTTTCGTCGCAAGCAAAGGCTGGCCGAGCGCCGGCCTTGAGCTATATTTTCCATACGTCGCTGTACAAGGTTTGTCCAAGCGGCGGCCACACCTGTGATCGGCAGCAGTCAGCCAAGGCGTCGTGCGGACCTTGGCACCAGGATCGGGGAGAGCGTGCCTGTGAGCCAGGCTCGTTCCGAAGCATGAGTGCGGTCCTGCTGAAGGGCCTTCTATAGCGATGCTCACTATGTTCACCGAGCGAAGGATCGAGCGGCACCAGCTGCCGTATTTTCTGAAAGTGTTCAACAGTGTCACGGACAAGCCGATCGGCTTTATCGGTAACGTGTCCGAGGACGGCCTGATGTTAATCAGCCAGTTGCCGATGATGATCGGCGCTGAATTTGGCTTGCGTCTGAAAATCCCCATTGGCGACGGTTGCCACCAGGTGATCGACCTGATGGCTTGCTGCCTGTGGTGCCATGAAGATGCCACGCCGCATCATTACGATGCCGGTTTCGCCCTGCTGCGCTCGCCGCCGGAATACGGGCAACTGGTCAGTGCGTTGCGCGCCTACTTCAGTTTTCATCCGCTGCCGGCGTCGGCCTAGGCTTCGGCGCTGCCGGACAGGCCAGTCGACCGGAAAAAACAGGCACTGCGGCACACCTGAACATACCGCTGCTCAGCCAGCATCAAGCCGGGAGATAGGGGGGAACCCGTCCTGACGAGGCGTCGCGTACCCGCTTGATTCCGGCCGACGACCTGATCGCTGGTGATCAGCGACGGGTGCCAAAGTAGCTAATCGGCGTCAGCCGGCACAATCGGACACCGGCTCAATGCTTGTAGGCAATGGCGCACAGCGTTGTAGTCAACCCATCTTTAGCTCGCCCACGGTCGCTGACCGTTGGTCGCGACTGTCAGTTATTACAGGTAGACGCTCTCAGCCGTCCGGCCTAAAAAAGGTGACGAAGCAAAGCACCATTCCCTGGTGAGGAGCGAGTCATGGCCGACGAAGAAACGCAGGCGCCTGCCCCAAAGGCCCCCTCGCCCCTGGAGATCATCGGTCCGCCCAATCGGAGTATCCAGGACGAACGTTTTGGGCTGAGATTTCGTATCCCTTGGGATGGCACGCACCAGGTTTGGGCGGATTTTTCCGTAGACGGGGTTCGTATTGATTACCGTGATGGCCAATGGCATGACGCGGGGGTCCCTACATATTTTACTTTCGTGTCGCTTAATCCGGGTCATGGGCAAATCAAAACATGGTGGCGTTTAAGGAATGATTTTTCGCCGGCGAATGAAACGAGTATCTGGATCAGTAACCGCCCCGTCATTCAGAGCCCAGGCAGTGACGAGTTTATCTACGACGACCAGATGCCGCTGATTTCGGGAGTCGGCGGGGGCAATTGTTCGCTCAGGATCCTTCGGGCTGACACCAACGAGGTGTTAAGCCCGACGTTTACCGCAACAGCGAATAGCTGGAGCGTTCGCTTGAATCGACCGCTGGGCTTTGGGCAATGCTCGATCAAAGTTGAGCAAAGTCGGCCAGGCTTCACGACGCGCTATAGCCAGTCAGTTTTTTTCAACGTCACCGGCGCTCTTATTACCTATCCGGCACCCCACCGACTCGTGTCTAGCGATGAGCTGGTTTTCCGAGGCACCGCTCATTCCGAGTGGAATATCGGCGTCGTCAAGGCAAGCAATCATTATGAAGCGGTCAGCAACCCGGTCTCTACCAATTCGCGAAATGAATGGGAAGCCCCGGGCAAGCTGATGCCCAGTGGCACATTGATCGTCGAAGCCCAGTACTCGTTACCAGGCTTTCGCCATGGTTACTCGCCTCCCCTAACCGTGCGTGTTCTGGGTAGGCCCACGATCACAACTCCCCCCAGCACCGTCGACACAACCTTCACTATCAGGGGGGGTAATGGGCTCCATGGCGCCCTGGTCGAGATTCTGAATGACTTTAACACTACCAAAGTCGGGCAAGCGGGGGTGTTTGACCCGCCTGGCTGGAGCGGTTCCATCACGGTTGATCCGGGGCTGGTGACTCTGGTAGCGCGGCAGGGCACGGAAGGCGTTTTTTCGTCGCGCGGTAACACGGTCATTTTCAAGGTGCGCCCACCGCGATTGTCCTCGGTCACGGTTGCGCCGCTGGCCAATGCCGGCCTGAGATTCTCGGGCACAGGTTACAAAGGCGCCACCGTCGACGTGTACAAGGTCAGCGGGCCGGGCTCGCAGACGTTACCATCGGCCACGGTTAGCAGTGCCGGCACCTGGAGCGTGGATTCCGCCAATTGGCCGCCCGGCCAGTACAGTTTCCGCGCCACGCAAAAGGTGTCCGATAAGAGCGGTGGCTGGATTTTTTCCACGGAATACACCTTCGACTACGTCGTGGTGCTGCCGCCACCCACGGTCAGTTATACCGGCGATTACACACCGGTATTCTCTGGCGGTGGCTACACCGGCGCCACGGTGGAGCTGTACAACCCCGGCGGCGGCAGCAAGGTCGCGCCGGATGCACGGGTGAGCGGTGGAAGCTGGTCCAGTACGGCGTCTGAAGTGTGGGGGCCGACCTGGAAGCGCATGGTTCATCTGCGACAGACGCTGGACGGGCAAACCTCCGAGGGCTGGGTGGCGCTGGAAGTGAGCATTGGCCCTCTGGCGCCGGTCATCACCGAGATCAGCACCATCGAGGACGGCCAGCAATCCCCCACTTTCAAGGGTACGTGCTGGGCCGGCGCGCTGGTCACGCTGTGGTTCAGTGACAGTGCCCAGACCCATCAGGCGACCGTCAACGGCGACCAATGGACGTTCCGGCGCGATACACCGTTTGCAGTGGATATCACCCACCACGTGACGGCCATCCAGCGCGCGGCCGGGCAGGATTCGCCCGAGGACAGGCGCGCGTTCTCGCTCGAACGGTTCTTGCCCCAACCGCTATTCACGGCGCCCGCTCCGGGTGAGGAGGTGGGCCGCAACCTGCTCGTCAAAGGTAAAGGAGGGATCGCCGGCGGGCAAATCGAGATTCACGATGCACAGTTCGGCGGGCTGGTAGGTACCAGCGCCAGCCTGGTCGTGGATGGCGACTGGGAAGCGCAACTCGACGGCCTGGCGTTTCGTGCCTACACCGTAACCGCGGTGCAGGTGATGGGGGAGAGACAGTCCGAACCCAGCGCCGAGCTGACGTTCAGGGTGGTGGTGTTGCCACCGGTCATTGAGGTGCCCGCCCCGGACGGCACACAACCGCGCATCGGGACCGTTTCCGGAACCGGCCTGCCCGGCGCCATGGTTACCGTGTGGCTGCTGGGCGTCGAAGCGCCGTTATTCGCCGACGTCCGGGTTCAAAACGACGGACGCTGGGAGCGCCGGGACGTGACGCTGGAGATCGGCCGGCACAGCTTGCGGGCTCGCCAGACCTTCGCGGGCCGCGAATCGCAAGACAGCCTTGCGCAGGCTTTTCGCGTGGTGCCGCTGGCGCCGACCATCGAAAGCCCGGTAATCGCCGCGCCAGTCGGGCGTCAGGTGGTGGTGTCGGGGTTCGGCTATCCCGCAGACACGGTGGCGGTGGCGCTGGGCAGCGCACCGCAAACGGTGCTGGGGCGTGCGCCGGTACTGGCTGATCGCACCTGGTCGGTGGCGGTCGAACTGGTGGGTTCCGCGGGCAACCATGACCTGATCGCGACGGCGTCGAGCGGTGAATTTCACTCCAGCCCGTCATTGCCACGGCCGGTGCGATTAGGGCCGTACGTGCCGAGTATCGAGGTACCGGCGCCGGGACGCTGGGTCACCGATCCGGTGGTTTTTGCCGGCCAGGGTCAACCGGGCGTAGGCGAGCTGGTGAGCTGGTTCAACCCCGAGCGCCAACTGGTCCAGGACATTGTGGTGACCGCCAACGGTTGGCGAAGCCAGTCCACGTTAAGGCTGCCCCAGGGCGGCTATTGGGTGCGATTCCGCCAGGTCATTGGCACTGGAGGCGATTCCATTCAGTCCGACTGGGCCGACAGCCGCCGTTTCGAGGTGGTGCCGGCGCTGCCCGGGATCACCCGAACGGCTACAGAGGCCGACGGAAGGTAGCGTCTACTGTCAGTTCTGACAGTAGACGCTAGCCGGCCCAAGCGGCCAAATAACCCTGACTCGCTGACGGTCCGACCCAGCCGGGTTGTTCGACGCTTACCGCTGTCCGCATAAGGAGTTTGAGCATGGCTACCTCCCAGAGTCGTCCGGCGCTGCAATTGTTCGAGCAGGCGTTCAGCCAGCCGTCGCAGCGCCAGCGTTACGCCGGCCTGGCGACCTACCTGAGCGACGGGTCGATTTTTCCGCTGGTGGAGCAAGGGGTTCGCGGGTTGGTGCGGACCTATGCGCTGACCGAGGACGATGCCAAGGCTTTCCTGGAGCAGGCCAATGCCTTGGCGATCTACGTGCGCCGCCAGTTTATCGAGCACACGTTGTTCAGCGATCCGGCAACCGCGCCGGGGCCGCAGAGCGGGTTGTTGTCGATGGTGGAAGGGCCGAGCTTCCAGCGCTTGTTCAACGTCAACTTCGCGGAGTTGAGCCCGCCGGATGCCCTGGAATCGTGCTACTCACCGGTGGCTTACCTGATCGATTTGCTGGTTTGGATCAGAGACAAAATCGAGCCGCAAGGCAAAGCGGACAAACTGACGCTGGCCAGTCGGCGTACCGACCTCAGCCAGTTGTCCATCGACTTCAATGCCGTGCACCAGCCGGTGTCCGCCGTGGACATCATCGTAGAGGTGCTTGAAACCTTTATCACTGCCCATAGTGCGGCCACCCTAAACCTGGAAGAGGCCCTGTCGACGGCCCGCTACCCCAGCGGACTGCCGTACTTCCAGCCTGGGGTCAGCCTGGACTATGTGGCGCGGCACAACGGCCTGACGATCGGTGACTTTGTGCAGCGAGTGGACCTTGGGTTTCCGTATTTCCTCAGTCCTGCCACCGTGGACATCGATGCGGCCCGCGCCCGATTACTGGCTTCGCGATTGGGGCCTTATCAGCGCTTGATACTGACCGAATCGCCTGCCACTGAAGAGCTGACGTTTTACCAGCGGCATTTCGGCGTGATCGATACAGCGGGAACGGAGGGCTACCGGGAAGTCCCGATTTTTTGCGAGCGCACCCAGCTCGATGCCCAACAACTCGAAGCACTGCTATCGATCCGCGGATTCGCCCCGGTGCGGTCGGTCAACGGACCGCCCAGCAGCGAGGCGGCGGACATCCGCGCGGGCTCGGTTTACATCAATGCCGGCGCCAGTGCCGCCGCGTGGGTGGATATCGAATTTGCGACACCAGTACATCGTCTGACAAACGCCCTGATCGGTCCGATTGATCGCATGAACCGCAAGCTGCGTCTCGACCAATGGCTGGGATTGCCTCCCGAGCAGACCGATGCACTGCTGGCTGCGGCGATCAAGGCCGAGCTGCCGGCCAATACGACTTACGCCATTACCGAGGGCGGGGTGCAGGCCCTGGGACTGTTTCAAACCCTGCGCGAACGTTACGGCTGCAGCGCCGAGGACTTTGCCGCGTTTATCCAAGAAATGTCGTATTACGGGCGGGGCGATCATCCTTCGCTGTTCGACCGGGTGTTCAATGCGCAGGGTGATTATCGCGATGCGCTCACGCTCGATAACGCGCTGTTCGACATCTTGCCGGTGCCGGGTACATCGGAGCTGACGGTCAGCCGGTTGTGCAGTGGCCTGGGGATCGACCTGCTGACCTACAGCTTCGTGGCGCAAGCGGTGTCCATGGCCACCAGCTCTGGCGCCGGCAAACTGGCGCGGTCTCTGCCGGTGGTCTCGGGTTTCTATCGCCTGGTGCGGTTGTCCCGGCTGTTGGGCATCACCCCGATCGAAGGGGTGCTGCTGTTGACCGTGCTGGGCGGCGAGAGCTGGGTCAAGGCGCTGGCCGGCGTGCCGAAGATTCAGGCGCACACGGCGAATAACGCCAATGTGCTGGTGGTCATTGAAGGCTTGTACACCTGCGTGAGCTGGTGCCGCGAACACGACATCGAGGTGCGCTGGCTGGTGCAGCAAGTGAGCGAGCCGGCCGACTCACAAAAAGAAACCGCCGCCGAATGGCAGTTGTTCGAGCAGGTTCGCAATTTGCTGTCCGGCGCGCTGCTCAGTAACGCCGAGTTGCTGATGGCGGGGGTGCCGGCGCTGCCTGCCGGTGCCGACTGGCTGGAATTGCTCAGCGCCTTGGTCGACGCCGACGGGTTGGTGATTACCGAACTGTCGCAGGAGGAAAATTATCCGGGCTTTGCTCGTGAAGAATTGCTAAGAGCAGTCAGGGATGGTTTGGGCGAACGCTACGAAGCCGAGAGCGCCGCCATCGTCGAGGTCATGCTCGGCGTCTTGTTGCGGGCCGAGGCTGCGCAACGGTCGGTGGTCAAGGAATGCCTGGCGGTACACACCGGCCTGGCCTCGGAACAGGTGATTCCGGTGTTGACCTGGGCCGGTGGCAGGGTGTCGAGCTTTTTGCGGCAAGTGTTGACGCGACCGCGCCCGGAGCTCGAGATCCCGGGCCGTACCGCGCGGGTCTACGACGGCGATGCGTTTCTGTTGCAGCTGGCGCAGGTGCGCCGGCGCAGTGAAATCGTCTTGAAGCTGGCGTTGAGCGAGGAGGTGCTGCAGGACTATCTCGACTACGGCAATCGCGAGTGGATCACCCAGTCCGATCCGCTGGCGGTGTCCTTCAATACCTTCTATTACCTGGCCACCCTGGCCCACGCCTTCACGTTGAGCGAACAGCCGCAGGCTGCGTTGCTGGACTACCTGCGCGACGCGTTTCGGTTGCCCAAGGACATCGTTGCTGGCGCGCCTCCGAGGCTGTCAGCTCATGCCTGGGCACTCGCCAGGCAGGCCGCTGCTGCCCGGCTGGCGGTGTTATTCGGCTGGAGCAGCGAGGACGTGCTGGAGTGTGCCCACTCGATCGGCCAGCCCTTGATCAGGACCTTGCAACAGCTCGATATGCTGGTGCGTATGCGCACCCTGGCGGCGCGCAGCGGCATGGATGCGCGCACGCTGCTGTTGATCGGCCAGCTACCGGCTAGCGCCGCCACTGCGGTCGAAAAAGAAGCCTATGAGGTGGCCGCCGAGAAGGCCGTGTTGAGCCTGTCCGACATTTCGCGGCCGGAACTGGCGCTGGCCGGCGACGAGCCCGCCCAGACCGTCCAGATTACCTGTGAGTTGGCCAGTCCAAGCAACTCGGTGATTGCCGGCAAGCCGGGAGAAAAAGTCATCTACAAGGTGACGGTCACAAACATGCAGGGCACACCGATGATCGGGGTCTTCGTGCATTGGCAAGCCACCTTGGGCACGATCGAGGAGGACGCGACTTCCACGGCAGGAGAGGTGCTGGCGCACTTTATTCCCGGCAAGATTCAGGGCGAAGAGACACCGCTGTTCTGGCTGGACATGGGCGAAAAACTGCCCGCGCCGGCGGTGGCCGTGATTGCCGAAAGTAGTACCTATGACTTCCCTCCTGCACTCGCTTCCGGGGTGCCGGAGTATGACGTTCCGCCGGGTATTGAAGTCGAGTTGTACGGGGTGATGGAGGATGACTATCACAACCGTGGCATAAATTCACCGGTCAACTGGAGCTACGAGCCCGTTTCACCTACGAGCGGCGAGGCGCTGATCCGTGCGAGCGCCGTCACCAATCAAGAGGGCCTGGCGCGTGCCTTCGTCTCCAGCCCGACGGGCGGGTCCTTCAGATTCAAGGTGCGCAGCGGCAGCAGTGACACGGGGCTGGATTTCGAACCCATCACATTCTTGCCGGGCAGCCCGGCCGCCTGACCTGCCAGGCGACGGCTGCGGTCGCTCGCCGCGCCGTACGCCATCGACTCACGACTGAGGACAGCATCATGGATCGCATTAGCATCGCCGGTTTGCTCGAACAGCGTCGCTCAGCCCTGGTCGACTACAGCATTGGCCAAGTCAAAAAGGCTGCTGCCCCCAACGACACCTATACATTCGTCAGGACCCCGGCGGATCTGTTCGAGCTGCTGCGCCTCGACCCGCTGGACAGCTACGCGGTGCAGAACTCCTGGGCTGCCGAGGCCATCAGTTGCGCCCAGCAATACATCCACGCGGTGTACCGCAAGCTGGAGCCGGGTTACAGCGAGGTCGAGTTCGATCAGGATGAGCTGAACCTATGGCAGCTCTACAGCAACTACCCGGACTGGGCGGCATTGCAAATGATCGCCGCCTACCCGGAAAACTACATCAACCCGTTCGTGCGTCAGCGCAAGACCAGCCTGTTCAAGGCCCTGGAAAGCAACCTCAACCAATCGCGCCTGACCACCGACTCGGTACAACTGGCCCTGCAGGATTACCTGCAAACGTTCGAGCAGACCTGCAACCTCGATGTGACCAGCGGCTATATCGACGGTGCCTCTGCCACTCGCGCGGATTACTACTTTATAGGCCGGCAGCGGGTGCAGCCGTTCCAGTATTTCTGGCGCAAGGCCGATATCGCCCTTGAGTCGTCGTCGACGTCCGTCAACCCGGCCGCCTGGGGCGAATGGCAGCCGGTGGACATTCCCGCCACCGAGCAGGTGCTCGACATCCGGCCGGTGTACTGGAGCGGACGCCTGTGCGTGGTCTGGGCCGATTGGCGGGAGAAGCGCGGAACCAAGGGCGAGGATGATTATGCGCCGCACCGGCTGGACATCAACGTCGCGTTCATGACCCAGAACTGCCAATGGTCGGGGCCGCTGACCTTGCACAGCAGCGAAGGCGACGAAACCATGCCCAACGGCGCGCGGCTGATAGCCACTGCGGTCGTGGACGAGGTTCATCCCAAAGGCAAGTTGTGCGTGATGCTGCGCTGGCCAGAGGCCGCCGGCCGGAAGGTGTACGCCGCCCGGGACGTGTTGTTTAGCCCGATCGCCAGTGATGAAAAGTTCATGGACCTGCTGGCCGGTTACCGGTTTGTCAGCCGTGACACGGTGCAGCATTCGATCCTGTCGGTGAACCGGCCGACCATTAAGGATACCGTCGATCCTCCAGGCAAACTGACCGCGTTTTACCAATTGCACGCGGTGCTGTTACGCAGCAAAAAAACGTCCGGCACCGGGGAAGAGGACGTGTTGCTGGTGTGTGGTGAATGTCTGGAGAATCAAGTTGGTAAGGACGCCAGTAAGAGCTTCGAATTGAAACTGCTGAATCCTGCTGGCGGCGACCCTGCTCCCTGCACCGGATCATTCCCCGAGAAGGGCGGATGGCGCACCCCCTGGATGGAGGTGCGCCGGAACAGTTTTACCTCGGAGGTAACCTTCGAGTTCGGCGGTCTCACTGCGGCCGACGGGCTGGGCCGCAAAAGGTACGTGCTGACCCTCGCCCAGACTCCGGGTTTTGTCACCTCGACGCTGAGCCGCAGTGACCCTTCGGGCGCGCAATTTCTGAACTTCAATCAGCAGGCGCCGTGGCTCACGTATGTTCGCCTCAACTCCCTGCACGGTCCCGAACTGGTGCAGGCCTCGGCCATTTCAGTTGATGCGGTGCTGGACTGGTCGATGCAGCACCGGGCCGAACCACCGCCCGCTGACGGGACAATCAGCGAGCGCAACGGGCCGTTCGACGGTGCCAACGGCTTGTTTTTCTGGGAGCTGCATTGCCACTTGCCGTTGCTGGTGACGGCGCGGCTGCGGGCCGAAGATTGCTACGCCGAAGCGCAAGGCTGGTTGCATCACCTGTTTGACCCGCAGGCCCCGGCTGACGCGAAGACACAACCGGCAAAACCGCGTTACTGGCGCTGCCGGCCGCTGGCCAATCCCACGACAGGCAACCCTGGATACGAAGCAGAGGGGCCGACCGACCCGGATGCCATCGGTTATTCAAACCCCAGGCACTTCCAGATTGTGGCCTTCACCGAGTACGTGAAAAACCTGATGGCCTGGGGCGATTGGTACTACCGCCAGCTCAGCCGCGACAGCCTGGTGGCGGCCAAGTTGTGTTACGTCCAGGCGCAATTCCTGATGGGCAATCCGCCCACGGCGCGCACGGTCAACCGCTGGACACCGACGACCGTGGCCGACTTGTTGAGCACGGCAACCTCGCGAACGGCGCTGGAGGTTTTCGAGCAATCCCTTGCCCTCGATGTCGGCGAGCTGGCCGCGCGAGCCAAGTCCGCCCCGTTGCTCGGCCGGCTGGCCAGCGAACCGTTCAAGCTGCCGATTAACGAGCAATTGCAGGACCTGTTCGAACAGCCTGCCCGGCGCCTGTACAACCTGCGCAACAACCTGACCCTGGATGGTCAGCCGTTGCAAATCCCGTTGTTCAGCCCACCCACTGACCCGAATCAATTGCTGCGCGACCTGGCGGCCGGCGGGATCGGTTCGCCGCGGCCCATGGGCGGGCGTCTGGTGGTGGTGGCATTTCGTTGGCGGATCATGTTCGAGACCGCATTGCGAGCGGTGCAAACCCTTCAAGACCATGGCAGCCAGTTACTGCGCTTACTGGAACAGCACGACCGCGCTGAGATGGAGCAATTGCAACAAGGCCAGTTGGTGGATCTGGGGACTTACGCGCAAAGCGTACAGGAACACAACATCTTGCAACTGGAGGCCAGTGTCAGCGCCCTGGAGCAGAGCCGAGCGATGGCTCAAGCGCGCGCGGACGCCTACAACCTGCGTTATGAGCAGAACATTACCGAGGTCGAATACAGTGTCATGAATGCCCTGCATCAAGCCAAAGGCCTGAGCTTTGCCACCAAGGCCATTAAGTTCTCCGGCGCGGTGGCGGCGGTGGCGCCGAACATCTTTGGTGTGGCCAGTGGCGGGTTTCGCCTGGAAAAACTGCCCGATGCGGTGGTGCATGGCCTGGACCTGGCCGCGACGCTGCTGCAACTGGACGCGGAAAAAAGCGCCACCACTGAAGCGTACCGTCGGCGTCGCGACGACTGGCAATTGCAGCGCGATCAAGCGCTCGCCGAGGTCAATGCGATCACCCAGCAGATCACTGCGCAGACCCATGCCGTCGCCTCCGCCAAGGCCACCCTGGAGCAAACCCAGCGCGCCAACAGCCAGGCGCTGGTGCTCTACAACTTTCTGCAAAAGCGCGCGACCAATGCTGAATTGTTCGGCTGGCTGGTGGGGCAATTCAAGGCGCTGCATTACCAGGCTTACGATGCGGTGGTGGGTTTGTGCATCAATGCCCAGGCCTCGCTGAGTGCCGAGACCGGTGACTATGACACGCAGATTCCCTTGCCCCAGGTCTGGCTCGATAACCGCCATGGCTTGACCGCGGGCGAGCATTTGCGCGGGTATCTGCTGCGCATGGAGCGTGAATACCTGCAACGCTACGAACGGCGTCTGGAATTGATCAAAACCGTGTCGCTGCGGCAGTTGTTCGATGATCCCCTTGACCCGCAAACAGGCCCGGCCAGTTGGGAGCTGGCGCTCGAGGAACTGCAGAACACCGGCCGGCTGGAATTCAAACTCGGCCAACTGTTGTTCGACCGCGATCACCCCGGGCATTACTGCCGTCAGATCAGTTCGGTGGAAGTCGACCTGCCGGTGCTGGCCGGGCCTTACGAAAATGTCCAGGCCACCTTGCTGCAAATCAGTAGCCTGACGGCAACCAAAGCCTCGACGCGTTCGGTGGAATACCTGTATGCACCGACGGCGGCAGTCGCGCCGGTGGATATCCAGATCAATTTGCGCAGCGGGCAGCAGATCGCCTTGTCGACCGGCTTCGCCGACAGCGGTATGACCGCAACCAAACCCGACGAAGGCTTGCTCAACCCCTTCGAATGCACCGGTGCGATTTCGACCTGGCAATTGAACTGGCCCTGGCCGCAAAAGGCGCCGCAACAGGCGATGCTCGCCTCATTGACTGACGTCATTCTACGAGTGCGCTATACCGCGCGGGCGGGTGACGCTTCGTTCACCCTCAAAGTGCGCAATCTGGTGACCGCCGCCGAATCACCTGCTGCGCAGCGAGCCGATGTGGGAGCAATCGATCATGAGTGAGCCGATCATTCAGGCCGACGAAAACCTGATCCTCAATGGCGAGTTCGGCGAAGGCACGCAGCACTGGGTGAAAGGGCCGACCAACCCGAGCAACATCGCCACGGGCAGCACTGAATATAATGACCCGGAGGAGGATGCCTTTGAAATCCGCTACCTGATCGCCAGTGACGGCGCATCGGTCAGCCAAGTGATCACGGCATCGAAGACCGCCAGCGCCGATACCCGTTATGTCCTCAGCTTTCTGCATGAAACCTACAACACGGCGCCGGGCAGGCTGCTGCTGGAAATACTGCGCAGCGAAGAAACATTCGAGTTACCCCTCGAGCCCACACACCCGCAACGGCATGATGCGCAACAGTCCGAGGCGGATGACGCCGAGCCCTTGGCGTTTCGGCCGATCAAGACGGAGCGCGAGTTGCCATTGGCCGTCGTCGCCGGCGATCAGATTCGCGTCAGCATCTTCAGCCCGGCGGATCCGGGCAGCGGCATCCGTTCGAGAATCCACGTTGCCCGGCTCAGGTTGCGTCTGCACCTGCCACCCTTGCAATTGCAGCAGGTGATGCTCGACGGCGAACCCCGCGCGGTGGATCGTCCGTTGTATGTGTGCCTGGGGGCTGTCGGTTCTCTGCAACATCAGCTGGTTTTTCTGCCGCAAGCGGGTTCTCCGTGGGCCGGCACTGGGGGGGCCCTGAGCCTGAAGGACAATCCTCAAGAGGCGATTGTCGCCACCCCGCCGTGGGGCACGAACCAGCCCCTGAGTGCCGGGTGGCACATCGATTGTCCATGGCTGGACGATCAGCCATGGACGTCGTCATCGCTGACACTGCGTAATCAGTACAGCGCCGACGCCTATTCGATGAATGTTTCCCTGGGGCACCATCGGCTGGCCGTGCGCGAGGTACTGGAGGCGGCGTATTACCCGGTGGTGGAATATGAGGAGCAGGTCCGTCTCGGGGTGCAGATCGTTTCGTTCTACACCGGTCAGGCGCTGCGCGAGTGTAAGGTCGCTTGGCGCATTGACGGCGTGCCGCTCGATGACCCGGTCGACACCAATGACGACGGCTGGGCCTTCATCAATGTTCAGCCGACAACGGCGGGGCTGCACCTTATCGAGGCGACGGTGGAAAGTTTGTATTACGCCAGCGGTGTCGTGACTCATCAATTGCCCGTGCAGGCATTGGCGACAGACCCTTGGCGGGACGTGCGGGTGGTGACCGATGGGCTGGAAACACCCTGGGCGGAAAAGACCGGTTACCCCAATCGCGGTTCGACTTATCTGCTGACCTTGCAACTGCCGGCGGACAGCCCCTTGCTTGGCAGCGAGCTGGCGTTGCACTGGGACGGTGCCGGTGCCGAAGAGTTGGGTGTGCACGTGCAGCCTGCGCTTGAAGCGCCGGTGCCGGTCACCGGTGCGCAACCGCAATGGCGCCTGGCCTGCGATGACCGGCTCGATGGTCGGTTTGAGCTGTCCCTGAGCTGCTCGCGGCTGCTTCGGCGGTCGCCGGCCAAGCGTATGTCCCTGGCCCGCAACCTGGTCGACATCGGCGAAATACGCGCCAGTAACAGGTCGCCGGTGGTCGACGAACAGGAGTCGGTGCTGCTGCGGGTACAAGTGCTGCACAGGATCGCGAGCGGCAACGGCGAACCGGTGGTCAATGCGCTGGTGGACTGGGAGGGACCCAACGGCATCGTGTCCACGATTACCGGTGCGGGTGGCTGGGCCAGTGTGCGGGATACGCCGACCGAGGCTCGGGATTACACCTTGAACGCCAACGTCAGGGCCCATGCGGAAATGGTGCCAATCGTGCGCGGGTTCGAGGTGACGCCCGTGGCGAGCAGCCCATGGAGAGGCCTGGTCGAGTTCTATCTGGATGAACAACCGGTCGAACTGGCCAAGGTGGGGCTGGTGTGTCGGCGGGGCGGGGCGCATCGCTTCAAAGTGATGCCAACGCCCGGCAGCCCGGTGGAGGGTCAGCCACTGGGGTTGACCGTCGATCCCGTCAACAACCCGGGGCTGAGCATCGGCCCACCCACGGCGGTGGGCACTGGCTGGGGATGGCCAGTCAGTTCATTGGTGGGCAGCAGCCAGAGCGCACTGTTTTATCTGAGCCTTACCGGTGCCGGACTGGAACCTCGTTCGCTGTTCGGGCGTTTGCTCTCGCTGGACCTGGCGGATGAGCTGAGTGCCGCACTCGATCAGATTCACGCCGTCCCGGGCGGCGACACGCTGTACCCATGCCTGGGGGCCTCGCACCGATTCAGCGTTTTGCCCAACGCGTTGAGCCCGTTGGTGGGATTGCATGCGCGGCTGATCTGGTCAGGCACCACCAGCGAACAGTTGAATGCCACGGTGACTCCGGCGTTGGACCAACTGCTGGTGTTCAGCGATGGCGGTGTGCAATGGCAACTGGATTTCACCCGCAGCCCTCAACAGGGTGAGTTCGCCCTGGCGCTGGAGGTGCCGCCATTGGCGCAGGCGTCGGCGGCCACGACGATGCGTCTGGACCATAACAAATTGCGGATTGAGACCCTCAATACACCCTTGGTCGATCCGATCGTCGGCCAAGACCCCACCTGGATCTGGGCGCAGGTGATTTCTTTCTTCACCCGCCAACCCGTCGCCCAGGTGCCGGTGGGCTGGACGGTGCAAGGGCAGCCCCGGGCGATCGAAACCGATGCGGATGGCTGGTCCGGTTTTGCCTTTGAACCCCAAAGTGCTCAGCACTATGACGTAGAGATTTCGGTGCACAGCCGTTACGACGGCCAAGTCGCCCGTCAGTCCACAGCTGTCACGGCATTGGCGAGCGACCCCTGGGAGGATTTGCAGATCAGTTTTGATGAGACGCCGCCCGTGACGTGGGGAGAGAAAACCTGCTTTCCCCGGCGCAGGGGCCGGCACACCTTCGAACTGAGTGCGCCGAACCACAGCCCGCTGTTCGGTCGCGACTTGAGCCTCGGCATGACGGGCACCGGACCTGGGGAGTTGGGGATCACGTTCAATCAGGGAGCCCTCGGTGAGCCCCGGCACTTTACCGAGGCGGGACTGCGTTACCAATTTGCGGTGGGTGATGAACGGGACGGCGGCTTCGCCCTGTGCTTTGCGGCATCGAGGCTGGCCAAGTTATCGCCGGCCAATGCCATGTCCCAGGGACCTGGCTCACAAACCGTGAGTTTTCAGGTCAGCAGCCATGCCGAACAGCAACTGGACTGGGGCCAGGTCCTGGAGGAGCAGGTGACGGTGGTCTCGTCCATCAGTGGCAGGCCGATGGCCGGTGTCGAGGTGATCTGGCGCAGCACCGAGTTGGGAGAAGTCACTACGGTGACGGATTTCTATGGCGTTGCGCGGATACGTTTCAAACCGAGGGTTCCCGGTATCACGTCGCTGACGGCGACGGCGGGGGATGCGTTGCACTCGGAGTCGGTGTCGCGAGACTTTACCCTGAACGAGCCGCGCAAAATCGTGGAGTTGATGGAAGTGAGCGGCACGGGCCATGAGTCGGCACGGGTGCGGGTCAACGTGGCATCCAGTCGAACGGGTGAACCCCTGCAAGGCGTGAGCGTTATGTGGGAGTTCAACGGCAGCCGATTGCCGTCCAGTGCCACCGATGCACAGGGATATGCATGGCTGGCCTTCAATGGGGTCGCCGAATCGGACAATGTGGTAGTGGCCATGGTGGAAGGCGGGCTGGCCGGTTGGGATATGGCGTCGCTGGGCCTGGGTCAAGTCATACCGGTTCTTGACTCGCTTGTCTGCGACAGAGCTCACAGCTTCACGGGCTATCAAGTGCACGCCCGGTTGTGGGTGCTTGACTCGGCCAGTGGCAAGCCGTTCCCGGGCATCAGCATCAATTGGCGTTTTGCCGGGCAGGCGCTGCCGGTGTCCATCACCGATGCCAGCGGCATTGCTTCGTTGACCTTCACGACCGCAACGGTCGGTGAGTTCGAACTGGTGGCTTCGCTGGCATCGGGCCTGCCGGGAGTCAAGATACAGCCCATCCGTGTGGCGCGTTTGCCTGCGGTCTTGTTGCGTGGGATCTACCCATTGCCCGCGATCATCCAGCCTGGGCAGTCATCGGCGATCCGGGTTCAAGTGGTCAAAGGGCTGACGACGCCGGTGGCAGGCATCCTGGTGAAATGGATGGCCAACGGCGCCGTGCTGGGTCAGTCATACAGCAATGAACAGGGATGGGCAGCCATTGAATACCCGGCAACGCAAAGCGGCAATGTGGTGGTTGAGTCAGCCGTGGACAACCCGGTGGGCAGCGTGACCCTGTCGACGACCTTGAAGGTGGTCTAGCGTCAAGACACCCCGGCTTTTTTCCAGTTCAAGTATCGCGTGACCAACCCGGCCCCCAACTCATCGGGCCGGGCTTCGAGCACGGGCACGCCGAGCGCTTTCAGGCGCTCATGGCGGTCGGCGCGGCTGTTCAGATACTCCACGGTGCCGCAGTAGGCCAAGGCGTCGGCGAGCGTTTGCACCGGGGTCTGGCGTAACTCATCGAGTACCGCTTCGTGCAGGCTGGTCACCAGCACGCGGTGCTGACGGCTCAGGCGCTGGACGGCACTGAGCAAGTCTTCATCGTCTTCGTCCCGCAGGTTGGTCACCAACACCACCAGCGCGCGGCGTTTTTGCCGCGCGAGCAATTGATTGGCAGCGGCCTGGTAATCGGCCGGGCGTTGGGGATTGCGCAGGTCGTAGACGCCATTGAGCAAGGCATTGAGTTGCCCGTTGCCCTTGGCCGGCGCGAGAAAGTACGGCCGATCGCTGGCGAAGGTGCACAAGCCGACGGCATCGCCCTGGCGCAACGCCACGTAGCTGAGCAGCAGGCAGGCATTGAGGGCGTGATCGAAGTGCGCCAGCTCATCGTCCTGGCTGCGCAGGTTGCGGCCGCAGTCGAGCAGGAAGACGATCTGCTGATCGCGCTCGTCCTGGTATTCCCGGGTGATCGGCGTGCGTTGCCGGGCCGTGGCTTTCCAGTCGATCTGGCGCAGGCTGTCGCCCTCGCGGTATTCGCGCAGTTGATGAAATTCCATCCCCAAGCCACGGCGCGGACGCTGGCGCACACCCAATTGATTGAGCCAGTTGTCCACCGCCAGCAACTCACCGCCGTAGAGCCGCGCGAAGTCCGGGTACACCCGGGTGCTGTCAGCCACGTTCAGCAGGCGTTTGTCGGACCACAAACCCAAGGGGCTCGGCAGATTGACTTCGCACTGATCGAAGGCGAAGTGCCCGCGCCGCAACGGCCGCAGACGATAGCCGAGCTGTGCATGCTGGCCCGGTTGCAGTTCCACCGACAGTGGCAGGTGTTCGAAGTCCAGGCCGTGCGCGACGTGGTCGAACAGTTGCAAGTTGATGGACTGGGTAAACTCGTGTTTGACCTGCAGCCGCACCTCGCTCCAGCGACCGAGCGCCAGGCTGCCGGGCATCTCCCGATTTACTCGGGGCGACGGCAGGCGTTTAAGGCGAATACCGTCGACGACACTGAGGATCAGCAGCGCCAGCAGCAATGCCCAACTGATCGCCGACAGATTTTCTGGCGCTGCGATGCCCAGTGCGCGCAACGCACCCAAGAGAACGCCCACGCCGAGCAATACCAGCAGCCAGGCCAATAACAGCCGCGACGGTTTCATAGCGGCGCCACCAGAATCATGCCCATCACAAGCGTGGCGCCGGGATTTGGTCGAGCAGTTGTTGCAGCACCTGATCGACGCTCATGCCTTCGATGTCCAGGTCGGGGGCAATCCGCACGCGGTGGCGCAATACCGCCAGCGCGCAGCCCTTGATGTCATCCGGAATCACGAACTCGCCGCCCCGCAGCAGGGCCCGGGCCCGGGCACAGCGCACCAGCGCGATCGACGCTCGCGGGCCGGCGCCGAGGGTCAGGCCTGGCCAGGTGCGGGTGGCGCGGGCCAGTCGAATGGCGTAGTCGAGCACTTGCTCGTCCAGCGGCAGCTCGCTGGCGATGCGCTGCAACACGATGACGTCCTTGGCCTGCAACACCGTGCGCAACGGTTGCACGTCGAGCATGTCGGCGCGGCTGGAACGGCTGACCTGGCGCACCATGTCGAGTTCTTGCTCGGCGTCGGGATAGTCCATGCGCACCTTGAGCATGAAGCGATCCAGTTCGGCTTCCGGCAACGGATAAGTGCCTTCCTGCTCGATCGGGTTTTGCGTGGCCAGCACCATGAACGGTTGCGCGATCGGCAGTGCCCGGCCTTCGAGCGTCACCTGGCGTTCCTGCATGGCTTCGAGCAGCGCCGCCTGGGTTTTCGCCGGGGCGCGGTTGATCTCGTCGGCCAGCAGAAGGTGGGTGAACAACGGACCTTTGCGCAGTTTGAACTGCTCGGTTTGCAGGTCGTACACCGCGTGTCCGGTGACGTCGCTGGGCATCAGGTCCGGGGTGAACTGAATGCGCGCGTACTCCCCGGCGAAACAGCGTGCCAGTGCTCGCACCAGCAGGGTTTTCCCCAGGCCTGGTAAGCCTTCGAGCAACACATGGCCGCCGGCAATCAACGCGGTGAGCACGTCATCGATCACGCGCTGTTGGCCGATCACCGCTTTCTGCAACTCGTTGCGCACGGCCTGCGCCAGTTGAATGGCGCGCTGGCGCTGCTGGGCGGCGTGCTGTTGGGCGTCGGGTTCGATCTCAGTCATAACGCGTTCCTCAAGGTTTGCAGATGGGCGACCTGACGGCTGAACTCAAGGCTGGACAAGCGTTGTTTCGGTCGTGGGCTCAGGGCCTGGCTGATGGCGCGGGTGGGCTGACGGGTCAGGCGCGCGAGCACCAGCCATTGTTCGGCGACCGTCAACTGTTCAAAACCGGGATGACGGCGACGGGCGCGGCGCAGGATGTCTTGCTGCAGGGCGTGCAGCAGGTGATGTTGGGCACGGCGGCGCAGCATGAAATCGGCACTGGCGCGCAGGTGTTCCTGGAGTTGCCGGCGTGCTTTCGGTGCCGGTTGCAGCAGCGGCCCGTGACGCACGCCGAGGTGCCAGGCGCCGAGGCCGAGCAGAGCGGCGAGGGCGACCAGGGCTTGCGGGAAGTAGCGCAGCAACAACGTGAGCAGCGAATCGTGGTCGGTGTTGTAGATCAACGTGACGTCAGTGTCGGCGCTCAAATACCAAAGCAGCCAGGCGTTGTCGTACTGCCCGATGGACGGCGTTTTCCACAGGTCGGCGTCGGTGACCACGGTGATCGAACCGCGCCCGTGGTTCAGCTGCATCATGTGCGTGGCCTTGCCACTGTTGGCCCAGGCCTGGGCCAGATTGTGCGGGTCTTCGAGATGGAATGCGGTGTCGAAACTGGCGTAGGCCGGGGCGTTTTCGTCTTCCAGATACAGCTGGGTCAAGTTCGGAAACGCCGGGGCAGGGGGCGCAGGCCTTGGTTCCTTGAGCGTCTTACTGAGCACTTGATGCACTTGCACCCGGTCCAACAGCAGGTCGTCGCTCTGGCCGGTTTTGTCATCCCACAAGGCTTCGGCGACGAACACCAGGCGGCCGCCAGCGCGGGTCCAGTTCAGAACTTGATCGACCTGTCGCGGCGTCATGTTCGAGCGTTCGCCGAACAGCAACAGCGTGTGCTGGCGCGGATCGATGCCGGGCAGCACCTCAAGGCCGTTGGCGTGAGTAACGGTGGTCCCCTGTCTGCGAAGGAACTGTTCCGCCGCCAAGTACGGATTGGCCTGGGCTTGCGGCGACGGACCGTGATCGATCACTTCTTGATAGGGCGTGGCGTTCAAGTACAGAAACACGCACAGCGCCCCCAGCAACAGCGCCAATAGCCCGCCGAGCGCCTGCCATCCGCGCCGGCTCAACGGGCGCTGTCCGAATTGAACAGGGCGCGCCAGCCATCGCACAGTTCCTGTTGCAGCGGCGCCGAAGGTGCACGGTGCCCATAAGCCATGTTCAGCCAATGCCGGGTGAGGTGTTGACTGAAGGCCAGCAATGCCGGACGTTGTAATTGTTCGACGCGCTCCAGCACCTGGCCTTCGGTGTCGGCGTCCTTGAGCGGCAGGTCGAAGTCATGCAGCAGTCGACTGAGCAGGCCGCGATACAGCAGGCTGAGTGCGCCGCGAGGGTCGGACTGCCAAAGTCGTTCGGCGCTGCCGGCAATGTCCACCGGCAGGCTGTCGTGCTGGACATCCAGCCCGAACAGTTGCCGGGGCGTGGGCCGATCCATGACGCGCCGTTGTGTCGGTCGACGGCTCACCCATGCGCGTAACGTATCGCGGTAACGCCAAATCAACAGACCGATGCCAGCCAGCAACAGGCCCCAGAGCAGTACTTCCAAGAGCCCGGCCAGTGCATTGAAGCGTTGACTGTCCAGCCAGCGCAGCCACGTTTTCAACCATTCCGGCGCGCTACCGTGATCGGTGGTTGTCGGATCGCGTTTGTCCTCGCCAAAACGGTAGCGGGTGACGGTTTCCTTGTTCTTGAACGGCGCCTGCTCGAGGATCGCCTTGATGTCGTTGCGCGCCGCCTCGCTGGTCAGCGGCTGATCGAGCAGGCGCGGGGCGTCCGGCGGCACAACGGGGTCGGCGGCTTGGGCGTATGGCGCGCCCGGCAGCATGACCATCAGCGCCAGCAACAGGACGCCGGCCGCGCTGGCCAGGCGCTGGCGCAGACGGCGGAACACCAGTTCGATGTCCCAGGCTTCCAGCACCGTTCGCCGGTTCAGGTACAAACTGAAACCGCAGGCGACATAGATCGGTTCCCACACCACCAGCACCAAGGCATACAGCAGATTGGTCAGGTGCTCGAGCCAGCGCCAGTCATGATCGGCCGCAGCAATCAGGGTCTGCCAGTCCCAGTCCAGCTCCACCTGTTGCGGCAACAGCAGGTAAAACAGCGCCATCAAGCCAATCCACAACGCGGTTTCCAGGTGCACGCCAATGATGGTCAGCCACTGGCCGGCAGCGGCATGCCGTTGCAGCAGCACGCGCAAACGCTCCTGTCGCACTGCACCGTCAAGGCCTTCGAGTTGCATCACCGGCATCACAAAGCTGCGGCTTAGACTCAAGCGCCGCCAAGTCAGGCTGGCGAGCAGTTGCGGCTTGAGCAGCCGCGGCCATGCGCGCAGGGCGTGTTTAAGGGTAGGGGTTTCTGCGAACAAAGCTTTCGAGAGGATGTACAACGGCAAGCGCTCGAATGCCGGTTTCAACCACCAGAAAATGAACAGCGCGAGGCTCGGTGAATCCCACAGCAGCAGACTCAGCAGGCAGAACACCGGCAAGGTGATAAGGGCCCAACTGGTCATCAGCAGCCGTCGGTGCCGTTGGCTCAGCAGCACGCCCAGGTCCATGGCTTCCCAGGTGGTGCGCGGACGAATCACCACGGTGGCGTCACTCAGGCGCATGGCGACTCCGCCCGGCCAGCAGTAGATACGCGGCCACTAGCAACCACAATCCAGCGCCCACCAGGTATTTGGTCAGCGGCGAAGTTGTGGTCATGGACGACCAGTAGGCTTCGATAAACGCCGCGAGCAACAGGAACAGCATGACCCCGCAAATCAGCGCCACGCTGTCGCGCGCCGCCAGCCTCAACGCTTCACCCCGGGGCAGGCGCCCCGGTGCAACCAGTGCCCAGCCCAATTGCAGACCGGCGGCACCGGACAGGGTGATGGCGCTCAGCTCGAAGGCACCGTGGCCGATCACGAAAGACCAGAAGGTCTGACCGTAGCCAATCTGCGTCAGATGCCCGGCGATCGCGCCGATGCTCAAGCCATTGAACAGCAGGAAAAACACGCTGCCCAGGCCAAACAGAAATCCGCTGGCGAAGGTCTGAAAGGCGATCCCGATGTTGTGCAGGATGTAATAGCCGAACATCACCCAGTCTTCACTGGCGGCCCGATCCGCGGTGCGCCCGAGGTGCCCGGCGACCGGGTCATACATGCTTTGCAAGTCATTGACCTGAGGCGCCGGGATCAGCGTGTAGATCAGGTCCGGGAACAGGTACACCAGCAGGCCCACGCCGATCAGGCTGCCAAAAAACATCAGCCCGGACGCCAGCACGAAGCGCCACTGCTGGCGCACCCGGCGCGGGAAATCCGCCAGGATGAACTGCAACGCCTGGTCGCCCAGCTGACTGCGATGGCGATAGAACTGTTGGTGCCCGCGTAGCACCTGATGCTGCAACGAGTCCACCAGAAAACTGCTGTAGCCGCGTTCGCGCGCGAGCGCCAAGTGGTGGCACAGCCGTCGATAATCCTGCGGGAAGCGCGCGACCCGTGAGGCTTCCTTGCCGCGCTCCAGACGATCGAGGAGCAAGGCGAACTGCTCCCATTCTGCCTTGTGGCGACTTTCGAACAGGCTCTGTTTCATGTCGGGCCCAACAAGCCGCGGGCGATGCCGTTGAGTTCAGCCACCGCTTTAGCCGCCGGGACTTGCAGTGGCTGGGCGAGAATCGCCGCCAGCTCGTCGACCCGCGCGTTGGAGAGTTCGGCCTGGCGTTCGGCGAAACCGAGGATGGCGCGCTGTTCGGCCAGCGTCAGGACGAATGCCGGGCGCCGGGGTTCGGCGGCGGGCAGTTGCGGGCGATTGAACGCTTGCTCGCTGTGAATAACCAGTGTGCCGGCCGCCAGGTCGCCGAGCCGTTTGAAGGTGGGGTGTTGCAGGCAACTGAGGGCGCCGAGGAAATAGCCGAAGGGCAGCATGTCCACCACCCGCAACAGGTTGCGCAACAAGGACGCCGACCAGCCGACGGGCGTGCCGTCGTCGTGCACCACCCGCAACCCCATCCACTGCTTGCCTGGCGTGCGTCCCTGGTGGAGCACTTCAAACAACACCATGTACCACCAACTGATGACGAACAGCAGGATCGAACCCAGCCCGGCACCGAGCTGGCCGAGAAATGCCAGCACGATGAACAACAGGCTGAGTATCGCGCCGCGCAGACCAAGGTCGATCGCGAACGCCATTGCACGCACCATCAACCCGGCCGGGCGCAGGGGCAAGTCGATGCCTTCCGGGGTTTCGACTTGATACCGCGTGTCCAGGGGCGGGGACAGCGTCGCTGTCCTTGGCAGTGCTGTGGTTTCGAGCATGGGCTACCTGAATGATGGGGCCGGATCGGGCGTCAATCTGCGTTCGATGCTAGCAGCCTCTCGGGGAAAAACGACATAACTATGTATTGCACGATGCGCCGCCAGAAGTGATTGAATGGCGAGATGTCTGGCCGCGGCGACGGGTCTGCGCCTAGACTTCGCCCGTCCTTTGTTCAGGAACACACCGTGACTTCCATCTTCTGGTACGACTACGAAACCACTGGCATCAACCCACGGTGCGACCGCCCGTTGCAAGTGGCCGGGGTGCGCACCGATTTCGACCTCAACGAGATCGACGAACCGGTCAATCTCTTTTGCCAGCCCAGCGAAGACATCCTGCCCCACCCGGCGGCGTGTGCGATCACCGGCATCACCCCCGGGCAGCTCGCCGATAAGGGCTTGAGCGAAGCGGATTTCATGACTCGGGTGCATGCGCAGTTGGCGGCACCCGGCACCTGTGGCGCTGGGTACAACACCTTGCGCTTCGACGATGAGATGACCCGTTACAGCCTGTACCGCAACTTTTTCGACCCCTATGCCCGGGAATGGCAGGGTGGCAACAGTCGCTGGGACCTGATCGATGTGGTGCGCGCCGCCTACGCGCTGCGCCCCGATGGCGTGGTCTGGCCGCAGGACGATGAGGGGCGGGTGACGCTCAAGCTCGAACGACTCTCGGCGGCCAATGGCCTGGCGCACGGCCATGCACATGAAGCGTTGTCCGATGTGCGCGCCACCATTGCCCTGGCACGATTGATTCGCGAGAAGCAGCCGAAACTCTATGACTGGCTGTTTCAACTGCGCAGCAAGCAGCGGGTGATGGACCAGGTACGCCTGCTGCAACCGATGGTACATATTTCCGGGCGTTTCTCTGCGGCGCGTCATTACTTGGGCGTGGTGCTGCCGCTGGCCTGGCACCCGCGCAACAAGAACGCTTTGATCGTCGCCGATCTGCATCTCGATCCACAGGGCCTGCTGGACACCGATGCCGACACCCTGCGGCAGCGCCTGTACACCCGCCGTGACGATCTGGCCGAGGGTGAACTGCCGGTGCCGCTCAAGCTGATCCACGTCAACCGCTGTCCGGTGGTGGCGCCGCTCTCGGTGTTGCGCGAGGCCGATCAGCAACGTCTGCAACTGGACATGGCGCTTTATCAGGCCCGGGCGCTGCGACTTAGTGACGCACAACAAGTTTGGCAAGATAAAGTCCAGGCGATTTATGCGAGCGAAGATTTCGCCCCGAGCCTCGACCCGGAACAACAGTTATACGATGGCTTTGTCGGCGATCGGGATCGGCGTTTATGTGAGCAGGTCAGAAGCGCAGATCCGCTGCAACTAGCGCAAGGCCATTGGCCGTTCGATGATGAACGTCTGCCGGAATTATTATTTCGATATCGAGCGCGCAACTTCCCGGATACGTTGAATTCCGAAGAACAACAGCGCTGGCGTTTATTCTGTCAGCAGCGATTGTCAGACGCGCAGTGGGGTGCTCCGAATACGCTGCATACTTTCGTTGAAACCGCTGCTCAATTGTCGCTAACCGCGACATCCGAGCAGCAAGTGGTGTTGGCGCAGTGGCAAGAATATGCAGAAACACTGCGCAAACGTTTGACGCTGTGAGTTCGAAACATTAAGCCTTTATTACTTGCATAAAAAAACGCCAGCGAATGCTGGCGTTTTTTCTTGATCGCGGATCCGTCTGCGACAGGCGTTGCGGCTTAGCCCAGCAGGGTAGCCCAGCCTTCAACCACATCACCGCCCCACTTGGCTTTCCACTCTTTCAGCGTCTTGTGGTTGCCACCTTTGGTTTCGATGACTTCGCCGTTGTGCGGGTTTTTGTATTGTTTAACCTTGCGAGCGCGTTTGGTGCCGGTAGTTTTTACAGCGGCGGCGCCACGGGGTGCTTTAACTTTCGATTCCGGATCCAGCAGGGCGATGATATCGCGCAGGGATTTGGAGTATTCGCCCATCAGGGTGCGCAGTTTGCCTTCGAATTCCAGCTCGGTCTGCAGTTTGTCGTCTTGGGACAGATTCTTCAAACGTGCTTGCAGCTCTTTGATAGCTTCTTCGGTGGCGCGGTATTCGTTGATCAAGGACATGAGGACTACCTTATGTTGGCGCAGGGTGGCAGGGTGACAGTGGCGCAATAATAGTCAGACGGTTTCATCAAGTAAACATTTAACCGGGGTTTATTTTAATTAGTTAATGCATTCAGGCGAAAAACTCGAGGCACTGTTAAATACTGTGATGAAGTCATCACGGATATTTACAAAGGTGCGCTTGCCTGTGTTCACACGCGCTCTTGAATGCCTTGGCACCAACCGCGTCAGGTGGTCACGTAACGCTGGCGCATCATCAATACTGCAGTTTTGCCAAGCAATGGCTAGAATGGCGGCCTTTGCGAAGTTCTGGAGTTTCCCCCCATGCGCACTTTTCGGCTGGTGATTGCTTGCCCGGACCGCGTCGGTATCGTTGCTAAAGTCAGTAACTTTCTGGCGTCCCATAACGGCTGGATCACTGAAGCGAGCCATCACTCGGACAATCTCAGTGGCTGGTTTTTCATGCGTCACGAGATTCGCGCCGATTCATTGCCGTTCGGCATCGAAGCATTCCGTGAAGCGTTCGCGCCTATTGCCGAAGAATTCTCGATGACCTGGCGCATCACCGACACCGAACAAAAGAAACGCGTGGTGTTGATGGCCAGCAAGGAGTCCCACTGCCTGGCCGACTTGCTGCACCGCTGGCACAGCGATGAACTGGACTGCGAGATTTCCTGCGTGATTTCCAATCACGACGATTTGCGCAGCATGGTCGAATGGCACGGCATTCCTTATTACCATGTGCCGGTCAACCCGCAAGATAAGGAACCGGCGTTCGCGGAAGTGTCGCGCCTGGTCAAACAGCATGACGCCGAAGTGGTGGTGCTGGCCCGCTACATGCAGATTCTGCCGCCGGCCCTGTGCAGTGAATATGCACACCAAGTCATCAACATTCACCACAGCTTCCTGCCGTCGTTCGTGGGCGCCAAGCCATATCACCAGGCGTCGTTGCGCGGTGTGAAGCTGATCGGCGCCACCTGCCACTATGTCACCGAAGAGCTGGACGCGGGCCCGATCATCGAGCAGGACGTGGTGCGGGTCAGCCATAGCGACAGCATCGAGGACATGGTGCGTTTCGGTCGCGACGTCGAGAAAATGGTCCTGGCTCGTGGCCTGCGTTACCACCTCGAAGACCGCGTGCTGGTGCACGGCAACAAGACCGTCGTGTTCTAATTCGGCCTACACTGAGCGTTCCCTCGCGACGCGGGGGAGCGAACTCAATCAAATGAGGACTTAGTCATGGCCGGCCCCCTGGACAAAGCAACATCCAAAGCACCTGCCACCCTCGGTGAAGGATGCCTGAGCCGTTATGATCCGGACGACATGACGCCCGAGGACGGCACTGAATTTCCCGGCGCTGCCGAGCTCTGGGAGCAGTTGCAGCAGGATCCCGATTTGCCGCCTAAGCCTGCCTGATCTTCATCAGCTTCTTGAGCAGTGGTCGCCCGAGCATCAGCACGAATATCGGTCCGCCCACCAGCAAATAGAAGTAATAGGTCACCGCGCGCCAGATCAGGATCGCCGCTGCCGCAGTGGATTTGCCCACCATCGGCGCCAGTAACGCCGCCGAGGTCAACTCCGCCGCGCCCGCGCCCCCCGGCAACAAGCTGAATTGCCCGGCGCTCAGCGAGAGCATCTGGATCAGAAAACTCCACGCCCATTGCAAATCCGCGCCCAGCCCACGCAGAGCCAGGTACAGCACGCTGTAGCGCAGCAGCCAATGCACGCAGGTGAGTGCGAAGACTTTCAGCAGAGTCAACCGAGGCAGCTTCAAGGTGTCGGTGAACGCCGCGAGGAAGTGCAACAGTTTGCGTGCCCACCGCATCCGCGTGGTGGGCTGGACGTTGAGCCGCGCCAGCAACCGGCCGCCCACGCGGATCAAGCTGCGGTGATAGCGGGCGACCGCGACACAGGTCAACAACCCGCCGAACATCGAAACTGCGCTCACGGTCAGCAGCCATTCCATGCGTTGGCTCAGGTGCTGAAACAGCGCGTAAATCAGAATGCCGCTCAGGGCACATAGGAAAAACACCAGATCGCTCAGTTGGTCCATGGCAAACACCGCGCTGCCCCGGGCCGGGCGCACGCCATTGCGTGCCAGTAACGCCATGATGGTCAACGGACCGCCACTGCCGCCGGGCGTGGCGCAGTAGGCGAACTCCGCGGCCATCACCACCCCCAGGCTTTGCAGCCGCCCAACCTTCGGCCGTTGATCACCGAGCAACAGGCGCAGACGCAGGGTGTTCAGCACCCAGCACAGCAGGATCATGCCAAACATGATCAGCAGCCAGGTCAGCGGGAAATTGCCCAGCCGCGACCACGCCTCGCCACCGCCCAGCACTGATGGAATCAGCACTGCCGCCAGCAGGGCGATCAGCAGCAACAACCCTCGACTCATGCTACGCGCTCGATAAGCGCGCTCTGTTGCGCCAGCCATTGGATCTTAGTCATCGGCACTCGGCCTTGTTCCAGTAAACGGGTCAGGGTTTTCAGCCAGTAGGCTCGCGAATATTCATGGCGCATGTCCACCGGATGCAAGCCCAGACGGATCACCGGAGCCTGCCGCCAGCGCTGTTCACGTTGATCGCTGAGCCACTTCGACAGGCCACGCCGCCATGGGCTGCGGGCACTCCAGACCAGGCCGGGGGCATCGATCGGGGCGAAATCCGGCAAGCGGTACAGGTGCTGCGAATCACTGGTATAACGCAACGGCAAGTGGCGAAGGGCCTCGCGTGTGCCTTCGCTCATCAACCAGGCGGGTGCGACGAAGCCGTGCAGGGGCCAGCGATAACGGTGAAACAGTTCCATCCCTTCGCGTAGTCGCGCCAATGCCGCGGCTTCGGACAGTCCATAGAACTCGCCTTCATGAGTGTAGATGCGGCGCATGAACCAGTCGTGGGGCGTTCTCGCCGCCGGGCTGTCGTCGCAATGGTAATAACCGTGCAGGACCAGTTCATCGCCGCGTTCCACACGGCCGCTGAGCATGCGGCGAAACCCTGGATGGGCTTCCAGACTATGTTGCTTATGGAAGTCCGGGACCACCAGCCAAGTGATCGGCACTTGGCCCAAGGCATCGACTTGATCGACGAAGCGCTGGTAGTCGGCCCAGGTGTTCGGCGCGACGTCATGCAATACCAGCAGCAAACTCGGCGGGTTCATCCGAGGGCTCGCAGCGGCAGGGTGTTGCCGAGTACCGCGTAGTAATGCCCGAGCAGACTGTCGACTACCGTGTCCCAAGCGTAATGCCGTTCGACATGGCTGCGCGCATTCTCGCCCAGAGTCACGCTGCCCTGGCTGAACAGCTCGCGTACCGCATTGGCCATGGCCTGGGCATTGTTCGGCGTGCACAGCAAACCGCAGGAATTGCTAACGATTTCCGTGAACGCGCCGGCGGCCACGGCCACCACCGGAATGCCGCTGGCCATGGCTTCGAGGATCACCAGGCCGAAGGTTTCCTGGTCGCCGGCATGCAGCAAGGCATCGGCGCTGGCCATCAACCGCGCGACTTGCTGCGCTGGCCGAAACTCATCGATCACCGTGACATTGTCCGGCACCAGTGCTGGCATCGACGGCCCCACCAGCAACAAGTGGTAACGCTTGCCCAGGCGCTTCATGCAGTGCAGCAACACCGGCAGGTTCTTTTCTTTTGAACCGCGCCCGGCGTAGATCAGCAGTCGAGTGTCTTCGGCAATCCCCAGCTCCGCGCGCAACCCTGGGTCGCGGGCGCTGGGGTGAAAGGTCTGCAAGTCCACGCCCAGCGGCTGCACGAAGACATTCTTGACCCCGAGGCCGATCAGTTTGTCGGCCATCACCTGGCTTGGCGCCAGCACCCTATCGAAATTGCCGTACAGCTTGCTGACATAGGCCTCGACATTGGGCGTGACCCAGCTGCCCATCCGGTTGCTCACCAGCAGCGGCAGGTCCGAATGGTAGAAGCCGATCACCGGCACATCCAATTGGCGCCGCGCATCGAGCGCGGCCCAGGCCGTGAGGTAGGGATCGCCGACTTCGATCAGGTCAGGCTGTAAATCGTGCAAGACATTACGCCAAGGGGCCAGCCGCAGCGGAAAACGGTAGCCCTTGCCGAAGGGCAGGGCCGGGGCGGGGACCGTGAACACCCCGTCCCGCTCGCTCAAATGCGCGCCGGGGATCAACAGGCTGTGGCGTATACCCGGTTTGCTTCCCAGGCGTCGATGCTTGGCGTCCAGATAGGTGCGCACACCGCCGCTGGCCGGTGCGTAAAACATGGTTATGTCAGCGATATGCACGATGTACATCCCTCCGGTCCAATGTCTCCCTTGGTTGACCTTTATCAAGGATAGGCGTTCGGTTGGCCTGCGCTGAGGCCCGACGGGGATCTTGTGTGTGATCGTGTTGCTATAAATAGAGGGAAAGCAGCGAATAGTTTGGCGAGCTGTCCTCAGATGAACTTTCCTACTGTTCAAGGCGAATTGCAGAACTTGCTTCGTCGGGTGCTCTCGCTTATTTCTATTGCCAATGCCGACCTCATTAACCTTTGGTGACTTCATGCCTGATTCATCGCAACTCGTTATCGGCGCCGACATCGCGGGGCAGCCGATCGCCCAGGCCATGCGCCTGGCCAACCGTCATGGGCTGGTCGCGGGCGCCACTGGCACCGGCAAGACCGTGACCTTGCAGCGTCTGGCCGAAGCGTTCAGCGACGCCGGCGTGGCGGTGTTCGCGGCGGACATCAAGGGCGACCTGTGCGGCCTCGGCGCGGCGGGTAATCCCCAGGGCAAAGTGGCCGAGCGAATTGCTGGCATGCCCTGGCTGAACCATGTACCCAAGGCTTATCCGGTGACGCTTTGGGACATCCACGGGCAGTCCGGCCATCCGTTGCGTACGACCTTGAGTGAAATGGGCCCATTGTTGCTGGGCAGTCTGCTGGAACTGAGCGACAGTCAGCAGTCGGCGCTGTACGCGGCGTTTAAGGTGGCGGATCGCGAAGGCCTGTTGTTGCTCGATCTCAAGGACCTCAAGGCATTGCTCAACCACCTCAAGGACAATCCGACCCTGCTGGGGGATGACGCGGCGCTGATGACCACTGGCTCCAGCCAAGCGTTGTTGCGGCGTCTGGCGACCCTGGAACAGCAGGGCGCCGAAGCCTTGTTCGGCGAACCGGCGCTGCAGCTCGAGGATATTCTGCAACCGGCCAGTGACGGGCGCGGGCGTATTCACCTGCTCGATGCCAGTCGCCTGGTACACGAGGCACCCAAGGTCTATGCAACCTTTCTGCTGTGGCTGCTGGCGGAGTTGTTCGAACAACTGCCGGAACGCGGCGATGCCGACAAACCTCTGCTGGCGCTGTTTTTCGACGAAGCGCACTTGCTGTTTGCCGGCACCCCGAAGGCCTTGCAGGATCGTTTGGAGCAAGTGGTGCGGTTGATTCGTTCGAAGGGCGTCGGGGTGTATTTCGTGACTCAGTCGCCGGGTGATCTGCCGGACGACGTGCTGGCGCAACTGGGCCTGCGCATCCAGCACGGCCTGCGGGCGTTCACCACCAAAGAGCAGAAATCCCTGAAAGCCGTGGCCGATGGCTTCCGTCCGAATCCGGCCTTCAATGCACTGGACGTGTTGACCGAACTGGGGATTGGCGAGGCGCTGGTGGGCACGTTGCAAGAGAAGGGCACGCCAGAGATGGTCCAGCGCGTGCTGGTGGCGCCACCGCAATCGCGGATCGGGCCGTTGACCGAGGCTGAGCGCCAGGGCTTGATTGCCGGCTCGCCCTTGCAGGGTCGTTATGACAAACCGATCGACCGCGAGTCAGCGTATGAAGTGTTAATGGGACGCAAGGGTCTGGCGCCAGAAGCGGCGCCGGACAAACCGACGGTCGCCGAGCCTAGCCTGGCGGACAAGGCCGGGGAGTTCCTCGGCACGGCGGCAGGTCAGGCATTGAAATCGGCCATGCGTCAGGCAGCCAATCAGTTGGGCCGGCAGTTGGTGCGTGGCTTGATGGGCTCTTTATTGGGGGGAAGCAAGCGTCGCTGAACCCTCCTCAGTCCTTAGGCTTGGCATGGGCGGCCAGGCGTTCCAGTGCCGCGCGCAAGTTGGGATCGCTGATGCCATCGGCGGTGGCCTGGATGGTCGCGGCGGCATCGGTAGACAAATCCATAGTGTGGCCGACCACCGCACGGTGCACTGTTGGGGGTTGAACCTTGAACAGGATGCGCGTCAGGCTGGTGAATTCGTCGAACAATTGCAGTTGCCGTTGCAGGCGTTTTTGCTGGTAACGCAGACGAGTGGCCCAATGGCCATCGGTGACAATCAACAACAAATTGCCTTCGCGCCAAGAGGCGACATGGCAATGCGCGCGGGCGGCCGGTTGCAATTGGCTTTCGAGCAGCCGTTGCAGATGGCTCAGGCGTTGCGCGTGGCCCAGAATGGCTTTCAGCGGTTTGGCTTCGCGGAGCAAAACGGCGGGGACTTTGGCCGTAAGAGGGCGAAATGCCATGATTGAGCGCCTGAAGTGACAGAAGCGCCATGTTAGCAGAAAGGGCCGAATGCACCCGACCCATTGCTTTGCGCGCGTTTTAACCATTAAATCAATGAGTAACTTCTACCCAGCATGGGTTGAAGTTCAGCAAAAAGCCCCTATTTTAAGTGAGCCCCGTTATAGCGCAGTGCATGCATCGTGGAATAACGCCACTTTCCTCACCATCGTTTCCGGGTAGAATGCTCGTTCGCATGCGGCCATGAGGGCTGCACGGGCGACTCACGGGGCCGCCCTCCATCCCTTTAGTGTGGAAGATCCTGCCGATATGTTTGCGCCTTTGTTAAAGAAACTTTTTGGAAGCAAGAACGAGCGTGAAGTCAAACGCATGCTCAAGACGGTGCAATTCGTCAATGCCTTCGAAGAGCAAATGGTAGCCCTTTCGGACGATCAATTGCGTGCCAAGACCGACGAGTTCAAGGCCCGCATCGCCAAAGGGGAAACCCTCGATAAATTGCTGCCAGAAGCCTTTGCGGTCGCCCGCGAAGCCGGTAAGCGTGTCATGGGTATGCGCCACTTCGATGTCCAGCTGATCGGCGGCATGACCTTGCATGAAGGCATGATCGCGGAAATGCGTACGGGTGAAGGCAAGACTCTGGTGGCAACGTTGGGTGTTTACCTCAACGCACTGTCCGGCAAGGGCGTGCACGTTGTGACCGTGAACGACTACCTGGCCCGCCGTGACGCCAACTGGATGCGCCCGCTGTATGAATTTCTCGGCCTGACGGTCGGCGTTGTCACGCCGTTCCAGCCGCCGGAAGAAAAGCGCGCGGCCTACGCTGCCGACATCACCTACGGCACCAACAACGAATTCGGGTTCGACTACCTGCGCGACAACATGGCGTTCAGCATGGAAGAAAAATTCCAGCGCGAACTCAATTTTGCCGTGATCGACGAAGTCGACTCCATCCTCATCGACGAAGCCCGTACCCCGCTGATCATTTCCGGTCAGGCCGAAGACAGCTCCAAGATGTATGTCGAGATCAACAAACTGATCCCGCAGCTTGAGTTGCATGTCGAGGAAGTCGAAGGCGTAGTCACCAAGGCTGGCCACTACACCGTTGACGAGAAGACCCGTCAGGTCGAGCTGAACGAAGCCGGTCACCAGTTCATCGAAGAAATGCTCACCCGCGTCGGCCTGCTGGCTGAAGGCGAGAGCCTGTATTCGGCGCATAACCTGGGCCTGCTGACCCACGTCTATGCCGGTCTGCGTGCGCACAAGCTGTTCCATCGCAACATCGAGTACATCGTCCAGGACGGTCAGGTTGTACTGGTCGACGAACACACCGGCCGTACCATGCCGGGTCGTCGTTTGTCCGAAGGCTTGCACCAGGCCATCGAAGCCAAGGAAAACCTGAACATCCAGGCCGAAAGCCAGACCCTGGCCTCGACCACGTTCCAGAACTACTTCCGTCTGTACAACAAGCTGTCCGGCATGACCGGTACCGCTGACACCGAAGCGTTCGAATTCCATCAGATCTACGGTCTGTCGGTGATGGTCATCCCGCCGAACAAGCCGCTGGCCCGTAAGGACTACAACGATCTGGTTTTCCTCACCGCCGACGAGAAATACGCGGCGATCGTGGCGGACATCAAGGAGTGCATGACTCACGGCCGTCCGGTGCTGGTGGGTACGGCAACCATCGAGACCTCTGAGCACATGTCCAACTTGCTGGTCAAGGAAGGCATCGAGCACAAGGTTCTGAACGCCAAGTTCCACGAAAAAGAAGCGGAAATCATTGCCCAGGCCGGTCGTCCGGGTGCGCTGACCATCGCCACCAACATGGCCGGTCGCGGTACTGACATTCTGTTGGGCGGTAACTGGGAAGTGGAAGTCGCCTCCCTGGAGAACCCGACCCCTGAACAGATCGCTCAGATCAAAGCCGACTGGCAGAAGCGTCACCAGCAAGTGCTGGAGTCCGGCGGCTTGCAGGTGATTGCCTCCGAGCGTCACGAATCGCGCCGTATCGACAACCAGCTGCGTGGCCGTGCCGGCCGTCAGGGTGACGCCGGTTCCAGTCGTTTCTACCTGTCCCTGGAAGACAGCCTGATGCGCATCTTCGCCTCTGACCGGGTGAAGAACTTCATGAAAGCCCTGGGCATGCAGTCCGGTGAAGCGATCGAGCACCGCATGGTGACCAACGCCATCGAGAAGGCCCAGCGCAAGGTTGAAGGCCGCAACTTCGACATTCGTAAACAACTGCTCGAGTTCGACGACGTCAACAACGAACAACGTAAAGTGATCTATCACATGCGTAACAGTTTGTTGGCCGCTGACAACATCGGCGAAACCATCGCCGACTTCCGTCAGGACGTGCTCAACGCTACCGTCAGCGCACACATTCCGCCGCAGTCACTGCCTGAGCAGTGGGACGTCGCCGGTCTGGAAGCTGCCCTGCAGAGCGACTTCGGTGTGGCCCTGCCGATCCAGAAATGGCTCGACGAAGACGATCACCTGTACGAAGAAACCCTGCGCGAGAAACTCATGACCGAGCTGCTCGCCGCGTACAACGAAAAAGAAGAGCAAGCGAGCGCCGAAGCGCTGCGCACTTTCGAGAAGCAAATTGTCCTGCGCGTACTCGACGACCTGTGGAAAGACCACCTGTCGACCATGGATCACCTGCGTCACGGCATCCACTTGCGTGGCTATGCGCAGAAGAATCCGAAGCAGGAATACAAGCGCGAGTCGTACACCCTGTTCTCCGAACTGCTGGACTCGATCAAGCGCGACTCGATCCGTGTGCTCTCGCACGTTCAGGTTCGCCGCGAAGATCCGGTGGAAGAAGAAGCGCGCCTGCGCCAGGAAGCCGAAGCACTGGCCGCGCGCATGCAGTTCGAACATGCCGAAGCGCCGGGCCTGGAAGCCGTCGAAGCGGAGGGCGTCGATGTTGACGTCGCGCTGGCTGCCGCGCCGGTTCGTAACGAGCCGAAGCTGGGCCGCAACGAGCTGTGCTTCTGCGGTTCGGGCAAGAAATACAAGCATTGCCACGGGCAGATTCAGTAAAACCCGTTTCAGACGCTGATCTACCCGCGCCGCGACCGGCTTCTGCCGTCGCGGCGTTTTGCCATTTAACCATCGCCGTCCCTTGCACAGCGGTGCACACACCATCTTTTAAGGAGCGCTTTCATGGCTGTTGGTCTTGGTCCTTTGCCAACGTTGCACCCGGTTGCCGGTTTTGAACTCGGTATCGCCTCGGCCGGCATCAAGCGCCCGGGGCGCAAGGATGTCGTGGTGATGCGTTGCGCAGAAGGTTCGACGGTAGCGGGCGTGTTCACCTTGAATGCCTTTTGCGCAGCGCCGGTGATTCTGGCGAAGCAACGCGTGCAAAACCCTGTGCGTTACCTGCTGACCAACACCGGCAATGCCAACGCCGGCACCGGTGAGCCGGGCCTGGCCGCCGCCGAGCGCACCACCGCCAAACTGGCCGAGTTGACCGGTGTGGACGCCAGTCTGGTGCTGCCTTACTCCACCGGTGTAATCGGTGAGCCGCTGCCAGTCGAGAAGATCGAAGGCGCGTTGCAAGCTGCGCTCGACGACCTGTCGGTCAATAACTGGGAAGCCGCCGCCACCGGCATCATGACCACCGACACCTTGCCCAAAGGCGCGAGCCGCCAGTTCCAGCATGACGGCGTGACCATCACCGTCACCGGCATCAGCAAAGGCGCCGGCATGATCCGCCCGAACATGGCGACCATGCTCGGCTACATTGCCACCGATGCCAAAGTCTCCCGCGAGGTGTTGCAGAACCTGTTGCTGGACGGTGCCAACAAATCGTTCAACCGCATCACCATCGATGGCGACACCTCGACCAACGACTGCTGCATGCTGATCGCCACCGGTCAGGCCAAGTTGCCGGAAATCACTGCCGCCAGCGGCGAGCTGTTCAGCAAGCTCAAGCAAGCCGTGTTTGAAGTGTGCATGGACGTGGCCCAAGCCATCGTGCGCGATGGTGAAGGTGCCACCAAGTTCGTGACGGTCGAAGTCAACGGCGGCGGCAATCACCAGGAATGCCTGGACGTGGGTTACACCGTGGCCCACTCGCCACTGATCAAGACCGCGTTGTTTGCGTCCGACCCGAACTGGGGCCGCATCCTCGCCGCTGTGGGTCGTGCCGGCGTGCCGAACCTGGACGTGAGCAAGATTGACGTATTCCTCGGCGAGGTCTGCATTGCCAGCCATGGCGCCCGCGCGGCGACCTACACCGAGGCGCAGGGCGCGGCGGTGATGCAACAGGAAGAAATCACCATCCGCATCGAACTGGGGCGCGGCGACTGCAGCGAAACGATCTGGACTACTGACCTGTCCCACGAGTACGTGAAGATCAACGCCGAGTACCGCACGTAACTCGTAGCGTGTTGCTTCATTCGCGAGCAGGCTCGCTCCCACAGGGTTTCGATTCATTCGCAAAGCCAGTGTGGAAGTGAGCCTCCTAGCGAAAGCGGATCGCCAGTCGCTGCAACGGCTGGCTTGCTCCCCTCATTAAAAGGCGCCCCATCATGAGCCTGCACCTGATCATCGGCGACAAATTGCATTCATCTTGGTCGTTGCGCGCCGCCCTGGCCCTGGAGTTGGCAGGGGCGAGCTACAGCGAGGAGCTGGTCTGGCTGGGCCAACCGGACAGCCGCGCCAATCTGCTCAAGCATTCGCCCACAGGCAAGGTGCCGCTGCTGAAAACCGAGCACGGCACCATCGCCGACTCCTTGGCGATTTGCGAATACCTGGCCGAGCGTTTCCCCGCGACGGCCCTCTGGCCTGAAGACATCGCCGCCCGTGCCCAGGCGCGCTCTGCCTGTGCGCAGATGCACAGCGGCTTCTTCGGCATGCGCACGCACATGCCGTTCGACCTGAGCCGCGACGCGCCATTGCCCTCGGTCCCGGCCGAGGTGCAAGCGGACATCGAGCGCATGCTGGCGTTGTGGGCCGAATGCCGCGCCGCCGCCACTGAAAGCGGTGCGTTTCTGTTCGGCCACATCAGCCTGGCGGATGCCTTCTTCGCACCGATTGCCGTGCGGCTACGGACGTATCAAGTGCCGTTGCCGGCAGCCGATGAGGCCTACGTCGACACCGTGTACCAATGGCCAGCGTTCCAGGCTTGGCAGAAAGCCGGGCTGGAGGAGCTGGATCTGCAGGAGAAAGCGCAGTGAAACGAATCCATGTCGCCGCAGCGGTCATCCGTGACGGCAGCGGCAAGATCCTGATCGCCCGCCGTGCCGACACCCAGCATCAGGGCGGCCTCTGGGAATTTCCCGGTGGCAAGGTCGAGGCTGACGAAAGCGTGCAAGCGGCCCTGGGCCGTGAGCTGGCGGAAGAACTGGGGATTACTGTTACCGCGACCCGCCCTTTGATCAAGGTCCGTCACGATTACCCGGACAAGCAAGTGCTGCTGGATGTCTGGGAGGTCTCGGCGTTCAGCGGTGAACCTCATGGCGCCGAAGGCCAGCCGTTGGCCTGGGTCAGTGCACGCGAGCTGGTCGATTACGAGTTCCCGGCGGCCAACCAGCCAATCGTCGCCGCTGCCCGTTTGCCGGCCGATTACTTGATCACTCCGGACAACCTCGAAGCTCCGGCGCTGTTGCGCGGTATCCAGAAAGCCATTGCTGGCGGGATCAAGCTGATCCAGCTGCGTGCGCCGAACGGCTACGATCCCAAGTACCGCGACCTGGCCGTCGATGCTGCGGGGCTGTGTGCCGGCAAGGCACAATTGATGATCAAGGGTCCGTTCGAGTGGCTAGGGGATTTTCCGTCCGCCGGCTGGCACATCACCTCAGCGCAGTTGCGCAAATATGCCAGTGCCGGGCGACCACTGCCGGCCAATCGCTGGCTGGCGGCGTCCTGCCACAACGCTGAAGAACTGGCACTGGCGGAGCAGATGGGCGTGGATTTCGTCACCCTGTCGCCGGTGCAGCCGACCCAGACTCACCCGGACGCCTTGCCCCTCGGTTGGGAGCAGGCGTCGAGTTTGATCGATGGTTTCAGCAAACCGGTGTTTCTGCTCGGCGGTGTCGGGCCGGCGGAGCGCGACAAGGCTTGGGCGGTTGGCGCTCAAGGTGTGGCGGGGATTCGGGCGTTCTGGCCTGAGGCTTGAGGATCAGTCGGCCAATGGTCCCGGCTTCGGCGCCGCCTGCCACAAAATCTCCGCGACCCCTTGGCGCTTGGCAATCAACCGCGCGGCGACGAACAACAGGTCCGACAGTCGATTGATGTACGCCAGGCCCACACCGGCCAAAGGCTCCACGGCGTTAAGGTGCTGGCAACGGCGCTCGGCGCTGCGGGCCAGGCTGCGGCAGACGTGGGCCTGGGCGATCAACGTCGACCCGCCCGGCAGGATGAAATTCTCCAGCGGCCCCAGCTCTTCGTTCCACAGGTCGATCGCCGCTTCCAGCCGCTCGATCTCCGCCGCATCCAGCGCCTGATAGATCGGCATCGCCAGTTCACCGCCAAGGTCGAACAAGCGGTGCTGGCATGGCGCCAACACCTCGATCAATTCAATCAGGCCCGGATACGTTGTAGCTTCGACCGCGAGCCCGGCCAGCAGCACGCCGACCTGACTGTTCAGCGTATCGACCTCGCCAATGGCTTCGACCCTCGGGTGATCCTTGGGCACGCGGCGGCCGTCGCCGAGGCCGGTTTCGCCTTTGTCGCCGGTGCGTGTGTAAATTTTCGACAGGCGAAAGCCCATGGTTACCTCGGTAATTGATGGAGTTCTGGGGTGGGCAGTACGGAACCGGCCAAGGGCAGGCGCAGGGTGAAGCAGGTGCCTTGGCCCGGGGTCGATTGGACTTCCATCTGACCCTTGTGGTTGTTAGTGATGATGAAGTACGACACCGACAGCCCGAGCCCGGTGCCCTGGCCGATTTCCTTGGTGGTGAAAAACGGCTCGAAGGTGCGCTTGCGAACGTTCTCGCTCATGCCGATGCCGTTGTCCTCGACCTGGATTTCCGCCCATGGCGGGTTGAGCCGGGTGCGCAAGATAATGCGGCCCGGCTCGGAATCGTCTTCGCGCTGATGGATGGCTTGCGCGGCGTTTTTCAGCAAGTTGAGCAACACCTGTTCCAGTTCGTTGGCGGTGCCCGGAACGGGTCCGAGGTGAGGGTCGAACTGGCGCACAATGGCTTGGCCCTTGAAGTCGAAACCGATAGCCAGGTCGAAGTCGTTACCGGCAATTTCCACCGCTTGGTCGATCAGCGCGGGCAGGTCGCACGGTGCCATCTGTCGATTGCTGCGGCGGCTGAAGCTGAGCATGTGGGTGACGATTTTCGCCGCGCGCGCTCCGGCCTGCTGGATGCCGTCGAGCAATTGCGGGACCTCTCGGCTTTGCAGGTAACGATTGACCACCTCGAGCTCGATGCCCAGTTGTTGCGCTTGCTCGAGGTTTTTTGGCAGCTCCGAGGACAACCGTCGACGAATGTTCTGCACGTTATGCAGGATCGCCCCCAGCGGGTTGTTGATCTCGTGTGCCATGCCGGCCGCCAGGCCTCCCACGGACAGCATCTTCTCCGATTGCACCATCATTTCTTCCAGCGACAGGCGCTGGGTGATGTCGTCGATGCGGATCACTACGCCGCGCCCGGCGCCGCCCATCAAGGGGTAAAAAGTCAGGGCGTAATGCTTGGGCTCGTCATCCTTGAACCAGGTCACCCGCTCAACCTTCGCCACGGTGTGCTGTTCGACGGTTTGTTTGAGCTGTGGCAAAAACGGCTTGAGCGGTTCGAAGGCGAGGAAGATCGGCTGGTTCAGTGCTTCGTCCAGACGCGTGCCGGACAGGGCGCTGGCCTCCTGATTCCATTGGGTGACGTAGAGCTGTTCGTCAAGGGCGATCAGCGCCGACGGCATGGAGTCGATGATGCTGTTGAGGTAGTTCTGGAACCCGGTGAGTTTCTTCTCGATCTTGCTGCGTACCTGGACTTCCAGCTCCAGCTTACGGTTGGTGTGACGGGTTTCTTCCGCCAGGCCCTGCGCCTGATCGTAGGCCGCTTGCGAGTCGTCGCGGGCGCGCTTGAGTTGCTGCTCCCGGGCTTCGATTCGCGACAGCATGGTATTGAATGCTTCGGCCAGGCTGCCGATTTCGTCATGGTTGCCGCGTGAGGCACGCAGGGCGTAGTTCTCTTCGCGGGTCACCTGGCGCGACAACTCTTCCAGTTGATGGATCGGCCGGGTAATCAGGCGCTTGATCTGCCGCGCAATCATCAGCCACAGCAACACGCTGAAAATCAGAATGCCGAGGCTGGCGGTCAGGGTACCGGTGTAAAACGCCACTGGCAGTTCACTGCTGGCGACCAGCAGTAAGTGGCCGGGCGCGGTGCCGGGGCGGGGCAGGGTGATCAGTTGATTGCTGCGAAATTCCGTGGCTTGCCAGGCTTCGATGTGCCGATAGTTGTCCGGCAGCTTGAGTTTTTCGCCGTGCTGCAACTGCGCCAGGCGTTCGCCGGTGCCGTCGTACAGCGCGGCGGCGCGTAACGGGGAGTAACTGTTGAGTTCCTTGAGCAAGCGCTCGGCGCTTTGCGGTGACTTCAACGCTTCAGCCACCAGGCTCGGGTTGGAGATCAACCGGCCAATGGTCTGCAAGGCTTGTGGCGCCATGCTTTCCTGGGAAATGTAATAGGCGGCGCTGATAAAGGTCAGGTTGGCAACTAGCAGAACCGTGGTCAACAGCACCAGCAGGGCGGCCAACAGTTTCTGGCCGACCGGCAGGTTTTCAAGGCGCTGGCGCAATGGCATCGGGGACGTCGCTAAAGAAGAACACGAGGCCAGCGTAGCCGCTGCTCAGTCGCTGGGCAATCCAAGCGTGCGCAGGTGTGCGATCAAGCGTTGTTCCAGTTGCGCAAGGTGCGGCAGATTCAGTTGATGACGGGCCGCGACTTTGCACGCATGGCCGAGCAGATAGCTGATCTCCGTGCGCCGCTGATGATGCACATCCTGGTACATCGACGAAAAATTTGCCGCCGTGGCCTGGATCACTCGCTCGACTTCCTGCTGCAAATCTTCGGCGGCGGCAGGCTGGCCGCAACGTTCAAGCAGCTCAGCCAGTTCCGCGCACAAGGTGGCCACTTCGCACTGATGCTGCTGCAATCCGCCGTTGCGGCAGTCGTGCAGCACGGTCAGCGGGTTGATCGCGCAATTGAGCGCCAGTTTGCGCCACAACCGGGTGAGGATGTCCGGGGTCCAGGCGTGCGGGATGCCCGCGGCGCTGAGCTCGTCGAGCCAGATCGGCGCCACCGGATGGGCGGCATCGCCAAGCCAAGTGTAACCATGGCCGGCGAAGACCACGCGCCAGTCGCTGTCGCGAAATGCGCCTTCAGTGCTGGAGGCAGAAATGCAGCGGGTCTGGGGCACTCGGGCAGCCACGGCATCCTGACTGCCGAGGCCATTTTGCAGGAGGATCAGTTCCGCGTCCGCCGTCAGTCGGTGCGCAAGCTGTGCGACCGCAGGCTCGGCATCGTAGGCTTTACACGCCACCAGCAGTCGGCGAATCGGCTCCTCGCTGTCGGACGTTTCACCAGGTATAGGGTACAACTGCGCTTCGCCGTGCTCTACCAGGGTCAGACCGCCCGCCGCTTGATAGGCGGCGTGCCGCGCGGTGTCGCGCAGGATCAGCCGCACTGGCAGGCCGGCCCGGGCCAGACGCGACGCCCACAGGCTGCCGAGGCTGCCGGCACCTACGATGTGCCAGGTGGTCGACATCAGTGGCTCACTCGATTGTTGGCAGGCATATGCGGCTCGCAGTGTCGGCAGGAAAAGACCCGTTATAATGAGCCCGATTTTAACCGCAAGCCAAGCGCGCTCCATCCTGATCGAGCGCGCCTTTTTATTGGAGAGACTACATGCCGTCGTTCGACGTGGTATCCGAACTGGACAAACACGAACTCACCAACGCGGTCGAGAACGCCGTCAAGGAGCTCGACCGTCGTTATGACCTGAAAGGCAAGGGCAGCTTCGAGTTCAAGGAAAAAGACCTGACCGTCAACCTGACCGCTGAAGCCGATTTCCAGCTGGAAGCGATGATCGAAATCCTCAAGCTGGCCTTGGTCAAGCGCAAGATCGATGTGCAATGCCTCGAGGTCAAGGATGCTTACGCGTCCGGCAAGCTGATGAAGCAGGAAGCCGTGCTCAAGGAAGGCATCGACAAGGAACTGGCGAAGAAAATCGTTGCCCACGTCAAGGAAGCCAAGCTCAAGGTGCAGGCCGCCATCCAGGGCGAACAAGTGCGCATCACCGGCAAGAAGCGTGATGATTTGCAGGAAGCCATCGCTGCGCTGCGGGCCAAGGAATTCGGCATGCCGCTGCAGTTCAATAACTTCCGCGACTGACCTGCGAGGCGGGAATCTGTGGGAGCAGGCTCGCCCGCTCCCACCTGGATTGAGTTAACTCAGGAGAAACTAGATGGATTTGAATGCTGAAGTGGACCACTTGGTCAAGGCCTCCCAGGCGTGGATTCCGATGATCATGGAATACGGAAGCCGCGTGCTGTTGGCGATCATCACCCTGGCCATCGGCTGGTGGTTGATCAACAAGGTGACGCAAAAGCTTGGCGGTCTGCTGGCATTGCGCAATGCCGACCTGGCCCTGCAGGGGTTCATCAGCAGCCTGGCGAATATCATCCTGAAGGTGCTGCTGATCGTCAGCGTAGCCTCGATGATCGGCGTCGAAACCACTTCGTTCGTTGCAGCGATCGGTGCTGCCGGCCTGGCCATTGGCCTGGCGTTGCAAGGTAGCCTGGCGAATTTCGCTGGTGGTGTGCTGATTCTGTTGTTCCGTCCGTTCCGCATCGGTGACTGGATCGAAGCGCAGGGCGTGGCTGGCACCGTTGACAGCATCCAGATCTTCCACACCGTGCTGCGCACCGGCGACAACAAAACCATCATCGTGCCGAACGGTAATCTGTCGAACGGCATCATCACCAACACCAACCGCCAGCCGACCCGCAAAGTGGTGTTCGACGTCGGTGTCGACTACGAAGCGGACCTGCAAAAGGCTCGTCAAGTGTTGCTGGACCTGGCCAAGGACGAGCGTGTATTGGCCGATCCTGCGCCGCAGGCGGTGATTTCCACCTTGGGTGACAGTTCGATTACTGTTTCCCTGCGAGTGTGGGTGAAGACTGCAGATTATTGGGACCTGATGTTTATGTTTAATGAACAGTCCAGAGATCGTCTGAAAGCCGCCGGTATTGATATACCGTTCCCGCAACGTGTCATCCGCGTTGTTCAGGATGCGCCTGCCTAATCATTGATTTGAACTTGAACCCTTGGTCAAGTAGTTACAGCCCAGGAAATATTAAGTTTTCTGGGCTTTTTTATGACTGATGTCTGCATGGATCGAAGAATTGTTAGGCAGCGTATAGTTAATATTGTTTGTTGTTAGCTTGCTAACAGAAGCGGTAAGTTAATTCTTGGCCAATAAAAAACCGCCCACCTGAAACCAGGTGGGCGGTAGTTTTAGAGCAGGGCTCTACAGTACGGGCGTGTTACATCCGGATTAGAGGATGTTCAGCGGGTACTCAACGATCAGACGCACATCGTTGTTGTCAGACGAGTAGCCGCTGTAAGCGCCGTTGGAGCGGTACATGGCGTAACGCAGACGCATCGACAGGTCTTTAACCGGACCGTCCTGGAAGACGTACTTGGACTCGGCGTTCCACTCGTTTTCCTTACCTTCACCCAGACCGTTGGTGGAGATGTTGTCACCCTTCACGTAACGGGTCATGAAGCTCAGACCTGGAACGCCGTAGGTTTTCATGTTCAGGTCGTAACGAGCCTGCCACGAACGCTCGTCCTTGCCCACGAAGTCGGAGATCTGGATGGAGTTGGATACGAAGATGGTGCTGTTGCCGTCAACGCCATAGTAGTAACCGTTGTCACCGCTGGAGCGCTGGTGAGCGACGGTGAACTTGTGGGCGCCGATGCTGTAGGCAGCTGCCAGGGACCACAGTTTGTTGTCTACGCCGGTGGTGCCGTCGCCGATGGCGTCGATGGTGTCGCCGCGTTTTTCGCCTTCGGTTTTGTAACCGTTGAAGTCGAAGTTAACCGACTGATCATCATTGATCGGCAGGGTGTAGTTCAGGTTGATGTACTGCTTCTTGAAGTAGTCATCAGCGTCGGATGCAGCTACAGCACCGGTGAAGTTATCGGTGAAGGCGTAGCTGGCGCCGAAGATGTTGATGTTGGTCAGGCCTTTGCCGCCGAAGCCGTTTTCATCAGCGATACCGCCGATGCTGTCACGACCCATGCCGGTTTGCTTGCTCAGGGAGGTGAAGCGACCTGCGCTCAGTTCCAGGCCTTTGATTTCCTTGGAGGTAAGCAGGGTACCAGTGGCGACTTCTGGCAGCAGACGGCTGTCATCGGTAGCGAAAACCGGGCTGGCAACAAATTGCTGACCGTATTTCAGAGTGGTGTCGGAGAGACGGAATTTAACCGCGCCACCGATTTTGCCTTGGCTCTTTTCTGGGTTGCCGTCGCTGTCGTTAGCGAACAGGCCGTTGCCGCGGTGACCCGAGCCACCGTCCAGTTTGGCCGAGCCCATTGCCATGGCGTCAACGCCGAAGCCAATGGTGCCTTGAGTGAAGCCGGACTCGTAGGTCAGCAGTTCGCTGATACCGGTGTCCTGACGATAGCCGGCGGTGCCGGAGGTGCCGTTGCCAGCACCGTTTTTGAAATCACGGTTCATGTACTGGAGACGGGTTTTGGCTTTCAGACTCTGGTCGCCGAAAAAGCCTTTGGACTCGTCCTGGGAGGACGCGATTGCGAACTGCGAGGTGCCTGCTGAAACAGCCAGTGCGATCATGCTCCACTTCATCACGCGCATCGTGATTTGCTCCTTTGGTTTTTAGAAGAGTTACTGCCGTCCCACCTGTTTTTTTATCTGGGCGGCTCTTTCTTTTTGTGTCGGCGCAAACTTATATCACGACGACAATGTTGGCGATACTTGCGTATCTAACCTTTCAGCATCTTTACGACGCTGTCGCTAATTGCTCGGTCGATGTCGCAAATCCACAGTCCTGACGCAGTCGGACTGGCAACTTCGGGGCGGTTTTTCCAAGGCTTTCGCACTGGTAAAAAGTGTCCCTTCTCCGAGCGTTTGTAACTCCTTCGGGCAACCCTGCCACTGTTTTTATAGGCCTACCGGTTCTCCGCTCAGCGGGAGCCTTATAGACGATATGAGAGTGAATGCAACAAGCGTGCACAAATCTTGAAGTCGCTCACATTTTTTTCACACACATGCGTTCGTCCCTGTAAAAGCCTCATAAAACCGGGGGTTTCCCCCAGGCTTTCCGGGCGCATGACCGTGGGTATCGTTAACCGCCGTCACGCCAAAAAAATTTCGCGACAACGAAAAACGTTACCGGTTCACCCTCAAAGTGAGTAAACGGCGGATGCTCGACCTTGGGAGGGTAGCCCCGATGTGCGGTTTTGGTGCAAAAAAATTACTTCGCTGTATGAATTCCGCACAGTCGGACACAGCGGGGGAAAACAGCAGAGTCTTGTTTTCTGGTGATTTTCGGATGACTGCCAAAGTCTTCGGTCTGCGTTGGTGCGTCGGGCGCAAAAATGAGCCATCACAGGGCGCTGGCTTCAGGATTTCTCTGTGGTCATGGGCGCGTGCGCAGTGAAGCCCCGGGCATTCGAAGGTATGCTGCGTGCCTGTCGCTTGGCGGCGCATCCATGCGGATGAGCGCTAAGCTGAAATTGATACCAGGCGGGAGTGCATCCGTGTTCGCTTTAGACCCACGACTTCACCAAGACACCGTGCCGATCGGGGATTTCCCGCTGTGTCGGCTACTGCTGTCCAACGATTCCAATTACCCGTGGTTCATTCTGGTGCCGCGCCGCGACGATATCAGTGAGTTGTTCCAACTGGATGTAGCTGACCAGCAGCAACTGTGGAAAGAAACCACGCTGTTGGCGGAGTTGCTCAAGGATGCGTTCGAGGCCGACAAATTGAATGTTGCGACATTGGGTAACGTGGTCAGCCAACTTCACATGCATGTGATCGTGCGCAAGCGTGGTGACGTGGCCTGGCCCGCGCCAGTGTGGGGCAAACACCCGGCCACGCCTTACCAGGCGAGCGAGGTGGCGGCAGTTCGCGAGCGGCTGCGCTTGTTGTTGACTGAAGACTTTACGTTTCTGGAGGGCTGAACATGGACCTTGAAGAGCGTGTCACCGATCTGGAGAGTCGCCTGGCGTTTCAGGACGACACCATCCAGGCCTTGAACGATGTGCTGGTCGCTCAACAGCGGGTGGTGGAGCGTTTGCAATTGCAAATGGCCGCGCTGCTCAAGCGTCAAGAGGAAATGGTCGGCCAGTTCGGGTCTTTCGAAGAGGAAGCGCCGCCGCCGCACTACTGAATTAATGCAGGCCAACCGGCGGGCAAAAAAAACCGCGAGTCGCCTGAGGTGCTCGCGGTTTTTTTATGAGGCGGTGATCAGCGGCGCGGCAGGGCGGCGATCACGTCCTCGGCTTGCAGGCCTTTGTCACGGTTCATCACCGAAAATTCCACGCGCTGGCCTTCGACCAGGACGCGATGGCCTTCACCACGAATGGCCCGGAAGTGCACGAAAATATCGTCGCCGGAGTCACGGGAAATAAAGCCAAAGCCTTTGGAGGTGTTGAACCACTTGACGGTGCCGGTATCGCGGTTGGTCATGTCATAGCTTTGCGAGGCAGCGGCCGGTGCGGTTTTGTAGAAGCTGACGGCCAGGTGCAGAAGAACGGCAATCAGTGCGACGGACAGGCTGTAGAGTACCGCAGGCTGACCACCGATCACCGGCATTGGCGCCAGCAAGGTCAGGGTCTGCAGGACAACGGCCAGGACCAGCAAGGCGCTGACCAGGTTTTGCAGTTGATGACGAGGGCCTTTGTTCCAGTAAGGAATAACCGGAGCAAGGATCAGGTTGAGCAGGCCGAAAAGGGCCAGGTACAACGCTTCAGGTTGTTGCAGGTAAGGAACAGCTTCGGATCGCAAGCTAGGAATGAAGGACAGCAGCAAAGCGGCTGCGCCCAATAGCAGGTGGACGATTTTCAACATTTTGATTGACTCACGTTAAGACGGATCACAAGGAAGAGCTGAGTGAGTACGGTTCGCTTCTGAACAATGGGAGGCGTTGGACACGTACACAGTTTCAGCCTATGCGCCGGGCCCGGGAAAATAGGCGTCGACGACACCGGCCTATTTAACAGCAAAGCCCTGGGGTTCTCAAATCAAGGAGACCCATGGCGTGCTCGCGGCGATTTATCGCAGCGGCCAGCGGTTTTGTGGGCTGCGCTGCATCGGCACTCTTGCTAAAGTGGCCCGGCATCTGTCGGATGAATTGCATCACCTTTAGGGGAAAAACATGGCAATCGATATTGGTATCAGCGAAGAAGATCGTAAATCCATTGTTGAAGGGTTGTCCCGTCTGATGGCGGACACCTACGTATTGTATTTGAAGACCCACAACTTCCACTGGAACGTTACCGGGCCGATGTTTCGTACCCTGCACTTGATGTTCGAAGAGCAATATACCGAGTTGGCCCTGGCGGTGGACTTGATTGCCGAGCGGATTCGCGCCTTGGGTTCGCCGGCGCCGGGCGCCTATTCCATTTATGCGAAGTTGTCTTCCATTAAGGAAGAAGTCGGCGTGCCTAAAGCCGAGGACATGATCAAGCAACTGGTCGAAGGCCAGGAAGCGGTGACCCGTACCGCGCGCGGCATTTTCCCGCTGCTGGACAAGGTCAGCGATGAACCCACCGCCGACCTGCTAACCCAGCGTATGCAGGTGCACGAGAAAACCGCGTGGATGCTGCGCGCGCTCCTCGAAGAGTAATCGGCACGAGGCGCGGATAACGCACAAGCGTTGTTCGCGTCGCTGCGCGCCCGGTTTCACCCGCCGGCCTGCTTTCTGCCAGTGCCGCCTCGAAGTTGCCACACGCTCTGAAATCACGCCTCGCCGCTGATACTTGGCGCAAGCTTATTTCCTACAGCTATGCGTGTAGTACACAGATACAGTTCGCCATTTTTCTGCTGGCTTCTCCTACAACGATGGTCATCAAGTCGTCTAGATATTGCCGGTCGCATCAGCTTTTATAAGGCCACGGATTGTTGCTCTTAATAAAAGGATGTGATGGCAAAGGAGTGTCAATGCAATGGTGTACGAGGTTAAACAGCAAGAGGAGAAATTAGCGCGCAATTACAGCCACCCGATGGACCCGTTTGTCAGGGAATTTGACATGGCGCTGGCCCGGCCTTTGTCGCGGTCGATTCGATTGAATGGCTTTGCCACCTGCTTGCGCCTTGAGCAGGTGTATTGGGACATCCTGACCGAAATGGCCAGGCTCAACTGCTGCACCATCAGTGCGCTGCTGTCGTACGTAGACCGCGAGGTGCACTTGCGGCATGGCGGTGTAAAGAATTTCAGCGGGCTGATACGCGTGGTCTGTGTCGTGCATAGCCTGAAGGACCCCGCGTGCGGTGCTGAAGGCCCGTAGTGCGGAGTTTCATGAGCCCGTCGGCCTGTGCAGTCTTACGGCTGCACAGGCTGCATTTAATGGATATAATCCCGCTCTTTGCCGCAAAAGCCGAGCATCTGCGGTAGCAACCTGATCGCCGAGACAACCCCATGCCGATGTACGACTATCAATGCGCCTCCTGTGGTCATCAGTTGGAAGCCATTCAAAAGATCAGCGCAGCACCTTTGGTTGACTGCCCAGCCTGTCAGGCTCCGGAGCTGAAGAAGATGCTGTCGATGCCCGGTTTTCGCCTGAGCGGCACCGGCTGGTACGAAACCGATTTCAAGACCGGCTCCAAGAAAAACCTGGCCGGCGGTGACAAGGCCGACTAAGCCTTGAACCTGATTGCGAGTTGAACTCTACGCGCGAGCTCTTGCATCATCCGCCCTCCCTATATAGAACGGCGCTGTTTCAAGACCTCCAACCGAATGTCGAATTACGAGAAGTGAAACCACGACCATGATGCGCAGCCATTATTGCGGCCAACTGAACGAAAGCCTGGAAGGCCAGGAAATTACCCTTTGCGGATGGGTTCACCGTCGCCGTGACCACGGCGGGGTGATTTTCCTCGATATCCGTGATCGTGACGGTCTGGCCCAAGTGGTGTTCGACCCGGATCGCGCTGAGTCCTTCGCCGCCGCCGATCGCGTGCGCAGTGAGTACGTGGTCAAGATCACCGGTAAGGTGCGTCTGCGTCCGGCCGGTGCCACCAACGCCAACATGGCGTCGGGCATGATCGAAGTGCTGGGCTACGAGCTGGAAGTGCTGAACGAGGCGGAAACTCCGCCGTTCCCGCTCAATGAATACTCCGACGTGGGCGAAGAAACCCGCCTGCGTTATCGCTTCCTGGACCTGCGTCGCCCGGAAATGGCCGAGAAGCTGCGTCTGCGTTCGCGCATGACCACCAGCATCCGTCGCTACCTGGACGAAAACGGCTTCCTTGACGTCGAGACGCCGATCCTGACTCGCGCCACCCCGGAAGGCGCCCGCGACTATCTGGTGCCAAGCCGTACTCACGCCGGCTCCTTCTTCGCCTTGCCGCAATCGCCACAGCTGTTCAAGCAACTGCTGATGGTCGCTGGCTTCGACCGTTACTATCAGATTGCCAAATGCTTCCGTGACGAAGACCTGCGTGCCGACCGCCAGCCGGAATTCACCCAGATCGACATCGAGACCAGTTTTCTCGATGAGAAAGACATCATGGGCCTGACCGAAGGCATGATCCGCAACCTGTTCAAGGAAGTGCTGGATCTGGAATTCGGCGAATTCCCGCACATGACCTTCGAAGAAGCCATGCGTCGTTACGGTTCCGACAAGCCGGATCTGCGGAACCCGCTGGAACTGGTGGACGTTGCCGATCAGCTCAAAGAAGTCGACTTCAAGGTGTTCAGCGGCCCGGCCAACGACCCGAAATGCCGCATCGCCGCGCTGCGCGTCCCTGCTGGCGCCAGCATGCCGCGTAAACAAATCGACGATTACACCAAGTTTGTCGGCATCTACGGTGCCAAGGGCCTGGCGTACATCAAGGTCAACGAGCGCGCCAACGGTGTTGATGGCCTGCAATCGCCTATCGTCAAGAACATCCCTGAAGCCAACCTCAACGTGATCCTCGATCGCGTCGGTGCGGTTGACGGCGACATCGTGTTCTTCGGTGCCGACAAAGCGAAGATCGTCAGCGAGGCCCTGGGCGCGCTGCGGATCAAGCTCGGTCACGACCTGGACCTACTGACCTGCAAATGGGCGCCGATGTGGGTCGTCGACTTCCCAATGTTCGAAGAGAACGACGACGGCAGCTTCACTGCCTTGCACCACCCGTTCACCGCGCCGAAGTGCACCCCGGAAGAGCTTGAAGCCAACCCGGCTACCGCGCTGTCCCGTGCCTACGACATGGTGCTCAACGGCACCGAGCTGGGTGGCGGTTCTATCCGTATCCACCGCAAAGAGATGCAGCAAACGGTCTTCCGCCTGTTGGGCATCAACGAAGCGGAACAGGAAGAGAAGTTTGGCTTCCTGCTTGACGCCCTGAAATACGGCGCGCCGCCCCACGGTGGCTTGGCCTTCGGCCTGGACCGTCTGGTGATGCTGATGACCGGCGCCCAGTCGATTCGTGAAGTGATCGCCTTCCCGAAAACCCAGAGCGCGGCCGACGTCATGACTCAGGCACCGGGCCAGGTGGATGCCAAGGCACTGCGCGAGCTGCACATTCGTTTGCGCGAAACGCCTAAGGCTGAGTAAGGCTGACCTCAAAGGGCGCCTCTTCGGAAGCGCCCTTTCTTTATAGACGGTCGAAAATTGTAGTTGCCGGCTGGCGCGTCATGGCGTGGCGGGCAATGTGTGAAAGAGCATTCGGAGCGAGTTATGGCTGGTCATTCCAAGTGGGCGAACATCAAGCACCGCAAAGAACGTCAGGATGCCAAGAAGGGCAAGATCTTCACCAAGTGGATTCGTGAGCTGACCGTCGCTGCCCGACAGGGTGGTGGTGACCCGGGTTCAAACCCGCGTTTGCGCCTGGCGCTGGACAAGGCCTTGGGCGCGAACATGAGCCGCGACATCATTGATCGCGCCGTGGCACGAGGTGCCGGCGCGGCCGATACCGACGACATGGTCGAGCTCAGCTACGAAGGCTACGGGCCCGGCGGCGTGGCGGTGATGGTCGAGTGCATGACCGACAACCGCAATCGCACTGCCGCAGCCGTGCGTCACGCTTTCAGCAAGTGCGGCGGCAACCTCGGTACCGATGGTTCGGTGGCCTATCTGTTTGAGCGCAAGGGGCAGATTTCCTTCGCTCCGGGTGTCGACGAAGACGCGCTGATGGAAGCGGCGATGGAAGCCGATGCCGATGACGTGGTCACCCACGAAGACGGCGCGATCGACGTATTCACCTCGTTCGCCGGTTTTTACGCGGTGCGCACGGCCCTGGAAGCGGCTGGCTTCAAGGGTGCTGATGCGGAAATCGTGATGCTGCCGACCACCAGTGCCGAACTGGACTTGGAAGGCGCGGAAAAGGTGCTCAAGCTGCTCGACATGCTCGAAGACCTGGACGACGTGCAGAACGTCTACTCCAACGCGGATATTCCAGAGTCGGTGGCCGCTCAACTCGGTTAAGGTGGAGTAGGCAAAGTGGGAGCGAGCCTGCTCGCGAAGGCGGTTTTTCAGGCGGCAATCCTGCTGTCGTTGAAACCGTTTTGCGAGCGGGTTCGCTCCCACATTTATTATTCGTGTATTGAATACCGTGCTTTTACTTAACCCGCAGGCGTTATGACTCTAATTTTAGGTATCGACCCCGGTTCGCGCATCACCGGTTACGGCATCGTCCGCGATACCGGGCGCGGTTGCGTGTATGTCGCGTCGGGCTGCATTCGCACCGGTGCCGGCGAGTTGCATGAGCGGCTGCAAATCGTCTACCGCGGAGTGCGCGAGGTTATTCAGACTTACGGGCCGGTGACGATGGGCATTGAGAAGGTGTTTATGGCACGCAATGCCGACTCGGCGCTCAAGCTCGGTCAAGCTCGTGGCGCGGCGATTGTTGCCGGTGCCGAAGAGAGCCTGGAAATTGCCGAATACACCGCGACCCAAGTCAAACAGGCGGTAGTCGGCACCGGCGCGGCGAATAAAGAGCAGGTGCAGATGATGGTCATGCACTTGCTCAAGCTCACCAGCAAACCGCAAATCGACGCCTCCGACGCCCTGGCCATCGCCATTTGCCATGCGCATACCCGTTCCAGTCTGCTGCCCCACGGCTTGGGAACTGCACGCAGTCGTGGCGGGCGCCTGCGTCTCTGATAGCATCAGCCCATTCTTTGCGGGGGGATGAGCCGGGTACGCCTGAACGGCTCGGCATCCGCGCTCGCTGTGTGACTCGCCAGCCCGTTGCTGGCCAACGCTCAAGGATCTGAAACGTGATTGGACGCTTGCGCGGTACCTTGGCTGAGAAACAGCCGCCGCACCTGATTCTGGATGTAAACGGTCTGGGCTATGAGTTGGAAGTCCCCATGACCACGCTGTATCGCCTGCCGTCGGTCGGTGAGCCGCTGACGTTGCACACCCATCTAGTCGTTCGCGAAGACGCGCAGTTACTCTATGGCTTCTTCGGCAAGCGGGAGCGAGACTTTTTTCGCGAGTTGATCCGTCTCAATGGTGTGGGGCCAAAATTGGCCCTGGCGTTGATGTCGAGTCTGGAAGTCGATGAGTTGGTGCGTTGCGTGCAATCCCAGGACACCTCGGCCTTGACCAAGGTGCCGGGCGTCGGCAAGAAAACCGCCGAGCGCCTACTGGTGGAACTCAAGGACCGCTTTAAAGCTTGGGAAACCGTGCCGGCGATGTTCGCCCTGGTGCCCAATCAGCCCGGCGGGCCGGATGCGGCGCCTGTGGCCACGGCGGAAAATGATGCGGTCAGCGCGCTGATTTCCCTCGGCTACAAACCTCAGGAAGCCAGCAAGGCGATTTCCGCGATCAAGGAGAAAGGCTTGAGCAGTGAAGACATGATTCGGCGTGCCCTGAAGGGAATGATTTAAGTGATTGAAGCTGATCGTCTGATCGCCGCCACGGGCGCGCCCCGTGACCGCGAAGAAGTCCAGGACCGGGCCATTCGCCCCGTCAGCCTGGCCGAGTACATTGGCCAGCCCACCGTTCGCGAGCAGATGGAACTGTTTATCCAGGCCGCGCGAGGGCGTAACGAGTCCCTGGACCACACGCTGATTTTCGGCCCGCCGGGCCTGGGTAAAACCACACTGGCCAACATCATTGCCCAGGAAATGGGCGTGTCGATCAAAAGCACCTCGGGCCCGGTGCTGGAACGGCCCGGCGATCTGGCGGCGCTGCTGACCAACCTTGAACCACACGACGTGTTGTTCATCGACGAGATCCACCGGCTGTCACCGATCGTCGAGGAAGTGCTGTACCCGGCCATGGAAGATTTCCAGCTCGACATCATGATCGGCGAAGGGCCGGCGGCGCGTTCGATCAAGCTCGATCTGCCGCCCTTTACCCTGGTGGGGGCAACCACGCGGGCTGGGATGCTGACCAACCCGTTGCGGGATCGCTTCGGTATTGTCCAGCGCCTGGAGTTCTACAGCACTGCTGACCTGGCGACCATTGTCGAGCGTTCGGCGACGATTCTTGGCTTGCCGCTGGATCCGGAAGGTGCGTTCGAGATTGCCCGGCGTGCGCGCGGCACACCGCGTATCGCCAATCGGCTGTTGCGGCGGGTACGGGATTTCGCCGAGGTGCGCGCCAAGGGCCACATCACCAAGCCGATCGCCGATCTGGCGTTGAACCTGCTGGACGTCGACGAACGTGGCTTCGATCATCAGGACCGGCGCTTGCTGCTGACCATGATCGAGAAGTTCGACGGCGGCCCGGTGGGGGTCGACAGCCTCGCAGCGGCGATCAGCGAAGAGCGTCACACCATTGAAGATGTGCTTGAACCCTATCTGATCCAGCAGGGCTACATCATGCGCACCCCCCGTGGGCGCGTGGTGACCCGGCACGCGTACCTGCATTTTGGCTTAAACATTCCGTCACGATTGGGCGAGATGCCTGTGGTAGACGAATTCCTTGATGCAGTGGACGATTAAAAGCCTTCCACGGGCTGATTTATTCGAGGTTTGTGCTGTCCTAGGACCGTGCTTCCCCCGTAAACGTACAGAACCATGAAAAACAGTTGCCTGGCCGGATTGGCAACCTGAGGAGTAAGCACTAGAGTATGCGCGCGCAAAACGGGCTTGAGCCATTCGCATTTCGCTGTCGCGTTTATTACGAGGACACCGATGCGGGCGGCATCGTGTATTACGTTAATTACCTCAAGTTTATGGAACGGGCTCGAACCGAACAGCTTCGTGGACTGGGCTTTGTCCAGTCTCAGCTAGTGGGTGAGGACCTGTTGTTCGTCGTGCATTCCAGCGAAGCGCGATATCACGCGCCGGCGCGACTGGATGACGAACTGCTGGTAAGTGCGGATGTAATCGAATTGAACCGGGCCAGCCTGCGTTACAAGCAGCAAGTCAGGCGGGCAACGGATAATGTGCTGCTCTGCGAAGGGCAGTTCCTGGTGGCTTGTGTGCGCACCGACAGTTTGAAACCCCGGGCCATTCCCGAAGCTCTACGTACGGCCCTCGCCGACGTGAGCGGCGCGGGTAAACACTCTAAGCAGGAGATAAAGCGTGGAAGCTAACGTCGTCGACCATTCCTCCATGTGGAGCCTGGTCAGCAATGCCAGCATCGTGGTGCAACTGGTAATGCTGATCCTGGTAGCCGCATCGGTGACCTCGTGGATCATGATCTTTCAGCGCAGCAACCTGCTGCGCGCCGGTCGCCGTGCCCTGGAGAGCTTTGAAGAGCGCTTCTGGTCGGGTATCGACTTGTCCAAGCTGTACCGTCAGGCCGGCAGCAACCCGGACCCGGATTCGGGCGTCGAGCAAATCTTCCGCGCCGGTTTCAAGGAATTCTCCCGTCTGCGCCAGCAGCCAGGTGTTGATCCGGAAGCGGTCATGGAAGGCGTGGCGCGTGCGATGCGCGTGGCCATCTCCCGCGAAGAAGAAAAGCTTGAACAGAGCCTGCCGTTCCTCGCCACCGTCGGCTCCGTCAGCCCCTACATCGGTCTGTTCGGTACCGTATGGGGGATCATGAACTCGTTCCGCGGTCTGGCCACTGCCCAGCAAGCAACCCTGGCCACCGTGGCGCCGGGTATTGCCGAGGCACTGATTGCCACTGCGATCGGCCTGTTTGCCGCGATCCCGGCCGTTATCGCCTACAACCGTTTTGCCGCTCGCAGCGAAACCCTGCTGGGCCGTTACTACACCTTCGCCGATGAATTCCAGGCGATCCTGCACCGCAAAGTGCACACCAGCGAAGAATAAGCAGGTATTTCCCAATGGCGTTAATCGCTCGAGCTCGTAAAAAGCGCAAGCCGGTTGCCGAGATGAACGTGGTGCCCTACATCGACGTGATGTTGGTGCTGCTGGTCATCTTCATGGTGACCGCGCCGATGCTCAACCAGGGCGTGAAGGTTGATCTGCCCAAGGTTTCCAGCGAAGCCCTGCCGCAGGACAACAACACCCAGGTCTTGACCATTTCGATCAAGGCTGACAAGACCTACTACTGGAATCTTGGCAGCGAAGTCGACACCGAGAAGCAGCAGGACAAGGCCATGACCTTGCCGCAGATGACCGACGCGGTGACCAAGATCATCAACGCCGGCAACGGCAACGGCAAACGCACCCAGGTGTTCATTCGTGGCGACAAGACCGTCGACTATGGCGCGGTCATGGGGGCCATGGGCGGGTTGCAGAAAGCCGGGGTCGGTAATGTTGGCTTGATTACCGAGGCGCCCTGATGCAGCAACAGCGAGAGCCAACTGCCTCGGAAAGCTACTTCTGGCCCAGTGTCTGGGCGATTGGCTTGCACGTGCTGGTGTTCGGCATGCTGTTTGTCAGTTTTGCCTTCACACCTGAGCTGCCGCCGGCCAAACCGATCGTCCAGGCGACCCTCTACCAGTTGAAATCGAAAAGTCAGGCGACCACCCAGACCAATCAGAAGATTGCGGGTGAGGCGAAGAAATCCGCCGCGCGCCAGACCGAAGTCGAGCAGATGGAGCAGAAGAAGGTCGAGCAGGAAGCGGTAAAGGCTGCGGAACAAAAGAAAGAAGAAGCGGCTCAAAAGGCCGAGGAAGCCAAGAAGGCCGACGAGTCGAAGAAAGCGGACGAGGCGAAAAAGGCTGATGAAGCCAAAAAAGCCGATGAAGCCAAGAAGACTGCGGAAGCCAAAAAGGCCGAAGAGAAACAATTGGCTGATATAGCCAAGAAGAAGGCCGAGGAAGACGCCAAGAAAGCCGCGGAAGAAGAGGCCAAGAAAGCGGCCGCTGAAGAAGCGAAGAAGAAAATCGTCGAAGACGCGAAAAAGAAAGCCGCGGAAGACGCCAAGAAGAAAGCTGAAGCGGACGAGGCGAAAAAGAAAGTCGCCGAGGATGCGAAGAAGAAAGCTGCCGCCGATGCTGCGAAGAAGAAAGCGCAGGACGCGGCGCGGAAATCTACCGAAGACAAAAAGGCCCAGGCCTTGGCAGATTTGCTTTCCGACACGCCGCAGCGCCAGCAGGCCTTGGCAGATGAGCAGGGCGATGAAGTCGCCGGCAGCTTCGATGATCTGATTCGGGCACGTGCTGCAGAAGGCTGGGCTCGTCCACCTTCGGCACGCAAAGGCATGACGGTCGTATTGCAAATTGGCATGTTGCCGGACGGTACGGTGACCTCGGTTAGCGTGGCCAAGTCCAGCGGCGATGGTCCGTTCGATGCCTCGGCGGTAGCAGCGGTCAAGAATATTGGTCGGTTGACAGAAATGCAGGGAATGAAGCCGAGTGATTTCGCTCCGTATCGTTCGTTCAAGATGACATTCACACCTGAGGATCTAGCCTTGTGAGAAACCTTCTTCGAGGAATGCTGGTCGTTATCTGCTGCATGGCAGGGATCGCGGCGGCAGACGAAAAAAACATTCTGGTTACCAGCGGTAGCGATCGGGCCACCCCGATCGCCGTTGTACCGTTCGGCTTCCAGGGCGGCAGCGTGCTGCCGGACGACATGGCGGAAATTATCGGCAACGACCTGCGTAACTCGGGTTATTACGCGCCGATTCCCAAGCAGAACATGATCAGTCAGCCAACCCAGCCGAGCGAAATCATCTTCCGTGACTTCAAGGCACTGGGTGCTCAGTACGTCATGGTCGGTAATATTGTTCCTGCCGGTGGCCCGCTGAAAGTGCAGTGGGCACTGTTCAACGTCGCTACCGAGCAGAAAGTCGCGGACGGAAGTGTTTCAGGGAATGTCGATCAGCTGCGCGACATGGCTCACTATATTTCCGACCAAGGCTTCGAGAAACTCACCGGCATCAAGGGCGCGTTCTCCACTCGCTTGCTGTATGTGACGGCTGAACGTTTCTCCGAAAAGAACACGCGCTACACCTTGCAGCGTTCGGACTATGACGGCGCCCGCGCCGTGACTTTGCTGCAATCGCGCGAGCCGATCCTGTCGCCGCGTTTTGCCCCGGACGGCAAGCGTATCGCTTACGTGTCGTTCGAACAGAAGCGTCCACGGATCTTCATGCAGAACATCGACACCGGTCGCCGTGAGCAACTGACCAACTTCGAAGGCCTCAACGGCGCCCCTGCCTGGTCGCCGGATGGTCAGCGCCTGGCGCTGGTGCTGTCGAAAGACGGTAACCCGGACATCTACGTGATGAACCTCGGTTCGCGTCAACTGACCCGCGTCACCAACGGTCCTGGTATCAACACCGAACCGTTCTGGGGCAAGGATGGCAACACTCTGTACTTCACGTCCGACCGTGGCGGCAAGCCGCAAATCTACAAAACCAGCGCCGGCGGCGGCGGTGCGGAACGCGTCACGTTCATCGGTAACTACAACGCCAACCCTAAATTGTCGGCGGATGAAAAGACCCTGGTGATGATTCACCGCCAGGACGGCTTCACTAATTTCAAGGTGGCAGCCCAGGATTTGCAGCGCGGCAGCGTAAAAATCCTCACTGATAGCACTCTGGACGAGTCACCTACTGTTGCGCCCAACGGCACCATGGTAATCTACGCCACCCGCCAGCAGGGCCGGGGAGTCTTGATGCTCGTGTCCATTAATGGACGCGTAAGGCTCCCGCTTCCTACCGCACAAGGCGAAGTCAGAGAACCTTCCTGGTCCCCTTACCTGAACTGACGCGGCGCTACACGTTTTACTTAACACACTGGGGTTCATTAGGAGTTTCACGATGGAAATGCTGAAGTTTGGTAAATTTGCTGCGCTGGCTCTGGCCATGGCTGTAGCTGTAGGTTGCTCGTCCAAAGGCGGCGATAATGCCGGTGAAGGCGCTGTTGATCCAAACGCTGGTTACGGCGCAAACACTGGTGCCGTTGACGGCTCCCTGAGCGAAGAAGCTGCTCTGCGCGCAATCACCACCTTCTACTTCGAATACGACAGCTCGGACCTGAAGCCAGAAGCCATGCGCGCTCTGGACGTTCACGCCAAAGACCTGAAAGCAAACGGCGCTCGCGTTGTTCTGGAAGGCAACACCGACGAACGTGGTACTCGTGAGTACAACCTGGCACTGGGCGAGCGTCGTGCGAAAGCCGTTCAGCGCTACCTGGTACTGCAAGGTGTTTCCCCAGCTCAGCTGGAACTGGTTTCCTACGGCGAAGAGCGTCCAGTTGCTACCGGCAACGACGAGCAGTCCTGGGCTCAAAACCGTCGCGTCGAACTGCGTAAGTAATTCGTCATGCGAACGTGCCGTCGTGCTGTAACTATTCTGGCTCTCAGCCTCGCACCGCTTGCGGTGTGGGCTGCGGTTCCTGTGGTCGATGACAACTCCGGTTATAACAATAGCGGGAGCAGTTATCCGCCTGCGGGTTACGGTACGAACGGCGCCTATGCCGGGGGAGGGGTTTCGGCCCCTGTCTCGGCACAGGGCGAGCTGTTCAACCAATTGCAACAGATGCAGGAACAAATTGCGCGCCAACAGGGCGTGATCGAAGTTCTGCAAAATGATGTAGCGCGCATGAAGCAAGAAAGCCTGGAGCGATACCAGGATCTTGATCGGCGCATAGGAAGCGGTGCTGCACCTGCCGCGACTCCTGATAATTCTTCTGCCGGTGGCGATGCCGCCGGTGCCGCCGCAGGCGCGGGTGCTGGGGCGGCTGCCGCTCAACAGCCTGCCGCCAGCAGCGAGCCGGGTGATCCGGCCAAGGAAAAGCTGTATTACGACGCAGCTTTCGACCTGATCAAAGCCAAGGATTTCGACAAGGCCAGCCAGGCGTTCTCGGCATTCCTGCGCAAGTACCCGAACAGCCAATACGCGGGTAACGCCCAGTATTGGCTGGGTGAAGTGAACCTGGCCAAAGGCGACCTGCAAGGTGCCGGTCAAGCGTTCGCCAAGGTGTCTCAGCTGTACCCGAAGCACGCCAAGGTGCCTGATTCGCTGTACAAACTGGCCGATGTAGAGCGCCGTCTCGGTCATGCCGACCGGGTCAAGGGCATTCTGCAGCAGGTAGTGGCTCAATATCCGGGCACCTCCGCCGCTCAGTTGGCCCAGCGCGATTTGCAGCGTATGTAAGCCTGCTTTGTCGTTATGGAAGAAACCCGCGCTTGTCGCGGGTTTTTTCGTTAGAATTCACGCCCTTTTTATGACACACGCTTTTTGGGACTTGCGCGTTGGCGGGGTTCCTTGAAGTGCCTGACGGAGGCGGACAGCCTGTTTAGCTGTTACGCCCGTGGCGACTATGCAAGACACATTGAGAATCACCGAAGTTTTCTACTCGTTGCAGGGGGAAACGCGGACTGCCGGGCTGCCCACGGTTTTTGTGCGCCTGACCGGTTGCCCGTTGCGTTGCCAATATTGCGACAGCGCCTACGCCTTCAGTGGCGGTACGGTTCGTCCGCTGGACGATATCCTCGAACAGGTTGCCGGTTTCCGCCCGCGCTACGTTTGCGTGACCGGTGGCGAGCCATTGGCGCAACCTAACGCCATTCCATTGCTCAAGCAGCTGTGCGACGCCGGTTACGAAGTGTCACTGGAAACCAGTGGTGCGTTGGATATCTCGGCGGTAGATTCCCGGGTCAGTCGCGTGGTCGACCTGAAAACGCCGGGGTCCAAAGAAGCGCATCGCAATCGCTATGAAAATATCGAGCTGCTGACCCCTAATGACCAAGTGAAATTCGTCATCTGCTCCCGCGAAGACTATGACTGGGCAGTGTCGAAGCTCATTCAGTACGGCCTGGATCGGCGTGCTGGTGAAGTGCTGTTTTCACCGAGCTACCATGACCTGAATGCGCGGGATCTGGCGGACTGGGTAGTAGCGGACAATCTGCCGGTACGCCTGCAATTGCAGTTGCACAAATATCTATGGAATGACGAGCCGGGGCGCTGAAAATGACCGAATCACTGAACACTGCCGAAAAACGTGCAGTCATCCTGCTGTCCGGCGGCCTGGACTCCGCAACCGTCGTGGCCATGGCGCGCGCGAAAGGCTATAGCTGCTACACCATGAGCTTTGATTACGGTCAGCGGCATCGGGCGGAATTGCACGCCGCCGAGCGGGTGGCCCGGGATTTGGGCGTGGTAGAGCATAAGGTGATCGGTCTGAATCTCAACGGCATCGGCGGCTCGGCATTGACCGACAGCTCGATTGACGTTCCTGAGGCGCCGAGCGAAGGCATCCCGGTGACCTATGTGCCAGCTCGCAACACCGTATTTCTGTCGCTGGCCCTGGGCTGGGCCGAAGTGCTGGGCGCGCGAGACATCTTCATCGGCGTGAATGCCGTGGATTATTCAGGCTACCCAGATTGCCGGCCGGAGTTCGTCGAAGCGTTCGAAGTGATGGCCAACCTGGCCACGAAGGCCGGTGTAGAGGGCAATGGCTTCCGTATCCAGGCACCGCTGCAGAACCTGAGCAAGGCGCAAATCGTCGAGGCGGGGATCAAGCTCGGTGTCGATTACGGGCTGACGGTTTCCTGCTATCAGGCCGATGATCAGGGCCGTGCTTGCGGCAAATGCGACAGCTGCCGCCTGCGTGCAGAGGGCTTCTCAGCGGCTGGTGTAAGCGACCCAACGCCTTATTTCTGATTTATTTCAAATAAGGTGTTGAATAAGCGTTAAAAATCAGTATTATACGCGCCACCACACAGCGGGTCGTTAGCTCAGTTGGTAGAGCAGTTGGCTTTTAACCAATTGGTCGTAGGTTCGAATCCCACACGACCCACCATTTTTGTAGCAGTTTTAAAAGTCTGGAAGGACCACGCAAGTGAGGATTTCCGGATTTTTTTTTGCCCGCGATTTCTCCCTCTCGACCTTTCCCGGTCTCGCGCCGTGCCGCACAACAGAATCATCTTTTGCATCTGCGGGATATTCTGTAGCCTTGCCGGCTCCAACGCTGTGCCTGATGAATACTCACTCTCCCGGCGGTGCCCTTCAGTGGTCCAGAGCCAGGTGTATACTCGACTTTCGCGCGAAAGCGCCTGCAGGTCTTGCGAACATGACGCAGATTTCCGAACGCCTTTTGGTTCAAGCCCACCTCGACGCCAAACAGCCCAAACCGCTGACCGTCGATGAAGAAGCTCACTACCGCGCTGCCATCGCTGCCGAGCTCAAGGCTCAGGACGCGGTACTGGTAGCGCACTTTTATTGCGACCCGATTATCCAGGCCCTGGCTGAAGAAACCGGCGGCTGCGTGTCCGATTCTCTGGAAATGGCGCGCTTCGGTAGCGCGAGCCCGGCCAAGACTGTGGTTGTCGCCGGGGTGAAATTTATGGGCGAGACGGCGAAAATCCTCAACCCTGAAAAACGCATTCTGATGCCGACCCTGGAAGCTACCTGTTCCCTGGACCTCGGTTGCCCGGTGGATGAGTTCTCCGCGTTCTGCGACCAACACCCGGAACGCACCGTGGTGGTCTATGCCAACACCTCTGCTGCGGTGAAGGCACGGGCCGACTGGGTGGTAACGTCCAGCTGCGCCCTGGAGATCGTCGAAAGTCTGATGGATAACGGCGAGACCATCATCTGGGGGCCGGACAAGCACTTGGGCACCTATATCCAGCGCCAGACCGGTGCGGACATGCTGTTGTGGGACGGTGCCTGCATCGTCCACGAGGAATTCAAATCCAAGCAACTGGAAGACATGAAGGCGCTGTACCCGGACGCGGCCATTCTGGTACATCCGGAATCGCCGACTTCGGTGATTGAGTTGGCGGATGCGGTGGGTTCTACCAGTCAACTGATCGCGGCGGCGCAAAGCCTGCCCAACAAAACCCTGATCGTCGCCACTGATCGCGGCATCTTCTACAAGATGCAACAGCTGTGCCCGGACAAGGTCTTCATCGAGGCGCCCACTGCCGGTAATGGCGCCGCGTGCCGCAGTTGCGCGCATTGCCCATGGATGGCCATGAACACCCTTGAGCGCACGCTCAAGAGCTTGAAGGAAGGCACGAACGAGATCTTCGTGGATCCGGCCTTGATCCCTCAGGCCATTCGCCCGCTCAAGCGCATGCTGGATTTCACCCAGGCAGCGCGGATGAAATTGGCCGGTAACGCCTGATTCTGGCTAGAAAAACTGTGGGAGCGAGCCTGCTCGCGAAGAGGGCGTATCAGTCGCCGCGTATGACGACTGACGCACCGCATTCGCGAGCAGGCTCGCTCCCACAATGGTTATATTGATCCGGGTTACTTGCTCTTCTTCGGAATCCGCACCAGTTGGGTGTTGGAATACATGTCGTGCCAGCTGCGCTTCTGCTTGTCGAACAATGACCAGAAGAAGCCCAGTCCCACGCACAGCCACGAAGCGATCGACACCACGAAGCGCAGCAGCGCCTGCCACAGACTGATCGAAGAACCGTCGGCGTTTTGCACGCGAATGCACCAGACCTGCATGCCCAGGGTCTGTCCGGACCAGGTCCAGAACTGCGCGAAGAAGCCGAACAACACGAATAGCAGGATCGTCGATTGCAAAGGATCACCGTCCAGCGCTCCAGATTCGGTGAGGCTGCGCATTCGCTCTTCGCCGATGATTGCCATTTGAATCATCTTGTAAATGCCGCTGGTGACGATCAGCAGGGCAGTGCACAGCAAGAAATCATAAAACATCGCTGCCAGGCGACGGCCCAGAGTGGCGGCGGGAAAGTCGCCCTGGGGTGTGAGCAAATGTTTCGACATGGCAGGCTCTCGGCGGAAAAAGGCCATTTTACGGATTTACGCGCACAAAAAAGCCCCTGATGTCAGCATCAGGGGCTTTTTCGTTACAGAAGATTAGGCTTCTGCTTGTACTTCGTCAGCCTGCATGCCTTTCTGGCCTTGCACAGCAACGAACGTCACTTTCTGGCCTTCTTTCAGGCTCTTGAAGCCGTTGCCCTGAATAGCGCGGAAATGCACGAACAGATCCGGACCGCTTTCTGGAGTGATAAAACCAAAACCTTTCTCGTCGTTAAACCACTTGACGGTACCGCTCTGACGTTGGGACATTTCTTATTTCCTTTGACGCAAAAAATTAATGACAGCCTCCTTCTCATGAAAGAGTACTGGGGCTGGTTGCAGGAGAGTAAGAAGACGTCGAACGGGATGTAGCTAACTTGTAGGCTACTGCCCAGGTCACGATTCCAAGCGACCCATGCAAACACAGTGAACAAACTCTACGCCAACTACGGCAGAAAAAACAAGCCCCGATAATGCCCGGTTTTGCTCGATCAGATGGCAGTTAGGATGCTAACTAGTTCAGGCTTATTCGATAGGCTTATTCAATTGTTTCGCCGCGTTATAAGCCAACTTGATAATCGAAGTTAATGCACTGTTTTATGGCAGTTGCGTTACACATTAGTGCACTGTTAACGCAACTGCGTTACTTATAGGAACAGTCAATCAACCGCGATAGTAGCGTTGTGGAACAAATGGCATTTTGCTAACAAGCAAAGGAACCTTTTTGCCGCGGACAATCGCCCATACCTGAGTGTCGAGCGCGAGGTAAGCGCTGTCGAGGTAACCCATCGCCAGCGGACCGCCCAACGTCGGGCCAAACCCACCGCTGCATACCGTGCCGATGGTCTCGCCAGCTTCGTTGACGATTTCCGCGCCTTCACGCACTGGTGTGCGCTCTTGCGGCAAAAGGCCTACGCGTTTGCGGCTGACCCCGGCTTGCTGCTGGGCGAACACCTGCTCGGCGCCAGGGAAACCGCCAGCGCGCGCGCCATCGGCACGGCGGGGCTTGGAGATGGCCCACAGCAGGCCGGCTTCGATCGGCGTGGTGTCGGTGTTCATGTCGTGGCCGTAAAGGCACAGGCCCGCTTCCAGGCGCAGGGAGTCCCGAGCACCGAGGCCGATAGCGGCCACCTCCGGTTCGGCCAGCAGCGCGCGGGCCAGGGCTTCGGCGTTGGCGGCCGGCACGGAAATCTCGTAACCGTCTTCACCGGTGTAACCGGAACGGCTGACGAAGCAGTCCACACCCAGCAACTTCACGCGGGTGAACTGCATAAAGGTCATGCTGGCTACTTCCGGGGCCAGGCGTGCGAGTACGGTGACGGCCGACGGACCTTGCAAGGCCAGCAGGGCGCGCTCTTCGAACAACGGTTCGATAGTGCACTGTTCGCCAATGTGTTGTTGCAGGTGCGCCAGGTCCTGATCCTTGCAGGCGGCGTTGACCACCAGGATCAATTCGTCGTGGCCCAGGTTGGCGACCATCAAGTCGTCGAGGATGCCGCCGGTTTCGTTGGTGAACATCGCGTAACGCTGCATGCCCACCGGTAAATCGATGATGTCGACTGGTACCAAGGTTTCCAGGGCCTTGGCGGCATTGGCGCCGGTCAGGCGGATCTGGCCCATATGCGACACATCGAACAGCCCGGCCTGATCACGGGTGTGTTGGTGTTCTTTCATCACGCCGAGCGGGTACTGCACTGGCATGTCATAACCGGCGAACGGCACCATGCGCGCGCCCAGTTCGAGGTGCAGGGCGTGCAGTGGGGTTTTCAATAGTTGATCGGTGGACATGTGAAATTCCTGAGTCTTTAGCGGACTGCGGTCCTGAAGGAGCGGGCAAGCGCGCTCCTTCAGGTGCTCGGATGGCTTAAGCGTAGCTTTCGATCGACGGGCAGGCGCAGACCAGGTTGCGGTCGCCGAACACGTTGTCGACGCGACCGACCGGCGGCCAGTATTTGCCTTCGATCAACGACGCCACCGGGTACACCGCTTGTTCACGGCTGTACGGGTGAGTCCACTCGCCGACGATTTCCGCGGCAGTGTGCGGGGCGTTTTTCAGCGGGTTGTCTTCTTTGTCGAGGGTGCCGTTTTCCACCGCGCGGATTTCTTCGCGGATGCGGATCATGGCGTCGCAGAAGCGATCCAGTTCTTCCTTGGATTCGCTTTCGGTCGGCTCGATCATCAGCGTGCCGGCGACCGGGAACGACATGGTCGGCGCGTGGAAGCCGAAGTCGATCAGGCGCTTGGCAACGTCATCGACGCTGATGCCGCTGCTGTCCTTCAACGGACGCAGGTCGAGGATGCACTCGTGCGCCACCAGGCCGTTGCTGCCGGTGTAGAGCACTGGGTAATGCTCTTCGAGGCGACGGGAGATGTAATTGGCGTTGAGGATCGCCAGTTGCGAAGCGCGCTTCAGGCCGGCGCCGCCCATCATGCGGATGTACATCCAGGTGATCGGCAGAATGCTCGCGCTGCCGAACGGTGCGGCGCAGACCGCGCCTTCCTTGCGTTCCATGGCCGCGTGCCCTGGCAGGAATGGCGTCAGGTGCGATTTCACGCCAATCGGGCCAACGCCCGGGCCGCCACCGCCGTGAGGAATGCAGAAGGTCTTGTGCAGGTTCAGGTGCGACACGTCGCCGCCGAACTTGCCCGGTGCGCAGAGGCCGACCATCGCGTTCATGTTGGCGCCGTCGATGTACACCTGGCCGCCGTTGTCATGAATGATGTCGCAGATTTCGCGGATGCCTTCTTCGAACACGCCGTGGGTCGATGGGTAGGTGATCATCAGCGCAGCGAGGTGCTCGCGGTGCTCGATGGCCTTGGCGCGCAGGTCTTCGATGTCGACGTTGCCACGGGCATCGCACGCGGTCACGACCACGCGCATACCGGCCATGTTGGCGGTCGCCGGGTTGGTGCCGTGGGCCGAGGACGGGATCAGGCAGATGTCGCGGCGCTCGTCGCCACGGCTCTGGTGATAGGCACGGATGGCCAACAGACCGGCGTATTCACCTTGCGAACCGGCGTTCGGTTGCAGGGAAATCGAATCGTAACCAGTGGCGGCGCAGAGCATCGCTTCCAGTTCGTCGGTCAGTTGCTGATAGCCGGCGCTCTGCTCGGCCGGGGCGAACGGGTGCAGGCCACCGAACTCGGCCCAGGTGACCGGGATCATTTCGCTGGCGGCGTTGAGTTTCATGGTGCACGAGCCCAGCGGGATCATGCTGCGATCCAGCGCCAGGTCCTTGTCGGCCAGCTTGCGCAGGTAGCGCATCAGCTCGGTTTCCGAGTGATAACGGTTGAACACCGGATGCTCGAGGATCGCCGATTGGCGCAGCAGCGCGGCCGGGATGCGGCTTTCAACGCTGGCGGCCAGCGCGGCGAAGTCTGGCAGCGCTTTGCCGCCGGCCAGCAGGGCCCACAGGGTTTCGATGTCGGCTTGCGAAGTGGTTTCGTCGAGGGACAGGCCCAGGCGCTCGCCATCGACCACGCGCAGGTTGATGCGCTGGGCGCGTGCCTGGTCGTGCAGGGCGGCGGTGTTGGCGCCGGTGTTCAGGGTCAGGGTGTCGAAGAAGCTGGCTTGCTCAACGTTCAGACCCAGCGCGCTCAAGCCTTTGGCCAGGATCGCGGTCAGGCGATGAATGCGGCTGGCGATCTGCACCAGGCCTTTCGGGCCGTGGTACACGGCGTACATGCTGGCGATGTTGGCCAGCAGCACTTGCGCGGTGCAGATGTTGCTGGTGGCCTTCTCGCGACGGATGTGTTGCTCGCGGGTCTGCATGGCCAGGCGCAGGGCCGGCTTGCCGAAACGGTCCACCGAGACACCGACCAGACGGCCTGGCATGTCGCGCTTGAACGCATCTTTCGTCGAGAAGTAAGCCGCGTGCGGACCACCGAAGCCCAGCGGCACGCCGAAGCGTTGTGCGCTGCCGATGGCCACGTCGGCACCGAACTCTCCCGGCGGGGCCAGCAGGGTCAGGGCCAGCAGGTCGGCGGCGACGGCCACGAGGGCATTGGCGGCGTGGAAACGCTCGGTCAGTTCGCGGTAATCGAACAGGTCACCGTTGCTTGCCGGGTATTGCAGCAGGGCGCCGAAGAAGGCGCTGACGTCGGTCAGTTCACGCTCGTCGCCGACCACAACGTCGATGCCCAATGGCTCGGCGCGTGTGCGCAGGACGTCGAGGGTTTGCGGGTGGCAATGCACCGAGGCGAAGAACTGGTGGCTGCCCTTGTTCTTGCTCAGGCGTTTGCAGAAGGTCATGGCTTCAGCAGCGGCGGTGGCTTCGTCGAGCAGCGAGGCGTTGGCGATCGGCAGGCCGGTCAGGTCGCTGATCAAGGTCTGGAAGTTCAGCAGCGCTTCGAGACGGCCCTGGGAAATTTCTGGCTGGTACGGGGTGTAAGCGGTGTACCAGGCCGGGTTTTCCAGCAGGTTGCGCAGGATCGGCGACGGCGTGTGAGTGCCGTAGTAGCCCTGGCCGATGTAAGTCTTGAACAGCTGATTCTTGGCGGCAATGGCTTTGATCGACGCCAGTGCGTCGGCTTCGCTGAGGCCGTCATCCATGTCGAGCACGCTGGTGCCCTTGATGCTTTCCGGGATCACGCTGGCGCTCAAGGCTTCCAGGGAGTCGAAGCCCAAGCTGTTGAGCATGGCTTGCTCGTCATCGGCGCGTGGACCGATGTGACGGGCAATGAATTCGTTGGCGGTGCTGAGATTGATGGTCATGGCGTTTCCTCAGGCTTCGGCGTTGGCTTTGATCAGACGATCGTAAGCGTCCTGATCGAGCAATTTGGCGACTGCCGAAGCGTCGCTTGGCTGGAAGCGAAAGAACCAGCCTTCGCCCATCGGGTCTTCGTTGACCAGTTCCGGGCTGCTGTCGAGCGCCGGGTTGACTTCCAATACCTCGCCGTCGAGTGGCATGTACACGCCGCTGGCGGCTTTGACCGATTCCACGGTGGAGGCTTCGGCGCCCTTGGCGTAAGCCTGCAACTCCGGCAGTTGTACGAAAACCACGTCGCCCAGGGCGTTCTGCGCGAATGCGGTGATGCCGACAGTAACGCTGCCGTCAGCCTCGGTGCGCAGCCATTCGTGATCTTCAGTAAAACGCAACTCGCTCATGGAAACTCCTAAAGGGGCCAGATTCGTCTGGTGGACGCTTTGAATGCTCGGGCGGTTGCCCTTATTAATGAGGGCTTATTAGCAAGATCACTGCCAAGGTTGTTTTTCGCTTTTAATACAGAGAGTTACAGGGCTGGATCGAATTACATTCTGCGAGTCCTGTAGCGAATTCGATACAGGAAGAGGCGGATAAGAAAGCTGAGGTGGATCAAAGCCTTGCATGGCAGTGATCACAGAGGACTGTATCGATATCGTTCCGCTGTAGCGCTTTCAGTACAGGTGGAGGTCGTTTTTGAACTCATGCTAGAGAGTGACGCGAGCCCTGTGGGAGCGGGCTTGCCCGCGAATGCGGAATGTCATTCGACACCAAT